>CAMAYC010000039.1 GCA_945862125.1 Reyranella massiliensis 521
GCCCAGGCGGTGAAGATCTCGGGCTCGCGCTTCGTGTTCCTGAAGGCCCATCTCGCCCGGCTGGAGCGCGCTCTGGCGCAGTTCATGCTCGACCTGCACACGACCGAGGGCGGCTACACCGAGATCAATCCGCCGCTGCTGGTGCGCGACAACGCGGCCTACGGTGTCGGCCAGCTGCCGAAATTCGCCGAGGACATGTTCCACACCGACAACGGCTACTGGCTGGTGCCGACCGCCGAGGTGCCGCTCACCAACCTGGTGAACGATACCGTGCTGGACGAGAAGGAACTGCCGCTGCGCTTCACCGCCTTCACGCCCTGCTTCCGCTCGGAGGCGGGGGCCGCCGGCAAGGACACGCGCGGGCTGATCCGCCTGCACCAGTTCCCCAAGGTCGAGCTGGTCAGCATCACCACGCCCGAGCAGTCGGCGGCCGAGCACGACCGCATGACGGGCTGCGCCGAGGAAGTGCTGAAGCGGCTGGGCCTCGCCTTCCGCACCATCGTGCTGTGCGGCGGCGACATGGGCCCTGCGTCGCGCAAGACCTATGACATCGAGGTCTGGCTGCCCGGCCAGAACGCCTATCGCGAGATTTCGAGTTGCTCCAACTGCGGCGATTACCAGTCCCGCCGCATGGGCGGGCGCTACCGGCCCAAAGAGGGCAAGGGCACGCGCTTCCTGCATACGCTGAACGGCTCGGCGCTGGCCGTCGGCCGCACCCTGGTCGCCGTGCTTGAGAACTACCAGAACGAGGATGGCTCGGTGACCATTCCCGAGGCGCTGCGTTCCTACATGGGGGGGATGACCACCATCCCGGGGCCGGGCAAATGACGCCTGAAGAGCTCGGCAAGGCGCGCATCCTCGTCACCAACGACGACGGCATCAACGCGCCGGGCCTCGACGCCATGATCGACATCGCGACCCAGCTCTCGCCGGACGTATGGATCGTGGCGCCGGAATACAATCAGAGTGGCGCCGGTCATTCACTCTCACTCACTCATCCCGTGCGGGCCCGCCAGCTCTCCGAGACGAAGTTCGCGTTGGAAGGCACGCCGACCGACTGCGTGCTGTTTGCGGTCAAGCATCTCCTGAAGGACCGCAAGCCGACCATCGTGCTGTCGGGTGTCAACCGCGGCAGCAACATGGCCGACGACGTGACCTATTCCGGCACCATCGCCGGCGCCATGGAGGGCTGCCTGCTCGGCATCCCGTCGATCGCCTTCAGTCAGGCCTATACGCATCCCCATCCGGTGAAGTGGGACACGGCCACGCAGTTCGGCGCCGACGTCGCGCGGCGCGTGCTGGCCGGCGGCTTTCCGCGCAACGTACTGGTCAATGTGAATTTCCCCGACGTCGCTGCCGGTGCGGTCAAGGGCACGCGCGTGACGCGCCAGGGCGTGCGCGCCTTCGGCGGCGGCATCGTCGAGCGCACCGATCCGCGCGGCGGCACCTATTACTGGATCGCCTATGCGCCAGGCGAGCACGACCGCGACGAGGAAAGCGACATCACGGCCGTGCGCGGCGGCTACGTCTCGGTCACGCCGCTCCATCTCGACCTGACGCACGAGGCCACGCGCCGCAAGTTCGGCTCGTTGTTCGCGGCGGGTTGACGCCGGGCGGGCGCCGTGAACGTCGCGGCCATGCAGCGCCTGATCGCCGAATTGCGCAATTCGGGCATCGTCGACGAGAACGTGCTGGCGGCTATTGCCGCCGTCGATCGCGAGCGCTTCGTGTCGAGCCCCTTCGTCGAGCGCGCCTGGGAGAATACTGCGCTGCCCATCGCCTTCGGTCAGACCATCAGCCAGCCGCTGGTCGTCGCCGCCATGACCGAGGCGCTGCGCGTCGGTCCGCGCATGAAGGTGCTAGAGGTCGGCACCGGCTCGGGCTACCAGGCCGCTGTGCTGGCCAAGCTGGCGCGCCGCGTCTACTCGATCGAGCGCTACAAGCCGCTGTCGAAGGAAGCCGAGCGCCTGCTGCTCGATCTTCGCATCCACAATGTCGTGTTCGACATCGGTGACGGCAGCAAGGGCTGGCCGGGCCAGGCGCCGTTCGACCGCATCATCGTGACCGCCGCCGCCGACGAACGCCCCCAGGCGCTGATCGACCAGCTTGCCATGGGCGGCATCCTGATCGTGCCGGTCGGCCGCGATCCCACCGCCCAGGTCGTCGAGCGTATCGTGAAGAGCGAGAGCGGGCTGCAACGCGACACGCTGATGCCTGTCCGCTTCGTGCCCCTGGTCGCCGGGCCCCTGCCGGTTTTGGGCCAGGGGTAGCCGGCGGGATAAGCCCCGATAAATCGACAGGAGCCCGATTCCCGCCGGAATCGTGATGCAGTAGAATAGGCCCATGAAAAGAGCCCCTCGCTTCCCCTCGCGATGGGCCGGCCGGTTGCGCACGCTGGGTACAATGGCGGTGCTTTCGGTCGTGCTCGGCGCTTGCAACACGGTCATGGGTGCCCGTGAAGGCACCATGGAGTATCCCGGCTCCGGCGCCGGACCCAATGCCGTGCCGGTCTATGTCGTGAAGGACAAGGACACAGTCGAAGGCCTGTCGTTCAAGTACGGCGTGCCGATCCAGACCATCGCCGAGCGCAACAAGCTGCAACCGCCCTATAAACTCCGCCCTGGCCAGAGTCTGGAAATGCCGGGCGCCAAGTACGTCCCTGATTCCGTGCCCGGCGAGACCACGCCGGCCAGCGCCACGACGCCCGGCCCGGTCAAGCGCGAGGGGCTGGCGCCGCCGCCGTCCCAGGGCGAGGCGCCGCGGTCCGCCGCCCCGGCTGGCCAGCCGACCCCGCTAAGCCCGGCGGCCGAGAGCGTGACCGTGCCGGCCACGCCGCCACCGCGCTTCGCCTGGCCGATCAACGGCAAGGTCGTCGGCAACTACGGCACCTCGGGCGGCCAGAAGAACGACGGTATCGACATCCAGGCCGAGAAGGGCGCCACCGTGAAGGCGGCCGATTCCGGCACCGTCGTCTATGCCGGCAACGAAGTACGCGGCATGGGCAATCTCGTGCTGGTGAGCCATCCCGGCGGCTGGATCACCGCCTACGCCAACAACGAGTCGCTGCTGGTCAAGAAGGGCGACGTCGTGAAGAAGGGCCAGCCCGTCGCCAAGTCCGACACGCGCGTGCACTTCGAAGTCCGTCGCGCCAACAAGACCCTCGACCCGCTGACGGTCCTGCCGGCGCAGTAGTCTCCGGAAGGCTCAGACCACCTTGCCGTCCAGCTTGTAGGCACCCTTGCGATCCTCGATCTCGAGGACCCAGAGGTCGGGGTCGCGGGCGACCTGGCGGGCGATGTAGGCGTCGGCCTCGGCTTCCAACACGGGCTTCGGCCCGGTGCCGCGGCTCCAGGCGGGTCCATCGTCCATCGTGCTGGCCTGCGTGTAGACGGTGACGCCGTCCTCGAAGCGGTTGATCTTCACCAGCACTGTGCCGGCATCGGCATCGCCGCGCCGCACCACCGTGGCCGGAATGAAGGCACGGTCGCACAGCCGCACCTGCGCGCTCACCCATAGTCCGGTCGTCAGGCCCATTACCATCTGGACAACTTACGCCAATGCGTCGTCGAGGCCATCGAAGATGGCGCGCGCGCCGCGCCAGCGGAAGCCGACACAGGCGAAGGGCAGGGCCTGCAGCGTGGCGTCGTCGCGCGCCACCAGCGCCGCCGGCGCGATCAGGATCGGCCGCACGTCCTGGCCGCCGCGCGCCTGGGCCAGCGACAGCGAACCCACGGCCAGCGCCAGTTCCTCCGGCCTTCCGTCGGCCACCAGGGCGAACAGCGGCTGCGGACGATCGCCGCGCAAGGAGAAGAGATCGGTCTGGCCGCCGAACAGGCCACGCTTGACCAGTTCCTCGTGCAGCGCGCCGTCGACCAGGCGCCGGTCGCAGGCGGCAGTGGCCGTATCGGCCGGCCCCGGCTCGACGCAGAGGCCGGTGCGCGCCACTGGCAGGTCGCCTGCCTTGTAGCGGCGCACCGAGTCGACGAACTGGCCGAGCAGGCGGGTGAGCCGGGGGCTCTCGAGCGGCGCCACGATCAGCGCTTCGGATTCCTCGCCGTCGGGCCAGACCAGGGGTCGCCAGACGCCGTCGTCGAGGAAGTCGCGGAAGCCCGCCTTGCGCTGGCCCGGCCGTGCGCCGCCCATGCGGCCGGAGTGGGCGAGATAGAGCGCCCCCTCGGCGTCGGCCGCGATGATGCCGGCCACTTTGCGATCGGCGCCACCCAGCGGCAGGTTGATCTCGCAGGTGATACTCTCGCGCCTCGTCGGCGGATGGGCGGCATGGCCCAGCAGCAAGGCATGGCGGGCGCCGGTCGATCTGCCCACCCCGCTTTCCTTGGCGGGGCGGGGCTCGAAGGCCCACCAGAAGTGATCGTCGCGTACCCAGCGGATGGTGGTGACGAGTTCGCCGCCGCGCCAGGTCAACCGCACGCCGCGCGCGGGCACGCCCTTCAGCGCGCCCTGCAGGCGCCTGATGGCACGGTCGATCCGCCTCGGTTCCGCCACGGCCCGCAGCATGCGCGATCCTACCGCTCCCCGCGGCGCTTGCCCATCTGGACAGCTTCAGTCATGACACCGGCCCCATTCAACTCAGGACCGATGGCCGAACCGCCCCTTCTTGCGCTCAGCGACATCCGCTTTCACCTCGGCGACCAGACCATCCTGGACGGCGTCGAGCTGTCGATTGCGCCGGGTGAGCGCCTGTCGCTGGTCGGCCGCAACGGTGCCGGCAAGTCGACCCTGCTGCGCATCCTGGCGGGCGAGCCCATCGCCGACGGCGGCACGCGCTTCGCCCAGCCCGGCGCCACCATCGCCACCCTGCCGCAGGAACCCAATTTCGCGGGCCACGCCAGCGTCGGCGCCTATGTGGCCTCCGCGCTGCCCGATTCGCTGGGTCCGGACGACTACCGCGTCACGGCGCTCCTCGACGAGATGAAGCTCGATGCCGCCCGCGAGCCGTCGAACCTCTCCGGCGGCGAGGCACGGCGCGCGGCGCTCGCCCGTGCGCTGGTGGCCGAGCCCGACGTCATGCTGCTCGACGAGCCCACCAACCATCTCGACCTGCCGACCATCGAGTGGCTGGAGGCCAAGCTCTTGAGCTGGCGTGGCGCTTTTGTGCTGGTGAGCCACGATCGCCGCTTCCTCGCCAACCTGACGCGCGCCGTGTTGTGGCTCGACCGCGGCATCGTGCGCCGCCTCGACAAGGGCTATGCCGAGTTCGACGCCTGGTCGGCCGATATCCTCGAGCGCGAGGCGACCGAGCGGCACAAGCTCGACCGGCTGATCGAGCGCGAGACCGAATGGGCGGGCAAGAGCATCAGGGCCCGGCGCACCCGCAACGAAGGCCGGCTGCGCGCGCTGGGCGATCTCCGCAAGCAGCGCCGCGAGCAGATCGGTCCGGTCGGCCGCGCCACCATCGAGGTGGGTGCGGCGGAATCCTCCGGCGCGCTCGCCATCACCGTGCGCAACATCACCAAGCGTTGGGGCGAGCGCGTGATCGTCGAAGATTTCTCGACGCGCGTCTTCCGCAAGGACCGCATCGGCCTGATCGGCCCCAACGGCGCCGGCAAGACGACCCTGCTGAAAATGATGATCGGCGAGCTCGAGCCCGACAGCGGCACGGTGAAGCTGGGCGCCAACCTGCTGCCCGTGATCATCGACCAGCGCCGCATGGGCCTCGACCCAGATAAGACGCCGTGGGAGACGTTGGCCGACCGCAACGACCATGTGCTGGTGCGCGGCCATCCCACCCACGTCATGACCTACCTGCGCGAATATCTCTTCCGCGACGAGCAGGCGCGCCAGCCGGTGCGCACGCTCTCGGGCGGCGAGCGCAACCGCCTGCTGCTGGCCAAGGCGCTGGCCGCGCCCTCGAACCTGCTGGTCCTCGACGAGCCCACCAACGATCTCGACGCCGACACGCTCGACCTTCTGCAGGAGGCGCTGACCGACTACGACGGCACCGTCCTGCTGGTGAGCCACGACCGCGACTTCCTCGACCGTCTGGTGACCTCGACCGTGGCGCTGGAGGGCGACGGCACCGCCACCGAGTACGCCGGCGGTTACACCGACTATCTGTCCCAACGCGGCCCGCGCGAGATGCCGACGACGGTGAACATCACGCCACGCAAGGCCAAGGCCGCGCCACGCGAGCCGGGATCGGCCAAGCGTCTGGGCTTCAAGCGCGAGCGCGCACTGGTCGAGCTGCCCAAGAAGATCGATGCGCTCCGGGCCGAGATGGCCGCCATCCACGCCGCGATGGCCGATCCCACCCTCTACAGCCGCGACCCCAAGGGCTTCGCCGCCAAGAGCGCCCGCTTGGGCACCGCCCAGGCCGAGATCGACGCCGCCGAGACCGAGTGGCTGGAACTCGAGATGCTGAAGGAAGAGTTGGGCAGTTAGCCCTTACTTGCCCTTCCTGACGTAGTGCGCCGCGATCATGCAGGCGGTGGCCACCGTCACCTTCTTGCCCGTCGGGATGTGCAGGAACTCGTTGGGACCGTGGGCGTTGGAGTGGGGGCCCAGCACGCCGGTGATCACGAACTGCGTCTTCGGGAATTTATCGCCCAGCATGCCCATGAAGGGGATCGTGCCGCCTTCGCCCATGTAGGCGACCGGCTTGCCGAACGCTTCCTGCGAGGCGTCCGTCACCGCCTTCTCCAGCCACGGCGCCAGCGGCGGCGCATGCCAGCCGCTCTGGCCGCCTTCGCCGGCGTCGAACTCGACGGTCGCGCCATAGGGCGGATCGGCCTCCAGGGCTTTCTTGATCGCCTTCACGGCCTCCTTGGCGTCGAGCGTCGGCGGCGTGCGGATGCTGAGCTTGGCCTCGGTGTAGGGCAGCAGCACGTTGCCGGCATCGATCGGCTCGGGATAGCCCGCCATGCCGACCGTCGCGAGCTGCGGCCGCCAGGTCCGGTTCAGCACCATCTGGCCCAGGTCCTCGACCATCGGCTTGGTCGTGCCGGCAAAGGGGAACTTCCGGTAGACCTCCTTGCCCAGCACGCGCGCGGCCTCCTCGGCCTGCTGCTGGCGCTGCGGCGGGATCTGCACGAACAGCTCCGGCAGCTTCATCTCGCCGGTTGCTTCGTCCTCCAGCCGCGTGAGCAGGCTGCGCACGATGCGGAAGGAGGAGGGCACGATCCCCGACGCGTCGCCCGAGTGCACGCCCTCGTTCAGCACGCGCACCTTCAAGGTGCCGGCGGCGATGCCGCGCAGCGACGTGGTGAGCCACATGCGGTCCCAGTCGCCGCATCCCGAATCCAGGCACACGACCAATGACGGGTCGCCGATCCGGTCGATGAGATGGTCGACGTAGAAGGGCAGGTCGTAGCTGCCGGATTCCTCGCAGCCCTCGATCATGATCACGCAACGGGCGCGCGGGACCTTCTGCTCCTGTAGCGCCAGAAGCGCTGCGAAGCAGGCATAGATCGCGTAGCCGTCGTCGGCGCCGCCGCGCCCATAGAGCTTGTCGTCCTTGCGCACGGGGATCCAGGGCCCCGTGCCCTCGGCCCAGCCGACCATCTCCGGCTGCTTGTCGAGATGGCCGTACAGCAGCACCGTGTCGTCGTTGTCGTCGCCTGGCACTTCGATGAAGATCAGCGGCGTGCGGCCCGGCAGGCGGACGACCTCGAGCGTCGCGCCCGCGAAGGCCGCGAGGTGCGGACGCGCCCAGTCCACCATCAGTGTGACCGCATCCTCCATGTAGCCGTGCTCCTCCCATTTCGGGTCGAAGGCCGGCGACTTGTTGGGAATGCGGATGTACTCGGTGAGGGAGGGGAGGATCTGGTTGTCCCAGAAGGTGCCGATGAAGGTCTTGAGCTGGTCGCTGTTCATGGCGGTAGCCTAGCTCGGCGATCGGCGCATGCAAGCATGCCGATCGTCTCATGTCTTTCTGCCCGCGAGAGCCTCGCTCGTTACAATAGAGTCAACAACATGCGATCTTGATTGTGGTCATTGGCCAACATCTCTCCCAAGCAACTTCTTGATCTCGATTCGCATGACTACTTGCCATGGAATGGCCTTGCTGGGCTCACCCTCGGGCCAATGCGATCATGCGTCGACGATCCGTGCACGTCGACGCCATGCTCGTCGGCGGTACCGTCGGCAGCAGCGATCTATGACTGGAGCGAACCTGTCGGCTCAACTCTGAATGGTGTCGGCTCTTTGCTTAGGTTCGTCCTTGGGCGCGTCGAACCACGACGCCGCCCGATCGAAGGCGGCGACGAGTTCGGCCGCTTCGAGCGGATAGACGACGGTCTCATGGCCGAGGAGGATGCCGTTCCTCATCTGCCGCAAGGTGTCGAGCTGACGAAGCTTCTCCTTCGACAGATTGAATTGGGGGTACTCGAACAGGCGGGCCAAGGGAACCGCTCGTCCTTCCGGGATATTCGCCCGGTGCCTGACCTCACGCTCGAAATTCACGGCCGCGTTCAGCACGGCCTGGTACGGCATCTTCAGATCGAGCAGCAGCCCGGGCGGCAGCGCCCGCACGGGCGTCTTCTTGGCCACTGAATAGGCAAGATTCCGGAACAGCGGCTTCTGGCCATCCTCGGGATTTCCCGGGCCGATCTCTTCCCAGACGCCTTGTTCCTTAAGCTCTTCGATACCGCGTCGGATGCCGATGAAATCATCGACCGCCTCCGGAGCAGGAGGCTCGGCCGCCTTCGGCGCGGGGTGGTCGTCCCGTGCGTTCGCGGCGGCGCGCAGGACCAGGCCCTGTGCGGCCAGCAGGCAGAAGAACGCCACGCCACCCGCCGTCACACCGTCGAGCGGGGACTGCCTGGCATCGCCGACGATCGTGCCGTAGACGGCGCCACCGGCGAGCGGGATCAGCAACTCTTTCAGCACGCGAAGCGCGATCGGCTTCCAGCCAGGCCTGGTCTTATCCATTCACCCCAATCCACTCTGTCGAACCCGCGCCGCGCCGGGAGAAAGCGCCGCCGTACTAACAAACCTCGTCAACGCCACCAAGCGGTCGGGCGGGAGAAGAAGGGGTAAAGCCGAGTTGACGCCATCGGACGTGTCCGCTACCCCCTCGCACCTCCTCGACCAGGTCAAAAAGTGCCCGATTCAGCCGTTGTTCCCGAGCAAGATTCCCGCCTCGCCGGCCATCCCGCCGGCCTCAGGCGGACCTTTGCCATCATTTCCCATCCCGACGCCGGCAAGACGACGCTGACCGAGAAGTTGCTGCTGTTCGGCGGCGCCATCCATGTCGCAGGTGCCGTGAAGGCGCGCGGCGATGCGCGGCGTGCCCGGTCGGACTGGATGAAGATCGAGCAGCAGCGCGGCATCTCGGTCACGACGTCCGTGATGCATTTCGAGTATGGCGGCGCGGTCTTCAACCTGCTCGACACGCCGGGCCACGAAGACTTTTCCGAGGACACCTACCGGACCCTCACGGCCGTCGATTCTGCGGTCATGGTGATCGACGCCGCCAAGGGCATCGAGGCGCGCACCCGCAAGCTGTTCGAGATCTGCCGCCTGCGCGACGTGCCGATCATCACTTTCATCAACAAGATGGACCGCGAGTCCAAGGACCCGATCGAGCTTTTGGACGAGATCTCCTCGACCCTTGCCCTCGACGTGACACCGATGAGCTGGCCGCAGGGCTCGGGCCAGAACTTCAAGGGTGCCTACGATCTCGCCCACAACCGCATGCTGGTGTTCGACACCGCCGACCGCAGCCGCATCGGCCAGTTGATCGAGAATTACGAGATCACCGATCCCAAGCTCGCCGAGGATGTCGAACTGGTGCGCGCGGGCTATCCCGAATTCGACATCGACTCCTACCGCGCCGGCCACCTGTCGCCGGTGTTCTTCGGCAGCGCCTACAACAATTTCGGCGTTCGCGAGCTTCTGGACGCGCTGGCCCAGTGGGCGCCGCCGCCACGGCCGCAGCCGGCCGAGCCGCGACCGATCGAGCCCACCGAGCCCAAGGTCGCGGGCTTCGTGTTCAAGGTCCAGGCCAACATGGACCCCAACCACCGCGACCGCATCGCGTTCCTGCGGCTGTGCAGCGGCAAGTTCAAGCGCGGCATGAAGCTGACGCAGATGGGCACCGGCAAGGTGTTGTCGGTCAATTCGCCCATCCTGTTCTTTGCCCGCGAGCGCGAGATCGTCGACGAGGCCTGGCCCGGCGACATCATCGGCATTCCCAACCACGGCGTGCTGCGCGTCGGCGACACGCTGACCGAGGGCGAGCAGATAAAGATCGTCGGCATCCCGAACTTCGCGCCTGAAATATTGCGCCGGGTGCGGCTGGAAGACCCGATGAAATCCAAGCAGCTGAAGCGCGCCCTCGAGGACCTGGCCGAGGAGGGCGTCACCCAGGTGTTCCGCCGCGTCATCGGCGGCGATCACATCGTGGGTGTGGTTGGCGAGCTGCAGCTCGACGTGCTGAAGACGCGCGTCGATGCCGAGTACCAGGTCAAGATCGACCTCGAGCCGGCGCCGTTCGAGACCGCGCGCTGGATCTCGGCCGAGACCAAGGCCGATCTGGAGGAATTCATGTCGGCCAACCGCGGCGGCATGTCGGAAGACCGCGACGGCTCGCCGGTGTTCCTGGCGCGCAACACCTGGGAGCTGGGCTACGTCGCCGAGAAGAGCCCGAAGATAAAGTTCTCGGATATCCGGGAACGGTCTTAGAACTTCTTCCCCATTTATATGGGGAAGGAAATCACGTCACCGGCTTCGTCACCTTGTCGGCGCGCAGCTGCGTGAGCTCATCGGCCTTGATTCCGAGCAACTCGCCCAGCACCGCATCGGTGTGCTGACCGAGTGTCGGGGCGGGGCTGCGGATCTCGCTTTTGCCGCCGGTGTGCAGGCGGATCGCCGAGATCGGCACGCGGGTCTTGCCGCGGCGCGGATGGTCGACATCGACCCAGTAGCCGCGCGCCTCGAGATGCGGATCGTACGCGACCTCCCGCGCCGTCTTCACCGGGGCGCAGGGAATGTGCGCATCGTTCAGCGCGGTCAGGATTTCTTCCTTGGTGCGGTCGGCCGTCCAGGCACCCACCATGTCGTCGATTTCCTGCATGTGCTTTGCCCGGCCCGGCGTCGTCGCATATTCCGGGTCGGCCAGCAGGTCCTTGCGGTTCATCATCCCGCACAGTGAGACCCAGTGCCGTTCGGCCGAGGTGAAGATCGCGACATAGCCGTCGCGGCAGCGATAGGTGTTGTAGGGTGCGATCGCCAGCGCCGGATGACGGTTGCCGGTCCGGTCGGGCACATTGTCGCCGTCCATCACCGCGCCCAACGCCGAGGCGATCGAGACGGCGCCGGCCTCATGCATGGCCACCTCGACCCGCTGGCCCTTGCCGGTGCGTTCGCGCTGGATCAGCGCGCCCAGGATGCCGGCGCAGAGATGAATGCCGGCCAGGAAATCGCAGACCGCGGCGCCCGCCTTGGTCGGCGGCCCGTCGGCGTCGCCCGTGGCGTTGGTGATGCCGCTCATGGCCTGGACCGTCACGTCCATGGCGGGCAGGTCGCGATAGGGCCCGTCGAGGCCGAAGCCCGAGCTGCCGCCATAGACCAGGCGCGGGTTGATCTTGCTCAGCACCTCGTAGCCGATGCCGAGCCGGTCCATGACACCCGCCGCGAAATTCTCGATCAGCACGTCGGCCTTGGCGACCAGGTCGAGGAAGATCGCCTTGCCGCGCGGCTGCTTGAGGTCGAGCACCACCGACTCCTTGTTGGAGTTCAGCATGACCAGCGGATAGGGCTCGACTTCGCGCTTGCGGCGGCGGACCACGTCGCCCTCCGGCGGCTCGATCTTGAGCACGCGGGCGCCCATGAAGCCGAGCTGCAGGCCGCAATAGGGGCCATTGTAGATCTGCCCCAGATCGAGAACGAGCATCCCGTCGAGCGGGCGGCGAATGGTCATGATAGTTCCTCCGGCCGGCGACTTTAGCGCGAAGAGCGGACCCGTGACCGCAGGAACCTGCCGACGGAGCCGATCTGCGAAGCGGCGCCGGCATGTTTCAGCCAGCCGGATTGTGCTTTAGGGTCGCGGCCGTGGCCGACAAGACCGTCCGACCGTCCGAAGACGGATCGCCAGCCTGGCGCGAACGTCTCCACCAGGAGGAGATGAGCGGCTTCGCCTTCGCCTTCAAGGCGCGCAGCATCGCCCTGGGCGTGGTCGTGGCCTGGGTGGTGCTGTCCTCGTCGCTGGGCCGCCTGCCGTTCCTGCTGGGCGCGGCCGGACTGTTCTTCCTCATCGGCTGGATCGCCTTCCGCAGCCGCGACAGCCGGCACATGCTGGTGATCCAGGCGCTTTGCGCCATGGCCGACGTCGCCATCATCGTGCTGGCCAGCCACCTGCCGGAGAACGACTGGCATACCTGGGCCCTGCAGACCTGGATGCGGCGCTCGGCCTTTCTCTATCTCGTGGCCTATGTCGCCAGCAGCGCGCTCACCTTCTCGGTCAAGGTCGTTCTGATCTCGGGCCTGGCCGCCATCGTGGGCCAGCTCGCTTCCTTCGCCTTCGTCCTCTACTCGGCCGAGCACGTCGATTCGTTCAAGGGCTTCATCGCCGACGATGCCTACGATCTGCTGCGCCAGCTCGTGGCGCTGCAGAACGTCGATCCCGGCATCTTCATGGTGAACCAGGTCGTGCTGCTGGCCATCACCACGGGGCTCATCGCGGGCGCCATCTGGCGGGCTCGCCGCCATGTCGAGCGCGCCGTGCTGGCCGAGACCCAGCGCGGCAACCTCGGCCGCTACTTCTCGCCCAATGTCGTGGCGCGGCTGGCCGACGACGTCCGGGCGCTCGATGCCGGCCGCTCGCAGAATGCCGCCGTGCTCTTCATCGATGTCGTGGGCTCGACGCGACGCATGGAGGAATTTCCGCCCGAGCAGGTGATCGCGGCGGTCCGCGCCTTCCACAAGCGTGTCGTGCCGGTCGTCTTCCGCCAAAGCGGCTCGATCGACAAGTTCCTGGGCGACGGGCTGATGGCGGTGTTCGGCGCGCCGGAGTCCCGGCCCGAGGATGCGCGCAATGCCGTCCTCTGCGCCGTCGATGTGCTCGACACGGTCGACCGCTGGAGCGCGCGCCGCGTGGCGCGGGGGCAGGTGCCGGTGTCGGTCGGCATCGGGCTCCACTTCGGCGCCGTGATCCAGGGCAATGTCGGCATCGCCGACCGGCTCGAGTTCACGACCATCGGCGACACCGTCAATGTCGCCAGCCGCCTCGAAGCGATGACCCGCCAGCACGGCGCGGGAATCCTGATGAGCCGCAGCGCGGTCGAGGCGGCCGAGCGCCCGGGCGCCCTGCCGCCGGAGATCAGGGCGCGCCTTCGCGATCTCGGGCCGATGGCCATCGTCGGCCACGACGCACCCGTCCATCTTTTCGCCATCGCCAGGGAGCAGACCACATGAACATCACCCGTATCGATCCCGGCCCGCGGCTGTGCGAGGCCAGCGTCTTTGGCGACCGCATGTATCTCTCGGGCATGATCCCGGAGGACACCTCGCTCGACATCACCGGCCAGGTGACGCAGGCGCTGGCCGAGATCGACTCGCTGCTGGCCAAGGGTGGCAGCGACAAGACGAAGATCCTGAGTGCGGTGATCTGGCTGAGCGATATCGCAGATTTTGCCGCCATGAATAAAGTTTGGGACGCCTGGGTCGTGCCGGGCCAAACCCCGGCCCGCGCCACGGTGCAGGCCCGTCTGAACGACCCGAACATGAAGGTCGAAATCATGGTCGTCGCGGCGATCTAGCCTCTGCTAAGGTCCGGCCCGCTTCGGATTTTCAAGGAGGAGAGAGAATATGAGTGTCACGCGTATCAATGCCGGTGCCCGCATGTCGAGCGCGGTGGTTCACGGCAACACTGTCTATCTCGCCGGCCTCACCGCCGACGATCCCAAGGCCGACGTGAAGGGCCAGACCGCGCAGATCCTGGCCAAGATCGACAAGTTCCTGAAGGAAGCCGGCACCGACAAGTCGAAGATCCTGTCGGCCAACATCTGGCTGACCGACATCAAGACCTGGAGCCAGATGAACGAAGTCTGGGACGCCTGGGTCTCGCCCGGCAACGCGCCGGCCCGCGCCACCGTCGAGGCCAAGCTCGCGGCCCCCGGCCTCAGCGTCGAGATCATGGTGCAGGCGGCCAAATAAGGTTCGACTGCTTCAACGGAAAAGGGCCGGCATTCGCCGGCCCTTTGTCTTTTCGACCGCGAGCCTCCGGCTCGCTCATGACTCTGAGCGAGCCGGAGGCTCGCGGTCCGGAAGAGTCAGTTGATTGGCCCGATGATCTTGCCGGGGTTCATGATGTTGTCGGGATCGAGCGCCTTCTTGATCGAGCGCATCAGCGACATCGCCTCGCCGTGCTCCTTGTAGAGGTACTTGATCTTGCCGATGCCGACGCCGTGCTCGCCGGTGCAGGTGCCGCCGAGATGCTGGGCGCGGGCGATCATGCGGTCGTTGAGGCCCTCGGCCCGCTTCAGGTAGGTCGGGTCGTCGGGGTTCACCATCATGGTGAGATGGAAGTTGCCGTCGCCGACGTGGCCCACGATCGGGGCATAGAGGCCGTTCGCCACGATGTCCTTCTGCGTCTCCAGGATGCATTCGGCGAGATTTGAGATCGGCACGCAGACGTCGGTCGCCCACATGCCCCAGCCGGGCTTGGCGGCCTTGGCGGCCCAGGCGGCGTCGTGGCGGCCCTGCCACATCTTGCTGCGTTCCTCGGCCTGGCTGGTCCAGGCGAAGTCGCCGCCGCCATTCTCCGCGGCGAGCGCCTGCACCATCTCGGCCTGTTCCCGGGTCCCGGCCTCGGTGCCGTGGAACTCGAGCAGCAGCAGGTTCTTGTTGGGCAGGCTGAGCTTGGAATACTTGTTCACCGTATCGACCGTCTCGGTGTCCATCAGCTCGATGCGTGCCACCGGGATGCCGGACTGGATGGTCTGGATCACGGTGTTGACCGCGCCTTCGAGGCTGTCGAAGGCGCAGGTCGCCGCGACCATCGATTCGGGAATGCCGTAGAGGCGGAGCGTGATCTCGGTGATGACGCCCAGCGTGCCTTCCGAGCCCACGAACAGTTTTACCAGGTCGTAGCCCGCGCTCGACTTGCGCGAGCGGCCGCCCAGCCGCATCAGGCGGCCGTCGGCGGTCACGACCTGCAGCGACAGCACGTTCTCGCGCATGGTGCCGTAGCGCACCGCGTTGGTGCCCGAGGCGCGGGTGCTGGCCATGCCGCCGATCGAGGCGTCGGCGCCGGGATCGATCGGGAAGAACAACCCGGTCGCGCGGATATACTCGTTGAGTTGCTTGCGGGTGACGCCGGGCTGCACGACCACGTCGAGGTCGGCCTCGTTCACCTGCACGACCTTGTTCATGCGGCTCACATCCAGCGAGATGCCGCCGTTGGGCGCGCTGATGTGGCCTTCCAGCGAGGTGCCGGTGCCGAAGGGAATGATCGGCGTCTTGAGACGGGCGCAGAGCTTTACGATCTCCTGCACCTCCTCGGCCGATTCGGCGAAGACCACGGCGTCGGGCAGGTGGGCCTCGTGGTACGAAATGTCCTTGCCATGCTGCTCGCGCACGGCGTGGGCGGTGCTGACGCGCTCGCCATAGAGCTTCTTCAGCTCGGTGATGGTGCTGTCGACGTTGGGGGCTCTTGCAGGGGCCATGTGTTGAGACTGAGGGGCGGCCATATGGGTTCTCCTAGCGCTGGGCGATTGGATACGCTCAAATGGCCCCAAAGCCAACCTGAGGAAACGCTGCCATGCGCGACGTCTACATCATCGGCGCCTACACCACGGCCTTCAAGAAGCATCCCGGCATGAGCTTCGGCGACCTCGCGCGCGAGGCTTATATGGGCACGCTATCGGACGCCGGAATGAAGACGGGCGCCGATATCGAGGCGGGCTGGCTGGGCAATTGCGGCATGGGCTTCTGGGGCCAGAATTCGATCCGCGCCCAGGCGCTGTTCCAGCCGCTGGTCGAGGAGGGGCTGTTTCCCGAGCGCGTGCCGATGTTCAACGTCGAGAATGCCTGCGCCACGGCCTCGACCGCCTTCATGGGCGCCTGGAAGGATGTGCTGGCCGGCACCCACGAACTGTCGTTCTGCCTCGGTATCGAAAAGCTCTTCAGCCCCGACGCGCCGGAGCGCACCGCAGGGCTCTTCAACCAGGGCTACATCACCAGTCAGCACGAGCGGCTGCTGGAGGAGATGAACAAGGTCGGCACGTTGATCGGCTCGAAATTCGAAACCGGACCCGATCGCACCATCTTCATGGACACCTATGCCATGCAGGCCAAGTGGCACATGTGGAAGTACGGCACCACGCAGGAGCAGATCGCGGCGGGCGCGGCCAAGAACCACAATTACGGTGCGCTGAACGAGAAGGCGCAGTACCGCTTCCAGATGACGCCGCAATCGGTGATGGAAGACCGGCCGGTATCGTATCCGCTGACTCGCGCCATGTGTGCGCCGATCGGCGACGGGGCCGCGGCGGCGCTGCTCTGCTCGAAGGAATATCTCGAGAAGCTGCCGAAGGACGTGCAGGCGCGCGCCATAAAAATCGGCGGCGTCGGCTTCTCCGGCGGCATGTACCGCCAGCTCGATCAGCCCGGCCTCACGCGCGCGGCCGCCGACAAAGCCTACAAGATGGCGGGGCTGGGGCCACAGGACATCGATGTCGCCGAGGTCCACGACGCCACCAGCTTCTGCGAGATCTACCAGTGCGAGATGTTGCGCTTCTGCCCCGAGGGCGAGGGCGGCAAATTCGTGGGCTCGGGCGCCACGGGACCAGGCGGCAAGCTGCCGGTGAACACGTCCGGTGGTCTTGTTTCAAAGGGCCATCCCGTCGGCGCGACAGGCCTCTCGATGCTGGCGGAGCTCGCGACGCAGCTGCGCGGCGAGGCCGGCCCGCGCCAGGTCAAGGGCGCGGAAGTGGCGCTGGCGGAGAACGGCGGCGGCGTGATCGGCATGGAAGAGGCGGTGGCCTCGGTCGTGATTCTGAAGAAAGAGTGAGGACGCAGGATATGAGCATTCGTTTCGACAATCGCGTTGCCATCGTCACGGGCGCGGGCAACGGGCTCGGTCGCGCGCATGCGCTGCTGCTGGCCAGCCGCGGCGCCAAGGTGGTGGTGAACGATCCGGGCGGCGCGGTCGACGGCAAAGGCGGCGATCATGCCGCCGCCGACAAGGTGGTGGCCGAGATCAAGGCGGCGGGCGGCGTCGCGGTGCCCAACTTCGATTCGGTGGCCGATCCCAAGAGTGCGGCCAACATCGTCAAGACCGCTGTCGATTCCTTCGGCACGGTCGACATCGTGGTCAACAATGCGGGCGTGCTGCGCGACAAGACCTTCCACAATATGACGACGGAGGATTTCGACTTCGTCGTAAAAGTGCATTTCCAGGGCACCGCCTACGTGACGCATGCCGCCTGGCCGATCCTGCGCGCCAAGGCCTATGGCCGCGTCGTCGTCACCTCATCCAATTCCGGCATCTACGGCACCTTCGGCCAGGCCAACTATGGCGGCGCCAAGCTTGCGGTCGTGGGCTTCATGAATGCACTTCGCCTCGAAGGCCAGAAGTACAACATCATGATCAACGCACTGGCGCCGGTCGCCGCCACGCGCATGACCGAGAGCCTGATGACGCCCGAAGTGCTGGGCAAGCTCCGGCCCGAGTTCGTTTCGCCGATGGTGGCCTATCTTTGCAGCGAGCAATGCCAGCGCACCGGCGACATCTGGAGTGCCGGCGCCGGCACCTTCGCCCGCATCGAATATCGCGAGGCCGAAGGCGTGCGCATCGCCGGCCGCGCGCCCACGATCGAAGACGTGGCCGACAATATTGAGAAGATCGCCGACGTTTCGGCCAGCCGGGTGTTCCGCACCTCCGGCGAGGAAGTCGCTGCCGTGGTGGGCTCCTGAACGCGGGGCTTCCCGCGCGCGATCGGCTGGCCCCGGTCGCGGAATGGCTCATACGTGACGGACGCCTGCTCACGACGCCGGTCGACTTCATCGCGCAGCTGATGGATCGCGTGGTCGAGACCGGTCTGCCGATCTGGCGCTTCTACATCGGCCTGCAACTCATCCACCCGCAGCTTCAGGCGATGGGTTTCATGTGGCGGCGCGGCGAGCCGGTGCAGGCGATCGCGCGCGGCTTCGGGATCCAGTTCACGCCAGCCTATATCGGCAGCCCCATGCAGGAGGCTCGCGAGCAGGCCAGGCCCGTGCGGTACCGGCTGGCCGAGATCGACGAGAGCAACCATGAGGTGCTGCACGAGATCCGCGCCGGCGGCGGCACCGACTACTACGCACTTCCCATGCGTATCTCCCATGGCCGGCCGATGCCGGTCGTGACCTTCGCCACCGACCACGAGGGCGGCTTCTCCTCCGCCGACATCGACGACATACATCGCCTCATCGACATGATCGGTGCCGTGACGGAAATGCACATCGAGCACAGCATCGCCGATACGCTGGCCAACACCTATCTCGGCCGCCAGGTCGGCCAGCGCATCCTGAATGGTGCGATCCGCCGCGGCGACGGCGAGGAGATCCGGGCCGTGCTGTGGTTTTCCGACTTGCGCGATTTCACGGGGCTGAACGAACGGCTACCTCCCGACCAGCTGTTGGAACTCCTGAACAACTACTTCCAGCTTGTCGGCAATGCGCTCGCCGCGCACGGTGGCGAGATCCTGAAATTCGTGGGCGACGGCGTGATGGCCTATTTCCCGGCCGAGGATGCGTTGTTCCTGCCCATGGTGACGGCCGGGGCGCTCAATGCCGCGCGCCAGGTGATCGGCGACATCGAGGCGGCCAACGAGGCGCGTGCCGCCGGCGGCGCCGAGCCGGTGCGCTTCGGCATCGGCCTGCATGTCGGCACGGTGACCTTCGGCAACGTCGGCACCGAGGATCGGCTCGACTTCACCGTCATCGGCTCGGCGGTCAATCGGGCGTCGCGACTTGAGGGCCTCACCAAGGCGCTCGGCGTCGAGGTCTGCGCCTCGGCCGATTTCAACGATGTCTGCGCGCAGCCGATGAAATCGCTGGGCACCCACCGCCTGCGCGGCGTGCCGAAGCCGGTCGAGATCTTTACGCTGCCCGACTAGCGGCCCTCAGCGCTTTTTCTTTTTCGCGGCCTTCTTCTTCGTCACCTTCTTTTTCGCCGCCTTCTTCTTGGCGGCCTTCTTCTTTGCCGCCGGCTTGGCGCTGGGGGTCGCTGGCTTCGGCTGGCCCGCGTTGTCGGTCCAGTTCTTTGCCGGCTTGGCGAAGAACATCTCGCGTCGCCGCGTCTTGAAGCCGCCCGGCCAGAAATATGAATCCGTCCAGGAGCTGTCCTCCGCCAGGAAGGCGCCCTCGGCCGCACCGCCCTTGATCTCGATCTGGTTGGCGACGTCGCGGAAATAGAAGTGGCGGAAGATGCGGTCGAACTCGGTCATGTAGATGTCGGCGACGCGCGTGTCGCCGCGGATCAGCAACATGTTCTCGTCGTTCTCGAGCAGGGAGTTGGACGAGAAATTGGCCGAGCCAGAACAGACCAGCGGGTCATCCGAGAGCGGATCGATGAGCAAGAACTTGGTGTGAACGAAGAAGATGTTGCCTTCGTTGGGCGCCCGGAAAAGATCCTCCTCGAGGAACCACTTCTCGAGGTCGAATTCCTTGATCGGGATGCGGGCGACGGCCTTGCCGTTCTTGAACGTGTACATTTTGCCGAGCACCGCGCCATAGGAGATTACCAGGTCGCGGTCGGCCTTGAGCGCCTTGGCCTCGTCCGTGCTCGGCGGCTTCTCCTTCAGCACGAAGCGCAGGAAATCCCGGTCCCTGGCCAACGGCGCCATCAGCACCGGATTGATCGTAAAGGCAGCAGTGAACATCACGCTGTTGGTCGCGTCGCCGATCCGGTCGCCGTACCAGTTGAGCAGGGTCGCCTTCGGTCGCGGCGAGAAGAGGCGCGAGATGCTGTTGGCGGCGGGCAGGGCGGGCGGATCGGGCGTCAGTTCCATCACGGCGGTGCGCGCTGCCGCCTTGTCGGGATCCTTGGAGAGGACTTTCCAGTAGGCGAGATATTGCCGTGCCGTGTCGGCGTCCTTGATGCGGTGGCCGACGTTGGTCTGGCCGAGAAAACCCGATGGCGTGAAGTTGGTCGAACCCGTCCAGACTTCGGTGGGCTTGGTGCCACCCGTTAGCCGGATGATGAACTTGTTGTGCGGAATCTTGGGCTTGGTGCGGCGGAAGATGACCTTCTTGCCGTTCTTGGTCTTGGGGATCCCGGCCTTTGCCGCAGCCTTGTCGTATGATTCCTTGCCGTGGTGGATGATCTGCACGTCGACGCCGCGGTCGAGCGCATTCTTGAGGGCCGCCAGCACCGGCACGTAGCTGAACTCGTAGGCGCAGACGCGGAGCGCGTCCGCAGCCGGCGTGCTGTCGATGAAGTCGAGGCAGGCCTCGAGCAGGCCGCGCGACAGCCACTTGGTTTCCTCGTCGTTCGGGTCCTCGGGATCCTCGGGCTTCTTGTTCTTGAACCGTTTGGTGAATGCCTGGCTGGCGATGGCGCCGCGGTTGAACCAGACGCCATGATGGCCGTCGAATTCCCTCTCCGTGGTAATGTCGATTTCGAGCGCGGCCCGGGGCTGCAGCGCGCCCGGTTGGCCGTACATCGGCACGATCTTGAATTTGTATTTCGTGTCGGGCGTCGCACCGTAGTCGCTCCAGACGTAACTCTGGATCGGATGCTCCTCCGTGGTGATCACCTTGCCGTCGTCGACCGCTTTCCTGGGGTCGGGTATTTGCGACTTGAAGACCTTCTGGGACCGCAGCCATTTCCCCGAGCCGTCCGGCAACTCGCGCCGGAAGCCGAAACCCAGCAGCCCCTGACGCAACGGCTCGTCGCAATCGAGGGCGATCATGACCGTATTGGTGCCGGCGATTGCCCTGGCGCGAAATCCGTCCCTGGATACCGTGACGCGCATCGTATCCCCCGGAAGATGCCGGCATGGCGTGCCGGCTTCGGGGGAAGTGTAGAGCCGTTGGTTTATGCAATCAATCGGATCGCAACCCTCGCGACGGTAACCGAAGTGTCATTCAGACCAGCGCCTTCCAGCCCTCGATCCAGGTGAGGGCTTCCTCGTCAGGCAGCGGCTGCTCCGAGGCATCGACTTCCAGTCGCTCGCCGATGCGTCTGGCGCCGCAGACCGCGAAGATGTCGTCGAGCTTCTTGCCGGCGCCGCAGAATGTGTCCTGGTAGGTCATGTCGCCCAGCGCAATGATGCCGTAGCGGTGGCCCGAGAGATCGGGCTTGTCGCGCTCCAGCGTCTCGGCGAGGGGCAGGATGTTGGTCGGGATGTCGCCCGCGCCATGCGTGGCGCAGACCACCAGCAGCACGTCGTTGCCGAGGAAATCGGCGGCTCCAGCCGCCTTGTCGCTGACGGCGACGCTGTGTCCGGCGGTCTTCAATACCGGTTGGAGTGCGTCGGCCACCATCTGGGCGTTGCCCGATTCGGTGCCGACCAGGATCAGGATGCTGGCCATTGCCCTCGGACATACGGGACGGCGTGCCGCCCTGCGACGCGACCGGTTGGCGCGGGCCCTAAACGCATGCCAGTCTGGGCTTCATGGAAGAAACGCCCGTCATTGCCGTCCTCGAAAACGGCGTCCTCACCCTGACGCTCAACCGCCCGGCGCGGCTGAACGCCATGAGCCACCCGCTGATCGAGGCCATGATCCGCGAATTCGCGCGCGCCCGCGATGACGAGGCCGTGCGCGCCGTGCTGCTGACCGGCACCGGCCGCGGCTTCTGCGCCGGCGCCGACCTCGCGGGCTCCGGTCCCGGCGTCGTCGGCCCCGACGGCAAGCCCGACCTCGGCGTCGCCATGGACCGGTTGTTCAACCCCATGATCCGCGCCATCCGCGCCCTGCCCAAGCCGGTGGTGGCCGCCGTGAACGGCGTCGCGGCCGGTGGTGGCGCCAACCTGGCGCTGGCCTGCGATATCGTCCTGGCGGCACGCTCTGCCCGCTTCGACCAGGCGTTCGTGCGTATCTCATTGATCCCCGACCTGGGGGGCACCTGGTTCCTGCCGCACACGGTAGGCGACGCCCGTGCCCGGGCGCTCGCTATGCTGGGCACCTCGGTGCCGGCCGAGGAGGCCGAGCGCATGGGCATGGTCTGGCAGGTGGTCGACGATGCCGCCCTCATGGATGAGGCAGGCAAGATCGCGCGTAAGCTCGCCGCCGGCCCGACGCGCTCCTATGCCGCCATCAAGGACGCCATGAACCGCGCCGGCACCAACACGCTCGACCAGCAGCTCGATCTCGAGCGCGATGCCCAGCGCGAGCTCGGCCGCAGCGCCGATTTTAGGGAAGGCGTGGCGGCCTTCCTTGCCAAAAGGCCGGCAAACTTCACCGGACGCTGAAGGGACGGGGAATGACCTACAACACCATCCTCCTGGCGCGGGACAATGGCCTCGCCACCCTGACGCTGAACGCGCCGGACAAGCTCAATGCCGTCTCGCGCAAGATGATCGCCGAGATAAAAGCCTGCTGGGAGGAACTGGCCGCCGACACGTCCGTGCGGGCCGTGCTGCTGACGGGCGCGGGCCGTGGCTTCTGCGCCGGTGCCGACCTCGCCGATCCCGACCGCGAGGCCAGCGCCACCGCTGATTCGGGCGCGGCGCTCGACAAATACTTCAATCCCGTGATCCGCCTGATGCGCACCATTCCCAAGCCGATCGTCTCGGCGGTGAATGGTGTGGCGGCGGGCGTCGGGATGAGCTTCGCGCTCGCCTCCGACATCGCGATTGCCGGCAAGTCGGCCTCCTTCTTACAAGCGTTCGCGCGCATCGGCCTGCTGCCCGACGGCGGCAGCACCTGGTTCCTGCCGCGGCTGGTGGGCGACCAGCGCGCCCGCGCGCTCGCCATGCTGGCGCCGCAGATCCCGGCCGAGAAGGCCAAGGAGTGGGGCCTGATCTGGGATGTCGTCGACGATGCCGTCCTGATGACGACGGCCACCGAGGTTGCGCGCAAGCTGGCCGACGGGCCGACGCTGGCGCTCGCCCGCATCAAAGGCGCGCTCGCCCAGTCCAGCGCCAACGATCTTTCGGCACAGCTCGATGTCGAGCGCGACTCCCAGCGCGAGCTTGGCCGCAGCGACGATTTCCGGGAAGGCGTCACGGCCTTCCTCGGCAAGCGCAAGCCTGAGTTCAAGGGAAAATAGGGAAACGACCATGACCACGCCGCACAAGGAAATCACCTCGGGCCTCCAGTTTCCCGAGGGCCCCATCGCCATGCCCGACGGCTCGGTGATCCTGGTCGAGATCGCGCGCGAGACGCTGACCCGCGTCACGCCCGACGGCAAGCAGCACATCGTGGCCAAGATGCCGGGCGGCCCCAACGGCGCCGCGGTGGGCCCCGGCGGCAAGATCTATGTCTGCAACAACGGCGGCTTCAACTGGATCAAGCGGCCCGACGGGCGGCTGTTTCCCGGCACGCAGCCGGCTTCCTACAAGGGCGGCTCGATCCAGACCGTCGATCCGGAGAGCGGCAAGGTCGAGACGCTCTACGACTCATGCGACGGCCGCAAGCTGAACGGCCCCAACGATCTGGTGTTCGACAATGCCGGCGGCTTCTGGTTCACCGACCTCGGCAAGACGCGCGAGTACGACAACGATCGCGGCGCCGTCTACTACGCGAAGGCCGATGGCTCGAAGATCGAGCAGAAAGTGTTTCCGCTCGAGCGCCCCAACGGCTGCGGCCTCTCGCCCGACGAGAAGACGCTCTATGTCGTGGAGACGCCGACGGCGCGCTGCTGGGCCTTCGATCTCTCGGCGCCCGGCGTCATCAAGGACGCCAACGGTCCCTATCGCGGCGAGAAGGGCCGCGTGATCGCCGGCCTCGGCGGCTACCAGATGTTCGATTCCCTGGCCGTCGATTCGGCAGGCCATATCTGCGTCGCCACGCTCATCACTGGCGCTGTCTCCGACATCTCGCCCGACGGGCAATCCGTGACGCAATACAAGCTGCCCGACCCGATGGTCACCAACGTCTGCTTCGGCGGCAAGGATCTGCGCACGGCGTTCGCCACGCTGTCGATGACCGGCAAGCTGGTGAGCTTCGAATGGCCCAGGCCGGGCCTGAAACTCAACTATCTGAACAAGTAAGGCTGCTCATTTCATCCGGTCGAGCGCGGTCTGCACGAGCGCAAGCGCCACTTTGCAGTGCGACGATCGGAGAGGGTTCAATTCCCGACCGCTCCACAGGACGATGCGGATCTCGGAGCCGGTGAGTGATGGGCTGTTTGGAGCGCGATAGGTAGCGCGGATTATGGGCAGCACGTCGATGAGATTGGCCGGCATGTATTGGGTTGGCCGACCGTCGGTCAGGACTCGAGCGCCCAGGCGTTCGAAGGCGGAAATGTGAACCTTCTCGCCGATCGAAGCCGAGTGCCGATCATAGCAGCCGTTGTAATCTCTCCAGCCGATGCCTCCTGTGGGATAGTTGCCGATCGAGCGTTGGGTCAGAGGAAATCGCTTGTAGACGCCGCGACGGGACTCATGACGTTCGGCCAATGACCAGTTCTTGTCATAGTGTCTCGGCGGAATATCGACGGGAAAGTCCGGATACCTGGCGCGCACCCGGCGCAGCATCCAGTCGAGCGTGATGTCGTCCAGGGCGCACGGATTGTCCTGATGCCGCCGGACTTCGGGAATGTAGCTGCCGCCGATATCCGAATGCACGCCGGGAAACCAGACCTGCTCCGTCACGCTGGCAAATTGCTTGAACTTGGGCTTGCGCCAGATAGCGGCTTCGAACGGTTTGCGATGCTCGTCGATGGCAATCGCGTGGAGGTTCAGGCGGGTGATGGAGGAAAGTTCAACGCTATGGAACTGGTATCGGTCGCGATTGAGGACTTTCAAGCCTTCGAGGGGGATGCCGAGTGCTCCAACGGTATCGAACACGCCGACACACGATATCTGGAGCTGATCGCGAGAGTGAACATATGGCGTAAGCGAATGCCAGATACCAGGGTATCGCGCATTGGTCGGCGTACGGTAGTAATGCCAGGCCATTGCCTCGTTTGCCGGTGTACAGTCGTTTGCGCGCAACAGGCCCGCAGCATGCACCATGCCGATCACTGATCGGGCGGTGTAGGCTCCTCGCGAGAATCCGAAGATGAAAATCTGGGCTCCCGGTTCGTAATGGAAAGACAGGAACTTGTAGGCGTTGCGCACTTTGTCGGGCAAATCCGATCCGAACGCCCCACCCAGGAAGCGATGCCGGTAACTTGTTCCGACACCGCGCTCGTAGAAGATCAGGTTGGGAATGCCTGTGCCGTCGTCGAGTGACGCGGCAGGTTTTTCCTGCGTTGTCGAATGGGTCGCTCGCCGTCGCTCAAGAGCCGCGGTGATCCTCTTCTGGATCCGCACGATGTTGGTGTCGGTTTCCCCGAAATCCTGATCATTCCAGGTCCCGTCGAGCAGCAGAATGATTCGTTTGGTTGGCTTGCCTTGCGCCGTGAGCGTTGCGTTACTCATGGTTTCTCCCCGCCTGTCGAGGAACTAAACCATCAATGGAATGATCCTGCCACAATGCCCGCTTGTGCGCGTGCGCATATCATCCCTTCGCCAGCGCCCGCACTTCGCGACTGGCCACGATCCTGCCGCTCGAATAGGCCTCGTGGTTGGCGTCGACGTCGCCCAGCTTGTAGCGGTAGTTCACCATCATGGCGTAGGACTGCCTGAAGCCGTTGGCGCTGGTGTCGGCCAGCCAGTTGATGCGCTCGACGATGGCGCCGTTGCCGAGATGGAAATGCGCCACACGGTCCAGCGCGCGGCCCTTGTCGTCGGCGGTCGTGAGGAAATGCGCCGCCAGCCGCGACAGGATGGGCCGCAGCGCCTTGTCGATCGCAGGCACCTCCCACCAAGTCGGCTGGTCGAGCAGTTTGCGCACCGCCGCCGCGCCACGCGCCTCGCTGATTACCGGCACCAGCGAAGCCATTTCGCTCTGGGTCAGAGCGTCATCGCCCTCGTTCCTGAGGCGGCCGTCGATGTGCTGGCGCAGGCCCGGAATCGGCGACAGGGTGGCGAACTCCTTCACCTTCGGCAGTTCCTTGGCGAGCCGATCGGCCACGCGCTTGATCAGGAAGTTGCCGAAGCTGATGCCGGCCAGGCCCTGCTGGCAGTTGGAGATGGAATAGAAGATGGCAGTGTTGGCATCGCCCGGATCGCTCGTCTCGGCACGGGCGTCGAGCAGGCTCTGCACGTTGCCGGCGAGGCCCGCCACGAGGGCGACCTCGACGAAGATCAGCGGCTCGTCAGGCATGCGCGGATGGAAGAAGGCAAAGCAGCGCCGGTCGGAATCGAGCCGGTTCTTCAGGTCTCGCCATGACCGGATGGCGTGGACCGCCTCGTAGGCGGTCAGCTTCTCCAAGAGCATGGCGGGAGAGCGCCAGTCGATGCGTACCAGGTCGAGGAAGCCGACATCGAACCAGGCGCCGAGCAGGGGCCGCAGGTCTTCGCTCAAGGCACGGGCGGCGGCATCGCTGCGGCCGAGCGCCAGCAGTTCGGCGCGGAGGTCGACAACGAACTTCACGCCCTGTGGCACGCCCACGAATTCGCGCAGCAGCCGCACCGCCGGCGGCTCCAGCGCCCGGCGCAGCGCCCGCGCCGGCTCCTTGGACGCGCGCCAGCGCTCGACGGCGGCCATCGCCGCCTCGCGCGGCAAACCGTAATCATTCGCCAGCGTCAGCAGAAATTTCTTCCGGCCGGCGGGCGACAGCGAGAGATAGGCTTGGCCGAGCTCGGCGGCGCGCCCACGCCGGGCCGTCTCGCCGCCCTTGCCCGCGAGGCAGGCATCGATGCGGCTTTTCAGGCGCGGGATGTCGTCGTCGGGCAGATCTGGGCGGAGCGGGGCCCCCACCGCCTCGCGGGCACCGCGGGCGGTGTCGATGAAGGCGGTGCGCAGGCGTTCGAGCGTGCGGTCGACGGTATCG
The DNA here is from genome assembly GCA_945862125.1 of Reyranella massiliensis 521. GTDB lineage: Bacteria > Pseudomonadota > Alphaproteobacteria > Reyranellales > Reyranellaceae > Reyranella > Reyranella massiliensis_A. The sequence continues at coordinate 26,933 of CAMAYC010000039.1, forward strand.
GAGAAGGGAAGTGCCATGCGCCGATTATGTCACGGCAGATGTGGCACTCCAGTGGCAGCACATGAACGGGCCTTTACCCCTGATGTCGCAGGCCGACTCCGGCTTCCGGGAGGTCGCGCGGAAAGTCGATGGTGAAGGAGGCCCCTTTCCCGGCGGGATTGGCGCCGGCCGAGAGTTGCCCCTGGAGTTGCTCCACCAGGACGGTCACTACCTTGATGCCGAGGCCATCGCTCTTGAACTTGCCCACGGCAAATCCTTCCGGCAGGCCATTGCCGTGGTCGAGGATGCGAAGCTCATGGTGTCCTGCTGCGCCTGGCCCGAAGGTGATCCCGATCGGGCTCGCACCGTACTTTTTCGCATTGGTCGCCAACTCGTTCACGATCAGTCCGATCGCCAGCACCTGCGTCGTCGGGACGGTGGTTTCCGTGCCGTCGACGTCGATGACGACATCGAGCACCTCCGCCAGCTCGGCGCAGAGGCGGCGCAGATAGGCCACGATCGACACTCGCTCGATAGACTCGTCGGCGGAGAAGTTCCGGTGCACGCGCGCCACGGCCAGAACGCGGTTGGAGGCAATGGTGAGTTGCTGCGCCGTTTCGGGCGCCTGGGTGACCCGGCTTTGCAGGTTGAGCAGGCTCGCGACGAGCTGCAGGCTGTTCATGGCACGGTGATCGATCTCACGTGCCAGGATTGCCGCCCGCGTGGCGGCGGCGCGGGCGGTCAGGCGCAGTTCCATCTGGTCGGTGACCAGCGCGGCCAGTGTCTCGAGATGGCGCCGCTGCCGCTCATCGTCTGACCGGGGTTGATGGTCGATCACGCAGAGTGCGCCAAGTTCGTGGCCGTCGTGCGTGATCAGGGGGGCGCTCGCAAAGAAGCCGACGCCGAATTCACCCCGGATCAGAGCTTCCATGGTAGGGACGGCGGTGACCGTGCCCCATCGGACTTCGGTCTTGTCGAGGCCATGGTGCGACTTGAACCACAGCCGGTCGCGATCGAGGAAGCTGATGATGGCAATCGGGGCATCGAAGATGTCGGCGGCCAGCGCCGTGATGCGGTCGAACGCCACCTCGGGCGGCGTATCGAGAATCTCGTAGCGCCTCACATGGGCGAGGCGATGGGTTTCTTCATCCGTTCGAGAGACGGGTGGCGAGACATTTGAGTCGACGAGATGCAGCATTGTGGACCCCCCTTGCGCGGGTACCGCGAAGCATCTCCTTCTGTCTGTCCGGTGCCCGACGCACCGTGGCAGTTGGAGCGCCCGAGAGTCTGTCCTCTATTGACCACTTCCGAAGATGTGCGGTTGGCCATTCAGGCTTCGTCGCGTAGCAACACGCTCAGCAGGGAGCTGTGGATCTGCAGGTGGCCGTTGTAAGTGATGAAGCCCAACTTCCTGAACTTGTTCATGAAATGGCTGACCCGGGGGCGCGTGGTGCCGATGATCTCGGCCAGCGTTTCCTGGCTGATGGGTGTCGTGATGGGCTGCGGTCCGCCGTCCTTGCCGAAATTCGCCAGCAAGAGCAGGGTGCGGGCCAGCCGCTTTTCGCTCGAATTGAAGAGCTGGTCGACCAGGTCCTCCTCGACGCGGCTGTTGCGGGTCAGCAGATGGGCGATGAAAACTTCGCCGAACGATGGCTCGGCGTGGAGCACGCGAATCATCTCGGCCTTGCCGACACGCGTGACTTCGCTTTCGATCATGGCCCTCGCCGTTGCCAGGCGCAGCGGCTGGCCGATCAGGCATCCCTCGCCGAAAAACTCACCCGGTCCCAGGAGCGCCACGACCGCTTCCTTGCCCTGCTTGGACGCGACGGAGATCTTGATCTTGCCCTTCTGGACATAGAAAACGGCGTCGGCCGGGCTCGACTGCGGGAAGATGACAGCGTTCTTCTTGTAAGCCGCCACGCTGCGGCCATGGCTGACGGTGGCGAGAAACGCCTTCGGATTGAAGATGGACTTGGCTTTAGTGGACTTAGCTTTTCTGGCCATGGCCACCCTTCCGGCGCGAACAGCCGCGCCGGCCCAATGTACGCTACCGGACAAAGCGAGTCCGACGAATCATCCTCCTCACGCTGTTCAAAAGGAGACAGTCTTTTCAGGCGCTTACGCCGGCTCCAGCGCCCGCCACAGGTACCAGCTCGCCACTGTGCGGTAGGGTCGCCATTTCTCGCCGGCCTTTTCCAAAGCCTGCGGCGAGGGCAGGGCGCGCTTCCTGAAAGCCTTCGCATAGGCCTTGCGCAGGCTGTAGTCGTCGAGCGGCAGCACGTCGGGGCGGCCGAGGCGGAACATCAGGAACATCTCGGCGCTCCAGCGGCCGATGCCGCGGACCCTCACCAGCCGCTCGATCAGCTCGGCGTCTGAAAGATCGTGCGCTTGTTCGAGCGTCGGCAACTCGCCGCCGGCCACGCGGCGCGCGAGATCCTGCACCGCCAGCACCTTGGCGCGCGACAGGCCGCAGCCGCGCAGTCTCTCGTCCGGCGTCGCCAGGATGTGGCGCGGTGTAAAGCCCGCCGTTGCCCGCGGATAGAGGGCCTCGACGCGGCCGTAGATCGTGGCCGCCGCCTTGTTGGAAAGTTGCTGATAGACGATGGCCTCAGCCAGGGCACCGAACACGCTGCGCGACGCTTTTAGCTCCATCTTGAAGGGGCCGATCGTTTCGATGACCGCGGCCAGCGCCGGATCGGCTGCCTTGAGATGCGCGACCGCCTTGGCGGCCTTGAATGGAAAGCCGCTCATCGTGCCGCGAACAGCGGCCCGGCGCCCACTTCCGGAGCGCCCTCGATCTCCAGCATGCGCCGCTTGGTCGAGACGCCGCCGGTGGCCGAGAAGCCGCCCATCTTGCCGTCGGCGCCCAGCACGCGGTGGCAGGGCACGATGATGGCCACGGGATTGCGGCCCAGCGCCTGGCCGACTTCGCGCGATTCGTGCGGCACACCGAGGCGCCTGGCGATCTCACCATAGGTCATGGTGCGGCCGGGCGGGATGGTGCGCGCCACCTCGTAGACCTTGCGGTGGAATTCTGGCGCGGATTCCAGATCGAGCGGAATGTCGGCGAGGTCGGCTGCTTCGCCCTTCAGGAGTTGCAGCACGCGTTCGATGGCGCGGCCGACACCTGAGGGCGGCTCGCCCTCGACGGCGTCGGGCCACCGTCGCTGCACGCGCTTGCGCGTGGCGTCGGCCGTCTTCTCCGGCAGTTGCAGCCCCGCGATGCCGCGACCACTCCAGGCGAGGCCGCAGGTGCCGATCGGCGAGTCGAACAGGGTGAAACCCAGCGTGCTCATGGTTGCAAATTCCCTCTAACCGGACATCCCGTCAAGTCGGCGTCTGTCATCAAACTGGCACTTCAAGTGGATACATTGTGCGAGTCGAGTAGAGCCGGAGTTGTGTGGTTGGCCTATCCGCGAAACGAGAGCAATGTTCGCCTGAAACAGGCGGTTCGCCGCAGTCGCGTCCTGTCCCGCGAGGGACTTCTGGAGCACGTCTTCGAACGGCTGTTCCGCGGCCTCGTCTACACCCAGATATGGGAAGATCCTGAAGTCGATCTCGAGGCATTGGCACTCACGCCCGACAGCCATGTCGTGGCGATCGCCTCGGGCGGCTGCAACGTCCTTTCCTACTTGACCGCGGGACCTGCGCGAATCACGGCGGTCGATCTCAGCCGCGCACATGTGGCGCTCAACCGATTGAAGCTTGTGGCGGCCAGCCGCCTGCCGTCGTGGGAAATGTTCTACCGCTTCTTCGGCTCGGCCGACGATGAAGCCAATGTTGCGGCCTATGACCGGCTGCTGGCGCCGCATCTTGATCCCGAGACCCGCGCCTACTGGCAGAGCCGGCGCCTGCAGCATTTCGGGCGGCGACGGATCTCGATCTTCGCCCGCAACGCCTATCGCCACGGCCTGCTCGGCCGCTTCATCGGCCTCGCCCATGCCGCCGCGCGCCTTCATGGCGTCGACCTGCGCGACCTGCTGAGCGCCCGCACGATGGACGAGCAGCGCCAGTTCTTCGACACGGTATTGTCGCCGCTGTTCGACCGCCGCGCCGTGCGCTGGGCGACCGGCAACCGCCTCTCGCTCTATGGCCTCGGCATCCCACCCGCGCAGTACGAGGCGCTAGCCGGCGGCCGTGGCATGAATTCGGTGCTGCGCGAACGGGTCGAGCGGCTGGCCTGCGGGTTCAGCCTCAACGACAACTACTTCGCCTGGCAGGCCTTCGGCCGTGGTTATGGCGGCGGCGAGCTGGGCCCGTTGCCGCCTTACCTGAGGCGCGACCAGTTCGAGTTCGTGCGGGCCCGCGCCGATCGCGTCGAGGTGATGAACCGCTCGGTCACCGAATACCTCGCCTCCTGTCCAGACTCCTCGCGCGACCGCTATGTGCTGCTCGATGCCCAGGACTGGATGACCGACGACCAGCTGAACGCGTTGTGGCGCGAGATCACGCGCACTGCGCGGCCCGGCGCCCGGGTGATCTTCCGGACCGCGGCCGAACCGTCACTGCTGGACGGCCGCCTTGATCCGGTGCTGCTGGACCGCTGGCACTATGAGGCTGAGGCCTCGCAGGAATTCACGGCGCGCGACCGGTCCGCGATCTACGGCGGCTTCCACCTCTATATCCTGAAGGACTGAGCGGTGAGCGACACCGTCGCCATGTCCAACCTGATGGACCGGATCTACCGCCGGCAGCGCCATCTCTACGACAGCACGCGCAAATACTACCTGCTCGGCCGCGACCGGCTGATCGAGCGCCTGTCGCCGCCGCCGGGCGGACGGGTATTGGAAATTGGCTGCGGCACGGCGCGCAACCTCGTGGCGGCGGCGGGCGCCTATCCGCAGGCCCAGTTCTACGGCATCGACATCTCGCCTGCGATGCTCGAGACGGCGGGCGCCAAGGTCGCGCGCGAGGGTCTGTCGCCGCGCATTCGCCTGGCCTGTGCCGACGCCACCCGGTTCGATCCCGCGTTGCTGTTCGGCGTGCCGGGCTTCTCGCGCATCTTCCTGTCCTACAGCCTGTCGATGATCCCGGAATGGCGTTTGGCGCTGGGCCAAGCCCTGACCTGGGTGCAGCCCGGCGGTGAGCTGCACATCGTCGATTTCGGCGGCCAAGAGGAGCTGCCGCGCTGGTTCCGCCGCGGGTTGCGGACTTGGCTGGCGCAGTTCCATGTCGATCCGCGCGACGGTCTGGAGGCGGCTTTCGCCGCCTTCGATGGAGGGACGCTGCTGGCATTCGAGCGGCCCTATCGTGGCTATGCGCAGTACGGCGTGTTCCGGCGGGATTGACAGGATAGATTCCGTGCGATAGGAAACGGCCGACCACGCTTCAGGGCAGGCCGGCCTATGTTCTTTCTTCCTCACCGATCGACTCGTTTGCGCCTGTCGCACTGGCCAACGTCGCAGCCGGCGCCAAATTGAAAAAGTCCCGTTTTACGGGACATCGACCGACGCCGGCGGGCGCTGAATTCGCCAATTGGGGCAACGGCTTTCACCCCTTTCGCTGCGACACCGCCTTTGCGCCTTAGCGTCCCGGGAAGTGTCCCATGTCCCGCCGTCCTGTCCCGCATAGCCCCTCTGCCTGTGAGGCATTGGCAAGCGCCCGGGACGGGTGCTACCCCGGCAGTAACGAAATAGTGAGTTGGGAGTACCCAAGATGACCGAAGCCTTCATTTGCGATGCCATCCGCACCCCTGTCGGCCGCTACAACGGCGGCCTCGGCGCCATGCGGGTCGACGACCTGGCCGCCCATCCGATCAAGGCGCTGATGCAGCGCAACGCCAATGTCGATTGGGGCGCCGTCGATGACGTGATCTATGGCTGCGTCAACCAGGCGGGCGAGGACAACCGCAACGTGGCGCGCATGGCGGGGCTTCTGGCCGGTCTGCCGGTCGAGGTGGCAGGCGCCACGGTCAACCGGCTCTGCGGCTCCGGCCTCGAGGCGGCGGGCCACGCGGCGCGGGCCATCAAGCTGGGCGAGGCCGACATGATGATCGCGGGTGGCGTCGAGGGCATGACCCGGTCGCCCTATGTCATGGGCAAGCCCGAGGGCGCCTTCGACCGCTCGATGAAGCTTGAGGACACGGTGCTGGGCTGGCGCTTCGTCAATCCGCGGATGAAGGCCGCCTATGGCGTCGATCCGATGGGGCAGACCGCCGAGAACGTCGCCGGCGAGCACCAGATCAGCCGCACCGACCAGGACGCCTTTGCCTACCGCAGCCAGCGTCGCTGCAAGGCCGCCCAGGACCGCGGCTTCTTCGAGAAGGAAATCGTCAAGGTCTGCGTCAAGAAGGGCAAGACCGAGATCATCGTCGACAAGGACGAGCATCCGCGCGGCGACACCACGATGGAGACGCTCTCCAAGCTGAGCGCGGCGTTCCGCGAGGGCGGCTCGGTGACGGCGGGCAATTCCTCGGGCCTGAACGATGGCGCCTGCGCCATGATCATCGCGTCGGAAGCCGCCGCCCGCGCCAATGGCCTGACGCCGCGCGCCCGCATCCTGGGCACGGTCTCGGCTGGCGTGCCGCCCCGCGTCATGGGCATCGGCCCGGTGCCGGCGACGCAGAAGCTGCTGGCCAAGCTGGGCTTGACGATAAGAGACTTCGACACGATCGAGCTCAACGAGGCGTTTGCGGCCCAGGCGCTGGCCGTGCTGCGCCAGCTCGGTCTCTCCGACGACCAGGAGAACGTGAACCCCAACGGCGGCGCCATCGCACTCGGCCATCCGCTCGGTGCCTCGGGCGGCCGGCTGATGATCACGGCGCTCAACCAGCTCGAAGCCACCGGCGGCAAGCGCGCGCTCGCCACCATGTGCATCGGCGTCGGCCAGGGCATCGCGCTGGCGATCGAGCGCGTCTAGGACCTAAGCAGTTGCGTTGAGATTGATGCCGCCCTGGCGCATCTCGGTGAGCATGCGTCGTCGGCTGCCGTCTAGGTCGATGGCGGCGGTGGCCTCGACCACGACGGCGATGTCGAAGCCCGCCTGACGGCCGTCGATCGCCGTCCAGGCGACGCAGTAGTCGAGTGCCAGGCCGCAGATGATCAGCCGGGTGAAGCCGCGGGCCTTCAGGTAGCCATCGAGGCCGGTGCGGGTCATACGGTCGTTCTCGCGGAACGCCGAGTAGGAATCGATGCCGGTGTGGAAGCCCTTGCGCACGATCATCTGCGCCTTGGTGGCCTCGAGGTCGGGATGGAAAGCGGCTCCTGGCGTGCCCTGCACGCAATGGTCCGGCCACAAGGTCTGCGGGCCATAGGGAAACTTGACGGTGCTGAAGGGCACGGCGTCGGCCCAGCTGCTGGCGAAGGAGGCATGGCCCGGCGGGTGCCAGTCCTGGGTCAGGATGACGTGGTCGTGTCGGCCGATCAGACGGTTGACCAGCGGCAGGATGCCGTTGGCGCCGGGCACGGCCAAGGCGCCGCCCTCGCAGAAATCGTTCTGCATATCGACCACGATCAGGGCCTCGTTCGGCATCCGGTACGCTCCGTTACAGGTCGGAAATCAAAGGGGTGGGATGTCGCCCAAATCTTGTTCGCTCTGGAATGCGGCGATCCAGTGGCCGAGTGAGTTGCTTTCAATCGCGCCGCGCAGGCCGCGCATGATGTCCTGGTAGTAATGCAGATTGTGCCAGGTGAGCAGCATCGAGCCGAGGATCTCCTCGGCCCGGATCAGGTGATGCAGATAGGCGCGGCTGTGGCTCTTGCAGGCGGGGCAGGCGCAGCGCTCGTCGATCGGCCGGGGGTCGTCGCGATGGCGCGCATTGCGCAGGTTGAGTTCACCGCGTCGCGTAAAAGCCTGCGCCGTGCGGCCGGCGCGCGTCGGCATCACGCAGTCGAACATGTCGATGCCGCGGGCGACGGCGCCCACGATATCGGCCGGCCGGCCGACGCCCATCAGGTAGCGTGGCCGGTCCGGGGGCAGCATCGGCGCGGTGCGATCGAGGGTGGCGAACATCAGCTCCTGGCCTTCGCCCACGGCGAGGCCACCGATGGCGTAGCCGTCGAAGCCGATCGCGGTGAGGGCCTTTACGCTCTCCTCACGCAACGCCGGGAAGATACTGCCCTGGACGATGCCGAACAGCCCGTAGCCCGGCCGTTCGGTGAAGGCGCGCTTGCCGCGTTCGGCCCATTTCATGGAAAGCCGCATGGAAGACGCGGCGGCGGGCTCCTCGACCGGCCAGGTCGTGCATTCGTCGAACGACATGGTGATGTCGGCATCGAGCAGCTTCTGGATCTCGATCGAGCGCTCGGGCGTGAGGCGATGCTGCGAGCCGTCGACCGGCGAACGGAAGGTGACACCGTCGGGGTCGAGCTTGCGCAGGTCCTTCAGCGACATCACCTGAAAGCCACCCGAATCGGTCAGGATCGGCCCGGGCCAGTTCATGAATTTGTGCAGCCCGCCCAGCGACGCCACGCGCTCCGCACCCGGGCGCAGCATCAGGTGGAACGTGTTGCCCAGCACGATCTCGGCGCCGGTTTCGGCGACGGACTGTGGCAGCATGGCTTTCACCGTGCCCGCGGTGCCGACCGGCATGAAAGCCGGCGTTTCGATCGTGCCGTGCGCCGTGGCGATGCGCCCGCGGCGCGCCAGGCCGTCGTTGCCCAAAAGCTCGAAGGAAAGACTCATCGGCGCAACAGACAACAATCGCCGTAGGAATAGAAGCGGTATCGTTCGCTTACGGCGTGCGCATAGGCGGCCTGCATGCGCTCCAGTCCGGCGAAGGCCGAGACCAGCATGAACAGCGTCGAGCGCGGCAGGTGGAAGTTGGTGAGCAGCAGGTCGGCCACGCGGAACTGGAAGCCCGGCGTGATGAAGATGTCGGTCTCGCCGGCCCAGGCCCGCATCGGCCCGTCCCGTGCGACGGACTCCAGAAGGCGAAGCGACGTCGTGCCGATGCAGACCACGCGCCTGGCCGCCGCGATGGCAACGACGGTGGACTGCGGAACCTCGCCCCATTCGGCGTGCATCAGATGCTGGTCGGTGTCGTCCACGCGCACCGGCTGGAAGGTGCCGGCGCCGACATGCAGCGTGACGCCGGCGGTGGCGATGCCCTTGTCGGCCAGTGCGGCCATGAGCGCCGGCGTGAAATGGAGACCCGCCGTCGGTGCCGCGACCGACCCATCGTGCCTGGCGAACAGCGTCTGGTAGTCGGTGCGATCCTGCGGATCGGCGGTGCCGCCGCGGATATACGGCGGCAGCGGCACGGCGCCTTCCGCCTCGATGGCCCTCTTCAGGTCGATACCGCCACGGTCGAAGGCGAGGTCGATCGAGCCATCCTCGTGCTTGGCTGCGACGCGGGCCCCCAGCGTGCGGAAGGCGAGCCCGTCGCCCACCTTCAGGCGCTTGGTTGGCCGCGCAAAGGCGAGCCACCGGTCGGGGCTGCGTTCGCGGATCAGCAGCGCCTCGACCTTGCCGCCGCCGGCGCGCGTGCCGATGAGGCGGGCGGGGATCACCTTGGTATCGTTGAAGACGAGCAGGTCGCCGCGGCGCAGCAGATCCGGCAGGTCGCCGACCTTGCGGTCATTCAGCCCGTCGGGGCTAACGTCGAGCAATCGCGCCGCATCCCTCGGCGAGACCGGCCGTTGGGCGATGAGATCCTGGGGCAGCTCGAAGTCGAAGAGATCGACGCGCATGAGGCGCTAGGTCTGGCCGATATCCATGACGTCGCTATCGGAATCGTCGACCGGCGGCAAAGCGTTGGCATCGACCAGGGCCACGAAGCGATGGACGCCGTCGACCGCCACGCGCTTCACGCGGGCGCGGGTTTCGAGGCAATGGAGATGGGCCAGCGTCTCGCCGAAGGCGAAGACGATCTGATTGTTGTCGAGATGGCGCGGGAACAGCACGGGCACCATGTCCCAGCCGGTGGCGCCCTCTTCACCGCGCAGCGCAATGGCGTGGGTGATCTCGTTCAGCCGCGCGTCGTGGTGCGCCACGAGCTGATCGAGCCTTGTGTGCAGGCCGATAAAGGGAAAGCCATGGCTGGGGAGGACGAGAGCATCTGCCGGCAGGCGGCGGAAGCGCGAGAAGCCATCGAGGAACCAGGTGAGCGCGTCGGCCAGCGGCTCGTTCGGCCAGACGCCGACATTGGTGCTGATCTTGGGCAGCACCTGGTCGCCCGCGATCATGACGTTGAGCTCCGGGCACCACAAAGAGGCATGCTCGGGCGCGTGGCCGCGGCCCACGATCACGTCCCAGCGGTGGCCGCCGATGGTGATGGGGTGGGCGTGAATCAGGCGCTGGAACGCGGTCGGCAGCGGCGCCACGCCCTTGGCATAGCCGCCCTTGTGGCGGTGGAAATTGGCGATGCGGTCCGGCGGCACGCCGTTGCGTGCGACATGGGCGGCGCGGGTCTCCTCGCTCTCCACGAAGTCGTTGCGCGCGGCCTGCGCGCTCATGTACTCGCCCAGCGTCATCCACAGCGGGGCGTTCCACTTCTCGCACAGCCAGCCGGCCAGCCCGACATGGTCGGGATGCAGGTGGGTGGCGATCACGCGCGTCACCGGCTTGCCTGAAAGCCTGGTGGCGAAGATCTGCTCCCACAAGTCGCGCGTCGCCGGCGTGTTGATGCCGGTGTCGACGATGGTCCAACCGTTCTCCTCTTCGACCAGCCACAGATTGATGTGGTTGAGCTGGAACGGCAGCGGCATGCGCAGCCAGTAGATGCCGGGGGCGACATTCTTGATGTCGCCGGGCTCCGGCACCTCGCCGCAGGGAAAACGCAGTTGCGCCAGGAGGCGCTGGGATTCGGTGATGGCGTCAGGCATGGGCCCAACTTAGCGGCGGTGGTGCCCCGGTGTCACGGCTTCCGGCCGACTGCCCGCCATGCGATATCGCGCCGGCAAAACCCCTCCGGCCAGTCGATCAGGTCGACCGCCTTATAGGCCCGCGCACGGGCCTCCTCGACAGTGGGCGCCATGGCGCTGACGTTCAGCACGCGGCCGCCGTTGGCCAAAATACGAGGTCCATCGGCTTTGGTGCCGGCGTGGAAAATCTGCACGCCCTCGACCTTGGCGGCAGCATCCAGTCCGCGGATCTCGCTGCCTTTCGGATAGGAGTCGGGATAGCCCTTGGTCGCCAGGATCACGGTGAGCGCCACGTCGTTCGACCAGCGGAGATCGAGATGCTTCAGGTTGCCGTCGGCAGAAGCGAGGAGCGCCGGCAACAGGTCTGATTTCAGGCGCATCATCAGCACCTGGCATTCGGGATCGCCGAAACGGCAGTTGAACTCGACCAGCCGCGGGCCCTTGGCGTCGATCATCACGCCCACATAGAGCACGCCCTTGAACGGCGTGCCGGCCTTGGCCATCGCCCGGATGGTCGGCAGCACAATCTCGTCCATGGTGCGCTTCTGCATGGCGGCGTCGAAGATCGGCGCCGGGGAATAGGCGCCCATGCCGCCGGTGTTCGGCCCCTTGTCGCCGTCGAAGGCGCGCTTGTGGTCCTGGGCGCCGGCCATCGGCAGCACATGCTCGCCGTCGCAGAGCGCGAAGAAACTCGCTTCCTCGCCGGCCATGAATTCCTCGATCACGACCGAGGCGCCGGCCGCGCCGAAGCGATTACCCGACAGCATGTCACGCACCGCCTCGATCGCCTGTTCGACAGTCTCGGCCACGATCACGCCCTTGCCGGCGGCGAGCCCGTCGGCCTTCACCACGATCGGCGCGCCCTGTGTGCGGA
>CAMAYC010000040.1 GCA_945862125.1 Reyranella massiliensis 521
GCAGGGTCGGCGCCGAAGCGGGCGCCGCAAAACACACATAAGGAGGCAGGATTAGGGGAGGACAAGGAGGCTTCTTTTTACAGTAGATCCGATGTCTTTCCGGACCGGGGTGACATGGTATCATTTCGCCCAGAGGGGTCGCGACGCCAAGGGCGGTCGGTCGTCGCACCGTTGGGAGGGTGATGTCACGCACTGTTTTTTGGCTCGTCGGCGGCGGCGCGATTGTCATTGCTGTCGCCCTTGCCGTTGCATGGCGTGGCAAGCTGACCGAGCAGGCGGTTATTGACCTGGTGGCCAAGCCGGCGGCGGTCGCGCCGCCTGCCCAGCCACCGGCCCCGCCGCCGTCGGCTGAGCGCCCGCCAGCATCCTCTCCGGCAGCGCCTGACGCCGTCACGATGCCGAGTTTCGATGTCGCGCGTATTGGGCCCGATGGGCGCGCGGTCGTGGCCGGACGGGCAGCCCCTGGCGCCAAGGTCGTGCTGCTCGACGGCGGCAAGGAAATCGCCAGCAGTGTGGCCGATGCCCGGGGCGAATGGGTGATCATCGTTCAGGAGCCATCGCTGACGCCGGGGCAGCATGAACTCAGGGTGATCCAGCATATCGAGGGCCGTGCCCCGGTGACATCGGACCAGGTCGTGGTCGCGGTTGTCCCGCAGCCGCCCTCCGCTTCGGCGCCCGCCGCCAAGGAAGAGACGCTGGTGATGATTTCGCCGCCTACCGGCCCCGCGCGGCTGGTGCAGCCACCGTCGCCGGCAGGTGTGCCGAGGTCGGGTGACCTTGTCATCTCGACCGTGGATTACGACGATCGCGGCCATGCCACGATTTCGGGGCAGGCAGCGCCGGGAACGACCGTGCGTGCATATGTCGATGACAAGATCGTGGCCGAAGGTGTTGCCGGAGCGGATGGCCGCTGGCGACTCACGCCGGCCAACCCGATCGAGCAGGGCAAACACACGTTGCGGATCGACCGAATTGCGCCGGACGGCAAGCCCGTTGCGCGCCTGGAACTGCCGTTCGAGCGGGTGGCTGTGCCGCCCGCGGCCGGCGGTGATCGCAAGCGGCTGTACGTGGTGCGCGGCGACAACCTCTGGAATATCGCGCGCGCTCACTATGGCGACGGTTGGCACCACACCAAGATCTTCAATGCCAACAAAGAGCAGATCCGCGATCCCGATCTGATATACCCGGGCCAAGTTTTTAGCCTGCCCAAGGTCGACTGACGGCCACCGGGCGATAGAAAGCGCGTTCATGCTGGCCAATTTCCTCGTGCCGATCCTCGCTGACGGATGGCGATTCATCGCTCTTTTTGCCGGCGCCGCCTTTCTGGGCGCGTTGACCGGTGCGGCGTGGCTGTTCTGGCCGCTGATGGTCCTGACACTGTGGTCGATCTATTTCTTCCGCGATCCGCCGCGCGGCGTGCCCCAGGACGACGGTGTGCTGATCGCGCCGGCCGACGGGCTCGTGCAGATGATCGTGGATGCGGTACCGCCGTCCGAGCTCGGGCTGGGTAGCGAAGCCCTGACGCGCGTCTCGATCTTCCTTAGCGTGTTCGACGTCCACATCAATCGCGCACCGTGTGCGGCGTCGGTCGATATCGTGTCCTACCGCCCAGGCAAGTTCCTGAACGCCGCCGCCGACAAGGCGAGCGAGGAGAACGAGCGCATGGCAATCGCCTTGCGCCGGCCCGACGGCCGCGTGATCGGCTGTGTCCAGATCGCCGGCTGGGTGGCCCGGCGCATCGTCTGCTACATCAAGCCGGGCCAGACCGTTGCCGCGGGCGAGCGCTTTGGCCATATCCGGTTCGGCAGTCGCACCGATCTTTACCTGCCGCGCGGCGCCCGATTGTTGGTGGCACCGGGACAGCGCATGATCGGCGGCGAGACGGTCATGGCGGAGCTCGATCCGGTCTCGCCCGAGCCCCGCACCGCGATCGAATTCTAGGAGGCAGCGATGGACAGCGAATCGCCCGCGCGCCGGGGCCGACTGCACGGCTTTTCGATCAATCGCCTGATTCCCAATATCCTGACCCTGGCCGCCCTGTGCTCGGGCCTGACGGCGATTCGCTTCGCCCTTCAGGGCGAGATGCGGCTGGCCGTCATCGCCATCATCGTGGCCGCGATCTTCGATGCCCTCGATGGCCGCGTCGCACGCCGGCTGGGCGTGACCAGCCGTTTCGGGGCGGAACTCGACTCGCTGTCGGACTTCCTCTGCTTTGGCGTCACGCCGGCACTGGTGCTCTATTTGGCGTCGCTCAAGGACGGCGGCGCGCTCGGCTGGGTGGTGACCTTGATGTTCCCCATCTGCTCGGCGCTGCGGCTGGCGCGCTTCAATACAGCCCTGGTGTCCGATACGCCGCCGCCGGTCTGGACCGGATCGTTTTTTACCGGCGTGCCGGCGCCGGCCGGTGCCTTGCTCGCCCTGATCCCGTTGATGGTGAGCTTCGAGATCGAAGCCGCCTGGCCGCGCCACGCGCTGCTCGTGGGGGCGGTGCTGGTGGTGGTCGGTGGCCTGATGGTGAGCCGGATTCCGACCTATTCCTTCAAAAAGGGAAGGGTGCCGCGGAATCTCGTGCTGCCCGCCTTGTTGGGCGCCGCGCTGGTCATGGGCGTGATCGCGAGCGCGCCGTGGATCGGCATGTCGCTGATTGGTCTGGCCTACGTATCGCTCATTCCGTTCAGCTGGATGGCCTATCGCCGTCAGGCGGCACAGGACCGACGGGCGGCCGAGAAGCCCGGCGAGGTGGTGTCCTTGCGGTCGGTCGATGCGGGCCCGTCGACACAGGGCTGAACACACCGCGGCACATGTTCGATCCCGTTCTGCGCCGGCTGATCGATCCGCCGCTCAATCATATCGGCGCCTGGCTCGCCGCGAAGGGTGTGTCTGCCAACGCAGCGAGCCTCACCGGGCTCGGGATCGGACTGCTGGCTGTGCCGGCGCTGGCCTATGGTCGTTACGAATTGGCGCTACTGGCGATCCTGCTCAATCGGCTGGTCGACGGGCTGGACGGGCCGATCGCGCGTCGGGGAAGGCCGACGCCGTTCGGCGGTTATCTCGATATCATGTGTGACATGGCGTTCTATGCCGCGGTTCCGCTGGGTTTTGCCCTCGCCAGCCCGGTCAACGGCGTCCCTGCCGCCATCCTGCTGGCCTCCTTTGTCTGCACTGCAGCATCGTTCATGGGCCGCGCAGTGCTGGCGGCCCAAGCGGGTGAGGCCGACGACGGCAAGCGCGGCCGCAAGTCCTTCTTCCATGCGGCAGGGCTGATCGAGGGCAGCGAGACGATCGCGGCGTTTGGGCTGTTCTGCCTGATTCCCGGCGCCTTTCCCTGGCTGGCGGGTTTGTTCGCTGCGCTGTGCTTCTGGACCGCCGCGGCACGGGTGCTGGACGCCTATCGTCTGAAATAGAACATCGGCCCCTGAAGATTCGCCTTGCGGAGCGATATTCATCCTTGTTGGCCGGCAAATCTTTAGATCATTTCTATTTTAATCAACATGTTATGAAGATTTCTTCATATTTTCGACCAATTTCAATTGACCGAAGAATCTGCATTAAGTACGATTCTTGAAGTCACTCAAAGCGCGGTCAATTGGGGCCTTGGAGACAAGTATGCTGTCGATTCTTCGGCGTTTGATGAAAGACAACCAGGGCGCGACCGCCGTCGAATATACGCTGATTGCCTCGCTGATCGCCGTCGCTGCGATCGCCTCGATGCGTACCGTCGGCGAAAAGATCTCCAACGTCTTGGGTAACGTCACCAATTCCCTGATCTGAGAGGCGGCCCAGCGGTGGGCGGCCAAGAGGACAGATCCGCTATTAGCTGTGCCTGATGTCAATTTTCCCTTTATAAATAATGTACTAACGCCTTGACTTAAGATATTAGAGAAAATATTCTTTGTAACGTTATTATCTGTTGTCCTTTGTCCGCCTTTCTTTTGTGTATTCGTTCGACAGTTTTCAATTTCAGGCCATTTTTCAGGGCTGCCGTAGGCAGTCGGGCCGTGAGCGAATCCACACAAGCGGAGCGTAGGGACGGCGGTATTTCCGGCCAGGCCGCGGCGCGAGCTGGGTAGCTCGCGGCGAGGTTGACCGGATCATCGGAGGGTCCCTTTGCGGTGCTTCACGGCGCCGACGGGTCAGATGGTGTCGGATGTCGCTGCTTGTCCCTCTCCAGTCCATTTGTCTGATCGGCTTCGCGCTGCTGCTTGCCGTGGCGACGTGGCAGGACCTGCGGACCATGCGCATCGCCGATTGGGTTTCGCTGGCCATCGTGGCGGCCTTCGGCGTCTGGGCACTGAGTGGCGTTGCCGCCGGCAACACGACTTTCCTCCAGATTGGGCTCGCGCTGGGCTGCGGTGCAGTGATGTTTGCTCTGGGTGCGCTGGCCTTTGCTCTCGGCGCGCTGGGTGGTGGCGATGTCAAACTGCTGGCCGCGTCCGCGCTTTTCGCAGGTCCGGCCTTGCTCCCCGACTTCCTGATGGTCACGGCGCTGGCAGGTGGCGTGCTAGGGCTGGCGATGCTCGCGGGCGCGCGAATCGGCCCGGCTGCAAAGGCTGCCGGCGGCGCCTCCGTCGCCGGGCGGCTGCGCGGCGGCCTGCCTTACGGCCCGGCGATCGCTGCCGGCGGCCTGTCGGTCGTCCTGGCGCTGGCGGCCTCGTGAAGCGGCATCTAACCCCATGAACAGCAAACGCATGGGCTTTCTGCTGCTGGCGGTTCTCGTTGCCGGCGCAACGGCGTTCCTGGCGCGCGCCTGGTTGGAGGCGGAACGCGCGGCCATCGTCGCGCAAGCGGTGAGCCAGCGGCCGGTGACCCAAGCCAAGCCCGCAATCCAGGTCCTGGTTGCCCGCAACGCGATCCGCACCGGCCAGATCATCAAGCCGGACGACCTGCGCTGGCAGCCTTGGCCGCAAGGCGCGCTGCCGCCATCATATGTCGTCGAGGGCAAGCGCCCGATAGCCGACTTCGTCGGCGCTGTGGCGCGCAGCTCCTTCCATGTCGGCGAACCGATCGTCGAAATCGAAATCGTCATGCCGGGCTCGCGCGGGTTCTTGGCCGCAGTGCTGAGGGCCGGCATGCGCGCGGTCAGCGTGCCGGCCACGGCCACCAGTGCGGTCTCCGGGTTTATCTACGCCGGCGATCGTGTCGACGTTTTGCTGACGCATGTTCTGACCAGTCCGGCCGGCCAGCTCAATGCCACCGAGACGATCCTGCGCAATGCACGCGTGATCGCCATGGACCAGAAGCTCGACTTCACGCCGGGCGACAAGCCCGACATTGCCAAGACAGCGACGCTCGAGCTCACGCCCAAGCAGACCGAGATCGTGACGCTGGCCGTCAAAATGGGCGAACTCTCCCTGGTGCTGCGCAGCCTCCAGGATCCCGACGAGGGTGAGGGGGATCCGGCCGTTGCCGACCAGCAGCCGGCCGAGCTCGGATACAGTTACACGCAGGACAACCAGGTCAGCCGACTGATCAAGAGTCCAACGGCTACCGAACCGCCACCGGTGCTCGAAGCCGCCCGCAGCAATGCAGTCATCCTGCTGCGCGGCAGCACGCGCACCAAACAGGACCTCGATGGCACCATCTCCGCGGATTCGGTGCCGCCGCCGCCGATGCCACCGGCCGATATCGCCAAGCCGGGCCCCAAGCCTCCTACCTTGCCGAGTGTGCCGCGATGAGCCTGTATCTCGCCTTTGCGACCAAAACGACGGTGTGGCGCCGTGCTGGCTCGTCACTCGCCCTCTTCGGCGCGCTGTCGTTCGCACTGCAGCCCACGATCCTGTTGGCGCAGTCGGTCGATCCGGACGGCGCGGCCAAAGTCCAGACGAAGGTCAAGAATCCAAACGCCAGCAACGCGGCCAAGAAGACGGCGAAAGGCAGGAAGAGTCCCACCGATAATCTGTCCGATGATCTCAACCGCCGTGAGTCGGAGCGCGTTGAGCAGGTGTTGCGGGGGATGACGCCGTCAGCGGCCGTCGCGCCGCTGACCGCCACGACGGCGGCCGCCGCGCTGCAGTCGGACGAAGCAAAACCCATGGCCTCGTTGCCGCCGACGGTTGCCGCCATTCCGCCGCGTCCGCCGATCGTCAGTGCCTCGCTGACGCCCGATGTCGGCCTGCCCCAGATGACACCGGCGACTGCGCCGGTCGCCGTCGCTCCGGCCGCCGATCGCAGTGCCGGCCAGTTCGCCCAGACGCAGGGCCAGGTCCAGCCACAGGTCGCGCCGATGCGTCCGGCGCCGCAGATGGCTCAAGCCCCGGCGCCCGTACCGCTCCCGCCCACGACGACACCAGGCACGCCGCGTACGCCGCAGGTCGTCGGCGGCGCGCCGAGTCGCGCCTTCGGGCAGAGCCAGATCGTTCCGACCGAACCGCCCACGCTGAAGCTCGAGATCAACAAGGGGACCGCGATCAAGCTGCCCGGCGCGGCCGCCACCGTATTCGTGGCCGCGCCCGACATCGCCGATGTCCAGGTGCGGTCTCCGACAATGGTCTACGTCTTCGCCAAGAAACCTGGCGATACCGTCCTCTATGCCGTCGACGACCAGGATCGGGTGCTGCTGAATACCATCGTCAGCGTCACCTCGCCGATCAGCCGCATGAAGGGGGCTCTCGATACGCTGCATCCCAACAACGGCATCATCTACGACAACCAGGGCGAGACGATCGTGATGACCGGCACGGTCCGCTCCGCCGCGGTTGCCGAGGATGCGCGCCGGTTGGCGCTGCAGCACGTCGGCGGCAACGCCGCCAAGGTCATCAGCAACGTCAAGGTCGATGCGCCCACCCAGGTGCAGTTGCGCGTCAAGGTCGCCGAGGTACGGCGCGAGGCGCTGAAGCGCGTCGGCATCAACTGGCAGAACATCAACAATGTCGCCTTGTTCGGCTTGGCGACCTTCGGGATCGGCGCCGGCGCGGGATTCGCCGTCCGCACGGTCCAGTCCGTTGGCGGCGCGGCCTCAGGCGCCATCTCCCTGCAATCCAACGACGGCAGCCTGAACGGATTCATCGACTTCCTCGCCACGCAGAACCAGGCGACTATCCTTGCCGAGCCGAACCTGATCGCCATGTCCGGCGAGACGGCGAGCTTCCTTGCCGGCGGCGAAATCCCGATCATCACGCCGCAGGGCGGCACGACCAATGCCACGATCACGGTGACGTACAAGCAGGTCGGCGTCAGCCTTGCCTTCACGCCGACCATCATCGGTGACCGCATCAATCTCAAGGTGGCGCCTGAAGTGAGCCAGCTCTCCACCGTCGGCTCGATCAGCGTGCCGCTCACCGCGACCGCCGTCGTCACCGTGCCGGGCATTCAAACACGCAAGGCATCGACCACGATCGAACTGGGCAGCGGACAGAGCTTCGCCATCGCCGGTCTTCTCCAGGCGAGTTCCCAGCAGGACATCGTCAAGCTGCCGTGGCTCGGTGATATTCCGGTCCTGGGCTCGCTGTTCAAGTCCGATGCTTACCAGCGCTCGGAAACCGAACTGGTCATCATCATCACGCCGTACTTCGTCGAGCCAACCAGCGGCAAGTTGCGCACACCCCTTACCGATCGCGTGCCGCCGACCGATGCCGATCGTCTCGTCTACCAGCGCCTCAACCACCCGACGCCGCCGCGTCGCGTCGCGGTTGGCCGTGAGCAGAACGTCGGGCCGACGGCTGGCTTCAAATTGGAATAGGGGAGTGGTCATGCGGTCCGTCATCTTCATGCTCCTCGCGGCGAGCGGCCTCGCGGCCTGCGCCAATCCTGTCGCCCAGCAGGCCACCGTGGACACGGTTCACGATGCGGTGCGTGCCGACACGATGGTCGTCGTCAACTTCGCGCCGGGAGGCGGCCAATTGAATGCGGGGCAGCTCAACGAACTGAAGGGGATAGTCGCAGCGGGCAGGCGCGCCCAGCGCGATGAATTCGCCGTCGTGTCCGACGGCTCGGGAGGGGCGATGCAGCGGTTGCAGGCCCAGCGCGTCGCGCAAAGCCTGTCGGAATCGGGTGCACGCTGGGTGACCACGGCGGTGGAACCCGCCATGGCAATGGCCCCGAATTCCGTGGTGGTGGTGCGTTCGGAGTATTTGATCGCCAACAATCGCTGTCCCAACTATTCGCCGGCTGCCATGTGGAATCCCAATGAAGCAGCCATGCCGGGGTTCGGCTGCGCCGACGCCTACAACATGGGCCAGATGCTCTCGCGACCGCGCGATGCGGCGGTTGGGCGCTCGCCCGGCCCGGCCGATGGGACGGTCAATGCCGAAGCGGTTGCCCGCTACCGCGAGGGCAGGGTCCGCTGGCTCGGTGGGGGCGGCGGCAGTGGCGGTGGCGCTCCGGCTCCCGCCGCGGCGACGACTGGCGCCTCGACGAACTGAGAAGCCTGAGATGTCCGCCACGGCAAGTGCTCAATCCCTGACGTCGGTATCGCGAGACGACAAGCCAGGCCTCAGCGCCATGGCCTTCATCGCCGATACGGTCACGCTTGCGCGCGTGTCGGCAGATCTCTTCAGCATGACTCTCGGCAAGGCAAACATCCGTGAGGGCAACGTCGACGCCGCACTGGCGATCGGCGAATGGCCGCGTGATCTTGATCTCCTGGTCGTCGATCTCGCCAATGCCGCCGACCCGATCGCCGACGCTGCCGCGCTCAAGACCGCCGTTCCGGGCGGCTGTCTCGTGATTGGGGTTGGTCGTATCAACGATGTCGCCCTGTATCGCGAACTGCTTGCGGTCGGCTTCAACGACTATCTGGCCGTACCGTTTGCTGAGGGTGCCGTCGGACGGGCCGTCGAGCGGGCACTCGAGCTTCGTCAGCGGGGCGGCGGCGCCGTGGCGCCCGGTCAATCGCCACTGAAGGACGCCGCACCGCGGACATTGTCTGTCATCGGCGCGCGCGGCGGCGTTGGCGCCACGACGGCGGCAGTAACGATTGCGGCCATGCTCGGCGTGCGCCTCAAGGAAGAGGTCCTGCTGATCGATTTCGACCTGCACTATGGTTCGCTCATGCTTGCGCTCGATCTCGAGGCGATCGATGCCTTGCGAGAAGCGCTGGATCAGCCGGACCGAATCGATGCCCTGTTCATCCAGCAAGTGGCGCAGAAAAAGAGCGAATTCCTTTATGCCATGGGAGCCGAGGAAGCGCCGACGAACGGTTTCCAGGCACGCCCCCACGCTGCCGGTGATTTCCTCAAGTCCATCCACCGGCGCTTCCGGTGGGTCGTGGCCGATGTGCCGCGTGGGGATCCGGTAATCCAGCGTCAGGCGATCGAGGCGTCGACCGACATCCTGCTCGTGACCGATCTGTCGCTCCCAGGTGTCCGCGATACCATGCGCTTGCAGCAGCTCGTCCACGATGTGGCGCCGGGTGCTAGGCTCTACATCGCGACCGGCGGCGCAATCGACGCGCGCCGTTCGGCGGTCAAGGTGTCCGACGTCGAACGGGCGCTGAAACGCAAGGTCGACTGCCAAATTCCCGCTGATTCCGCGGCCGCACTCTCGGCGGTGAATGTCGGCAAGCCCCTGTCCGAGGCAGCGCCGGCCAGCGGAATCGTGAAGGCGCTGCGGTCGCTTGTGGCCGGTCTCGATTCTCCGGGCGGCGAGAACGGAGCTGCCAAGCCAGGGAAGGCAGCCAGCCTGCTCGAGCGCTTCGGACGCAGTCTGAAGAAGAAGTAGGCGGCGATGTTCGGATTGCGCACCAAGAAGCCGGAGACGACAGAGGTCGTGGCGGTCGACCCGCTCGATCGTATCGACCGGCGGATTCCCGCGGAGCCACGCCCGGTTCCTGGGGCAGCTGACCGCGACGGACGAATGATCGCCGCCTCAGCCGGTCTTCGCGACGCTGTCGCTCCACGGCTGCAAATGCTCATTCAGGCGGGAATCCCGGCCGGTGAGGTGACGCGCGAGGCCGGCGCCCTGTCACAGGCCCATTTCCGCAGCCACGGCGTCATGCTGGCGCCCCTCGAACTGCGCCGACATGTTGCCGATGTCTTGCGTCCGATTCTGCCGGCAACGAACTTCGGGGCGCCAACGGTTGGTGCGTCGGTGGACGCTCCGCCCGAGCCGGAGACCGCCATCGAAATGGCATCGGCCATAAAGGCGCCGGTCCTGTCCGAGCGACCGCAACCGGCGCCGGCGGCCGTAAAGACGGAGCCGTTCGGGCGCTCTGCGGCACTGCAGGCCGCATCCCTGGTCAAGTCAGAACCCGACGATAAACTGGACGACAATTCCTCGAGCAAGTTGTCGCGAAGCAAGGTCGATCAGGCTCGGCGCGCCGTGCAAGCCATGGTGATGACCCGGATCGATCTCGCGGCGGCGGTCAGCATGCCGCGAAGCGAACTGGTGCGCCAACTCGAAGGCCTTGCCGCTGAGCTGCTTGCCGAGCATCGCATCCAGCTCAACCGGCCCGAACAAACGGACCTCGTCCACCAGCTCGTCAACGACATGATGGGCCTCGGCCCTCTCGAGCCGCTGCTCGCGGACGACGGCATTACAGACATCATGATCAACGGCCCCAAGCAGATCTATATCGAGCGTCAGGGCAAGATTGCCCTGACATCGGTGACGTTCGAGGACAACGCCCATCTGCTCAACATCTGCAACCGCATCGTCAGCCGCATCGGACGCAGGGTCGATGAGTCCAGCCCGATTTGCGACGCACGACTGGAGGACGGCAGCCGCGTCAACATCATCATCCCGCCGCTGGCGATCGACGGCGCGTCTGTTTCGATCCGCAAGTTCGGCAAGCGGCAGATCGGCTTCGATCAGATGGCGCAGCAGGGCAATATCTCGCCGGCCATGGCGACAGTGCTGCGCATCGCCTCGCGCTGCCGCCTGAACACCGTCGTGTCGGGCGGTACGGGGTCGGGCAAGACGACCATGCTGAACGCCCTGTCAGGCATGATCGACAACGGCGAGCGTGTCGTGACCATCGAGGACGCCGCCGAATTGCGCATGCAACAGCCCCACGTCGTCCGCCTCGAGACCCGGCCGGCGAACCTGGAAGGCAATGGCGAGGTCTCGATGCGCGACCTCGTGAAGAATGCACTGCGCATGCGCCCCGACCGCATCATTCTGGGCGAGGTCCGCGGTCCGGAGGCGATCGACCTGCTTCAGGCGATGAACACCGGTCATGACGGGTCCATGGGGACCTTGCATGCCAACCGGCCACGCGAGGCTCTCACGCGTCTCGAGAACATGGTCACCATGGGCGCGTCGAATTTGCCGCCAAAAGCCATTCGGTCGCAGATCGCGGGTTCGCTGCAGCTGATCGTGCAGATCAGCCGTATGCGCGATGGCGTACGCCGGGTCACCCATATCACCGAAGTCATGGGCATGGAGGGCGAGGTCGTCGTCACGCAGGATCTCTTCACCTATGAGTTCCACGGTGAAGCCAGTGACGGCAAGTTGAGCGGCGCCTTCAAGAGCTCCGGCCTGCGTCCGCATTTCCTGTCGCGGGCCGCCTACTATGGCCTCGACAAGGTGCTGATGGAGGCCATGGCATGATCGGAGCTCAGGGATTCGACCTGGACACGGTCACGATCCTGATCTCGGGCGGGTTCGTACTGACCTTTGCCGCGCTCTACGTGGTATTCGGCGGCTTCTTTGCCGAGCGGCGACTGCGCGATCGCCTGGAAGATCTCGATGCGCAGGCACAGGGAGGCGCGCGGACGCTTCAGATGGCGACGCTGAGGCGCGTCGAAAAGGCGGGAAAGCTTCCCACGCTCGACAAGCTTCTATGGCGCTGGTTTCCCAATGCCAGCAGTATTCGCCACAAGCTCCAGGCGTCCGGGACGAATCTCACGCTGGGCGACTTTGCCTTCACCTCGGTAGCCCTCTCGGTCGGCATGGCGTTTCTTCTGTTCGTCATCGTCGATCTGCCGCCGATCGTCGCGCTGGGCAGCTCGCTCACGATCGGAGTCGGGCTGCCGAATGGCTGGATCGGCTGGAAAGCACGTCGGCGCGGACAGAAGTTCAATCTGCTGTTTCCTGAGGCGGTTGACTTGATTGTCCGTGCGCTGCGGGCCGGCCTGCCCGTCCAGGAGGCGATCGGTACGGTCGCGCGCGACATCAAGGATCCGATCGGCTCCGTGTTCCGCCGCGTGCAGCAGGAAGTCCAGCTCGGTACGCCGATCGATACGGCGCTCTGGCGGGTCGCCAAGACGGTACAGACCGACGAGTTCAATTTTCTCATCGTCGCCATGTCGATCCAGCGCGATACCGGCGGCAATCTGGCCGAGACGCTGGCCAATCTCAGTGCATTGCTGCGTGCCCGGCAGCAGCTGCGCCTCAAGATCCGTGCCTTCACCTCGGAGGCGCGGACGACGATGCTGATCATGGCAGGCCTGCCGTTTCTTGTTGGTGGGGGACTCTTTTTCATCTCACCCGACTACATTGCGCCGTTGTTCACGACCGAAGCCGGCCAAATGATTGCGGCGGCCGCTGCCTGCAGCATGGGGTTGGGAATCTACGTCATGAACAAGATCGCCACGATCAAAGTCTGACGCCGCCATGGATCCTGTCCTCTCGGAGAAGAGTTTCACGATCATCATCGCAGCCGCGACATTCGTGGCGTTCTGGGCGCTCGGGATGGCATTGACGTGGCAGGCGCCGATCGAGGCACGCCTGAAGGCGCTCCGAACGCGCCGGATGAAGACGCGTGGCGAGCATGAAGCCGCCAAGAGCTCATCGAAGGCGGCTTCTCTGGGTTTCATGAGGGGGATTGCCGACCGTCTGAATCTTCTGCGCGGTACGGCGGCCGACCAGACTTCCCGCAAGCTGCGCCAGGCGGGGTTTCATTCGCGCGATGCTGCGGTGATCTACGTCTTTATCAAACTCGCGCTGCCACTGCTGCTTGGCTTCCTGATGATCGGCCTGACATCAATGGACGTGATCTCCGTTCCGGAGGACTTTGTTCTAGCCACCTGTGTCGGCGCGGTGCTGGTGGGGTTCATGGCGCCGGAAGTCTACATCAAGAACGTCGCGGCGAAGCGGCGGGAGATACTGAATTCGATCCTGCCGGAGGGCCTCGACCTCCTGACCATCTGCGTCGAAGCCGGACTGAGCATCGATGCAGCCTTTCGCCGGGTTTCCCGCGAAATGCAGGGATCGATGCCCGAGCTGGCGGTCGAGTTCGAGATGACCGCCATCGAACTCACCTATTTGCCGGATCGACAGCAGGCACTGGAGAATATGGCGGAGCGGACCGATTCAGGAGCCGTGACCGCCCTGGTAAATGCACTCCGTCAGACTGAAAAATACGGCACGCCGCTTGCTGCCTCGCTTCGCATCCTCAGTCAGGAGTTTCGCCAGACCCGCGCCTCGAAGGCTGAGGAAAAGGGCGCGCGGATGCCGGCACTTATGACAGTCCCTCTGATGGTTTTTATTCTTCCGACGTTGATCACCGTTTTGATCGCGCCGGCAATCATGTCGATGTTCACCGTGAAATGATTGAAACAAGACTCTCGATTTACGGCGCGAGACCGTAATCATACGGTCCACCGTAGATGGAACGACTCGCGATAGAGGTTCCTAGGTGAATCGAGTTCATGGATTGTCGACAATCGGTCAACGGCTTGTTCCGCGATGCCGGTGCTTGAGCGTTCTTCGCGACGTTCGGGGTGTCACCGCCATTGAGTTTGCGATCGTGGCGCCCATCCTCCTGGTAATGGTGTTCGGAATTCTTCAGTTCGGCATCGCGATGAACCAACACATGGTGCTCACCAACGCGGCGGCCAAAGGCGCGATGACGTTTGCTCTGAGCCGCGGCACGGCGACGCCCTATGCCACGACGACGTCTGCAATCACCAGCGCTGCACCCAGTCTGACCGCCGGGCAGATCTCGATAACCGTCAAGGTCAATGGCGTCGCCTGCGCAAGCGATGCCGCCTGTTCGACGATACTGGTCTCGGGGCAGCCGGCGCTCGTGAAGGCGACCTATCCCTGCGACCTGACGGTGATGGGCGTGAACTACGCGCCGAGTTGCACCTTGAAAGCCGAGACGGCGCAGTTGGTCCAGTAGGGGAGAAGATGATGAAGCGCAAAGTGTCGTCCGTTCCCGAATTTCTTCATCGCATTCTGCGCAACCGGCGCGGTGCGACCACTTTCATATTTGCCGGTATGGCGGCAGGCGTGGTCGGTCTGGCCGGACTTACGATCGACGTCGGGCGCATCTACACCGCGAAGAGCGGGTTCGAAGCGGCGACCGAGGCAGCAGCCCTAGCAGGGGCCAACGCGATGCTGGCGGCCAATGCCAATACCGCCAGCGTGCAGGCCGCGGTTACGGCCTGGAACACCGCCTATCCGGCATCGGGTGTGACCAGCTCGACGGCCACCGCGACGCTGAGCTGCGTTACTGCCACGGCAAATCTCCCGGCCTGCAATGCCGGAAACCCGAACGCGGTCACCGTCACGCAGACGGCGACGGTCACGACTCATTTCCTCAAGGCGGTGGGAATATCGACGGTCACGCTCACCGCGACCAAGAAGGCAAGCAAGGCGGGCGGCGCCACCACGCCGCTCAACGTGATGTTCGTGCTCGATGCCACGGGGTCGATGGGAGACTCGGACAGCAACTGCACTGTTCCAGGCAAGAACCGTCCGACCAGGTTCGAGTGCGCCCTGTATTCGATTCAGAGCACCCTCAAGGTGATGCCCACGTCGATGGACAAGGCCGGTCTGATGGTGTTCCCGGGCCTCGCCACGCAATACAGCCCGACGTCTCACCCGTGCCCGACGTATCCGAATTCGGTGCCGTACTATACGAGCACCATCAAGTATCAGATCGGAACCGGCCTGGACGCCACCTACAACGACAGCGCCGGCTCGCTGCTCACGGCATCGCCCCTCGTTCAAGCCGTCGGAATCTACAAAGCCTCTGGCGAAAGCGGCTCGCTGACACCGTGCGTCACGAACAGGGGCGGCCAGGGGAGCTATCTCGCGGAGGTTCTCGCCAAGGCGCAGGCCGCCCTGCCGGTGGTCGCAGGCACGCAGAACGTCATCATCATCCTCAGTGACGGCGACTTCAACGCCTCGAAGGCGCAGCTCAACAACCAGACCATCTACCAGACGGGCCAGTGCGATCGTGCCGTTGCGACCGCCCAAGCCGCGACGGCGGCGGGAACCAAGGTGTTCTCCGTGGCCTATGGCGCGTCGACGAGCGGCTGTTCGTCGGGGGATACCCGCAATCCCTGCACGACAATGCAGTCGATGGCCTCGGACGCGAGCAAGTTTTACACGACATCTTCGGGCTGTCAGTTGAATGGCTCGCCCAACCCGCCTTCGAAGCTGCCGTCGGTGTTTCAGGCGATCACGAGCCAGCTCACCAAGCCGCGACTGCTGGTGAACTAGAGGGGCCGGCTGAGCGGTCGCGTTTTGGGCGGCCGCTCTTTTTCCCGTGATTTCAACAAGTTGTCCCCAGTTATTGGGGTGTTGGTTGCGGCTGCCCCCAATACTTTGATAACCTTCCGGCCGACATACTGGCAGAACCTGCAGAAGCAGAACGCCTTTTTGGGGTTGGAATGAAGCTGGCGCCGATCCTCAGCGCAGGCCGCGCGCTCATCGGGGCGCTTCTCATCGCGGGTTGCGGCGCCGACTTCGGCGATTCGAGTTCCAGGGGTGACAGTTACGACTCGTCGGTGGAGCAGGCCGACCAGGCCCGCAAGGTGGGCAATTTCGATTCGGCGATCCCCCTGTACGGCCGGGCCTTGCAGATGAAGCCGGACGGGATCGAAGCCAAGCTCGGGCTTGGCCAGTCCTTCCTGTCGGTCGGCGCCCCCGACGAGGCGGCGGCCCTGTTCCGGGACGTTCTGGCGCAGCGCAACAGCAATGCGGTGGCGCGGCGGGGATTGGCATCGGCGTTGATCTCGATGGGCCAACCCGATCTTGCGGAACGGCAACTCGAGGCCGCGCTTCAGGCGGACAGCCGCGACTATCGCTCGCTGAACGCGCTGGGCGTCGTCCTCGACATGCAGGGCCGGCACGCCGACGCCCAGGCAAAATATCGCCAGGGCATCGAGGTGGCACCGGACTATCTGCCGTTGCGGAACAATTTCGCCTTGTCTCTCGCAATTTCGGGAAACCCGCAGGAGGCGATCGCCCAGCTCGTGCCGATCGCCAACACTCGCGCGGCGGACGGGCGTGTGCGCCAAAACCTGGCTTTTAGCTACGCGATGGCCGGAGACCTCGAGAATTCCCTGCAGGTCAGCCGAAAGGATCTGGACGAAGCGAGCGCCCAGCGGCAGCTTTCGTACTTCATGCAGCTCAAGGCTCTTCCGCCGGAAGCGCGGAGCGCCGAGTTGAGGCGCAATCCGAACTTCTTTCCGCAGTCCGGTGGGGGCGGCGGGGGCTAGGCGGGCAGGTCGAGGAGGACGGCAATGTATGGATATCGCGGAATGGGTGTGAAGGCACTCGTCTGTCTGGCAATGCTGGCAATCGTCGCGCCGGCCCACGCCAAGGCCCCGCGCAGCACCGCTGACATACCGGCATCGGCGGGCCTGCCGGAATTTCGCGATCCCAGGACCGGCCAGATCTGGACACCGAACAATGTCGGCCTCGTTCCCGGTCCGAACACGCCGGCTGATCGCGCTTTCGATCCGCTGGCTCAGGCCGCCAGTGTCGAAGGCGTGATCGTCCAGAGGCCGAAGGTTACGCCGCTCGGTGCCGTGCCGATCACGGCCGGACCAACGGTGCCCCTCGTCAACATCGAGAATGCGACCTTGCGCGCCGTTCCGGAGCGGCGCTGGCAGGTGGTGCTCTACCTGAACAACAACAGCAACAGGACCATTGCTCCGCTGCTGCATTGCCAGTTCTCGAACGCCGGCAAGCCGGTCGAGGAGACGCGTGTCCTCCTTCCGGCGGTCGGCGGCGGCGTGCGCGTCGGGCTCACCATCTATGGACCGAAGACCAGCCTGTTCGTCGATCGCGCCATCTGCAAGGTCGAGTCACCCTGAGGCGACGGCTCAGCCCTGGACCGAGTAGCCGCCGTCGACTGTGATGGCAGCGCCCGTCACATAGTCCGACGCCGCGGCGGCCAGGAATACGGCAATGCCCGCGAAATCGCCCGGCGTGCCCCAGCGGCCGGCCGGAGTCCGCTTGAGCACTGAGTCGTGCAGCGCCGGCACGTCCTGACGCGCCCGCTGGGTCAGCGCCGTGTCGATCCAGCCAGGCAGGATGGCGTTGACCTGGATTCTGTCTTTGGCCCAGGCCGTCGCCATTGCCTTGGTCATCTGCACGATGCCGCCCTTGCTCGCGGCATAGGCGGTGGTGAAAGAGGCGCCGAAGATCGACATCATCGAGCCGATGTTGATCATCTTGCCGCCGCCCGCCTTCATCATCTCGGGGTAGGCGGCATGGCTGCACAGGAACGCGCTGGTCAGGTTGCTGTCGAGGACCTTGTGCCATTCCGCCAGCGTGTATTCCTGAGGCTGCTTGCGGATGTTGATGCCGGCATTGTTGACCAGAATGTCCAGGCGGCCATGGCGCTTGACCGTGTCGGCGATCAGCGCGCGGCAGGAGTCCTCTTTCAGGACGTCCACGGCGATCGCACTCGCCGTCGCCCCCAGATCCTGGATCTCCTTCACGGCGGCGGCGTTCTTGGCGGCGTCGCGTCCGGCGACAACGATCGCGGCGCCGGCCTCGGCCATGCCCTTCGCCATCCCGAGGCCAATGCCGCCATTGCCACCGGTGACGATGGCCACGCGGCCGGAAAGATCGAACATCTTCATTGTAATTTCCTCTCCCTCGAAGGACGCCCTGTATAGCCGACGCGCGGAACCGGAAACAGCCGTGACCGTTGGATGCCAAGGGCGGCGCTGCGCTGCCTAAAGAGGTTGCATATGATCAAGCAGGCCCTGGTGCTTGCCCTTGTCGCCTTGGCTGCGGGTGCATGTGCTGTCGAACATCGCACCGTGGTCGTCGCGGACGATCCCTGCACGAGTTACGGGTTCACGGCCTCTTCGGCCGATTATGTCCGCTGCCAGCAACGAGTCGCCGATCAGCGCCGCTACGGACGCGCCGCCGTGGGCTATAGCGAGGCGCAAATCGCTTCCGATTCACAGACTGCCTGCCTGTCCTACGGCCTGCCGCGTGGTACGGCGCCTTACGATCGCTGCGTTCAGAACGAAATTGCCGCCCGTCGTCCGGTCTGATCGACAGCGCAAAAGTAAACGGCGACGGACCTGGGACCGTCGCCGTTTCATTGTCGAGAGGGACGAGCGCTACGGCCCGAGCTTGGTCGGAGCGCCGTCTTGCACGAGAGGATCGACGTCGAGACGCTGCTGCGCCTTCTTGACGTCGGCGAAGAGGCTGTGCTCGCCGCCGCCCATACCCTCTTCGGCCGCGACCTGGAGAAGGCGGGCATCCAGTTCCCACTGTTTCAGGATATTGGTCTTCTCGACGCGGTCGAGATCGCGAGAGTCGACGACCTCGGCCGGGTGCTTGAACACGCTGCTCGGCGTCGTCAGGGCCTTCTTCTTGTCTTCGGTGGTCATCATGGCCGCCTCCGTCTGGTGAGCCCAAACAACGGATGGCGATAATCGCGGTTCCGCGCCGCTACTTCTTGTTGCGCGGAGTTGCGGCGTCATCCTTCTTCTTGGACTCGTCGGCCTTGGCAGCGTCGCGGTCGATCAGATTGAGCAGGTCATTGGGCAGCGGTTCGCTCGCGATCTCGTCGTACATCGCGTGCAACTGCTTCTGCAGCCATAGATCGAAGGGCCGCTCGTTCGACGCCTTCACGCGGGACCGGGCCGTTTCACTGGTCCGGCCGCTGCGCGGCTTTTCGTCACCCGCCATGACGTACCTTCGCCCCAAGGCAGACCGCTCCACCGGGTCTTGTCCGGTCCATTCCACTCCCCCCAACGCTCGCCGACTATGCCACACTTTTGAGCCCTGCGTGGAAATTGGTCTGCCACTGGAGGCTCAGAGTGGGGCGGATGGAGACTCGGCGGTCGAGGTGTCGCCGTCGGCGATGTCGGCGGACTGCTGTTGCATGTCGCCGTCGATCAGCAGGTGCTCCAGGCGGTCGCGGGCGCGCGAAATGCGGCTCTTGACCGTACCCACGGACACATTGGTGTGCGCGGCGATGGTCTCGTAGGGCAGGCCCTCGACGACTGCCAACAGCAGCGCCTCGCGCTGCGTCGGCGCCAGCTTGGAAAAGGCGGTCAGGAATTCGCGCATAATCAGTCCGCTTTCCTGGTGCGGCGGATGAGAAAGTGTCTCGGCTATCGTCGAGTCGACCGGAACCGTCGGACGCACGCGACGCAGGCCGGAGATAAATTCGTTGCGCTGAATGCGGAACAACCAAGCCGCCAGGTTGGTACCGGGCTGG
The DNA here is from genome assembly GCA_945862125.1 of Reyranella massiliensis 521. Taxonomy (GTDB): domain Bacteria; phylum Pseudomonadota; class Alphaproteobacteria; order Reyranellales; family Reyranellaceae; genus Reyranella; species Reyranella massiliensis_A. The sequence goes on from CAMAYC010000040.1 coordinate 19,307, forward strand.
AAGCTTTGACGACCGGCCAGAGCCTTGATCACCGTGTCGTGGACCAGATCGTCGGCCGAGTCGCGATTGCGGGTCAGCGACAACGCGTAAATCCGCAGCCGCGGCAGGATGGTCGTCAGCTGACCATGGAAATCGCCAACGTCGTTTGTGGTCGAAGGGGTGGTCGTCGAAGTCTCGATGGCCATGTGCTTCTCTCCTCGTGCGTTGTCTATTGGAGTAATGCCGGCGAGGGGCAAAAGGTTACATCGGGTCTTGTTTAATATTAAGTCATTGAAAATGAACGATATTCCAGCCGCCTATTCATCCAGCTTGCTGGCCAACAGCTTGCGGGCGCGCGAAACGCGCACCTTCAGGGTGCCAACCGAGCAGCCGCAGAGTCGCGAGGCTTCCTCGTACGAAAAGCCGCCGGCTCCCACCAGGATGAGCGCTTCGCGGGCCTGCGCGCTGAGCTGCCACAAAGCCGATGACAGTTCCTTCATGGCGACCGTCGCTTCGGGGTTGTCGACCGCGGCGAGTGGCGCTGCCTGGTCGGAGTCTGCTCCCGTTGGGCGGCGGCTCTGAGCGCGAAGGTCGGCGTAGAATCGATTGCGCATGATCGTAAACAACCAGCCCTTGAGATTGCTCCCCGGCTCGAACTGTTCCTGCTTGTTGAGGGCCGCGAGCACCGTGTTTTGCACGAGATCGTCAGCCGCCTCGCGTTCCCGGCACATGAAGCGCGCGAATGCGCGCAGGTCCGGAAGCAAAGCCACGATATCGTCCGTTATCATCGAGCAGGCATATCCTTAGGAGGCAACGTTGTCGCGAGCGCGCCTCTCAATGTGGGAGGGCCAGCGCTCTGCGCCAGCGAAAAGTCCCACAGGCAACTCCTCGGTCCTGCACACGTTAGTTCTAAACGCGCTTATGGGCACACTTCAACTGAAAGGAACGCGCCATGAACTGGGATCGGATCGAAGGCAATTGGAAGCAGGTCGCCGGCAAGGTCAAGGAACAGTGGGGCAAGCTCACGGAGGACGACATCACCGTGATCGGCGGCAAGCAGGAGCAGCTCGTAGGCCGCATACAGGAACGCTACGGCTTGGCCAAGGACGAAGCCGAGCGCCAGGTGAATACCTGGATAGGGCGCCTTTAGCACCGACCGCCCGATGGGTTCCTGGCGAAATTTTGTCGGGAACCGATCGGCCGCTCGGACGTTTGATCATGGGTATTCGAGTAAGTGCGCTATCGAGGAGAATGAAGCATGGGACGCGCGGCGCTCTTGTGGCTTGTGGGGGTTCCCATTCCGGTCCTGCTGCTGATGTGGGCGCTGGGCTGGCTGCACTAGCGTGTGGTTGTCTATTGTCGGCCTCGCGCGGGGCGGTGGGCGATGATCGACCAGGAAGCCATCGACGTGATTTGTGATCGGCGTCAATGTGACGGGCCGGCGGCTGTACTCCTGGTACGCCTCTGGATCGTCATATGATGCGTGGCGCGTGCTTCGTGTTGCGGGTAGAGGGAGAACGACGTGCCAGATGAGTCCGTAACGAAGAATCTGTCCGAAGCGATCACCAGGACACTGCCTTTTCTACGCCGCTATGCCAGGGCCGTGAGTGGCTCCCAGCAAAGGGGAGACGAATGGGTCAGGCTTTGCGCTGAAGTGGCCGTGCAGCAGCCCGAGTTGATTGCCAAGTCCGCGGATACGAAGCTGGGCGTCTTCAAACTGTTCCATAGCCTCCAGCAGCCGTTCGGCGGCCTGGAGCGCAGCGTCGCTGTTGAAAGCGTCAGCGGTCGACTGAAGGAATCGCTCACCGAGATGGCGCCGCTGCAACGCCAGGTCCTGCTCCTGACGGTACTTGAAGGGTTCACCGTGGGTGATGCCGCGGAAGTCCTCGGTGTCGACATCGATACGGCCGAACGCGGCTTGGCCGAGGCGCGGCAGGAACTGCAGCGTGTGGCATCGGTTCGTGTTCTGGTAATCGAGGACGAAGCCATCATCGCGCTGGACGTCGCCGACATCGTACGCAACGCGGGTCACGAGGTTGTGGGCATTGCCGCGACGGAAAAGGCTGCGGTCGAATTGGCTCGCAAGCATTCGCCTCATCTCGTGCTGGCGGACATCCAGCTCCGCGGCGGAGACAGCGGCATCTCCGCCGTCAACGAGATCATGGGGTCCATGACCGTACCGGTGATCTTCGTGACCGGCTTTCCGGAGCGGCTGCTGACCGGCAAGCGGGTTGAGCCAGCGTTCGTCATTTCGAAGCCGTTCGACCCTGACCTCCTTCGCGCAGCGATCGCCCAAGCACTTCACACAGTGTCGATCTGAACAGGGCGCGGCCGATGTTGGCCCGTTGGTCGCTGCGGACGAAGCTGGCCCTGCTGGTGACGGCGGTGTTTTTGCCAGTCCTCGGCGTCGCGGCATGGCAAGCCGACAACGAGATGAGGCTTGCCGAACGCCAGCGTAGCGAAGCCGTGGCGACTGCCGTGGAGCTTGCGGTCTCGCGGCACAGTGTCCTGATTGAAGGCACGCGACGATTGTTGGTCGCGGCATGCTCCGACGCCGCTGTCATGAAGAGCGCGAGCGGGGAGGCGACTCAGTCCGACATTACGGGCTGCGAGGTCTACTTCGCCAGGATCCTGCAAGCGTTTCCGGGAGAGTACTCCTCGATGCTTGTCACGGACGACAGGGGTGTCGCGCGTTGCTCAAGCACGGTCACCGTGGTCGGCATGGGATTCTCGGATCGCGAGATATTTCGCCAAATCCGCGACACGAAGGCATTTTCGATAGGCGCCCAGATCGCCAGCAGGGTGACGGCGCTGAGCATCACGCCGGCGGCACTGCCGATCCTGCGCAATGGTGAGTTCGGCGGCATGTGCGCCATCGGCATCTCGCTCGGGAACCTTGCCGACAGGGTGCTGCCAGTCCAGGCCGAAGGCGGCATCGCGGTGGCGCTGGTCGATCGCGCTGGGGCTTCGATCGGCGGCACCGCCGACATGGTTCGCGCACTGCCGGTGGCTGTCCGCATTGCCGCGGCGATCGTGGGCGGCCAGACAGACTTCCGGGACTACGGTCAGGATGGCAGGCTCTACGCCTTCAGCCTCCGGCCGCTGGCGGGAAATACCATCTTCGCCATCGCCGCTGCGCCCGCAGCGGATGACCTCCTGTCGCTTGCCCGGGGCGGTGGCGGTTTCTTGCTCGTGATGCTGGCCCTAATCCTGTCGCTGCTTGCGGTATGGTTCGGCGCCGACCGCTGGTGCGTTCGTCCCCTCCGCTATATTCGTGATTTTGCCGGCAAGGTCGCGCGGGGCGAACCGGGCACCTTCGCACCGTCCCGCCCTTGGACGCCCGAACTGGCGTCGGTCGGTGAGGGCGTGACGGAGATGGCGGAGGCGATCACCAGCCGCGAGGCCGAACTGAGAGTTGGGCTGGAACAGCGCGATCATATGCTTCGCGAGATTCATCACCGCGTGAAGAACAACCTCCAGATGATTTCGAGCCTGCTCAACCTGCAGGCCGGTGAAATTCGCTCGCCACGCATCCGTCGCTTCTTCGGCGACGCCCAGAACCGGGTTCTCACCCTCTCGATCCTGCATCGGCATCTCTATGAGAGAACGAGCTGGGCTCTGGTCGACTTCCAGCGCTTCATCAGCGATCTGGTACGCCAGATCTCGGTTGGCGGTGTGAACGATAGTCGTCTGACGCCGCGGTTTCATATCCGCGCTCCGATCATGGCAGTTGGTCCCGACACGGCCATCCCTGTCGGCCTGATCGTGACCGAAGTGGTGAGCGCTGCGCTGGATCACGATTTCAGGGACGTCGCCACGCCCGAGATCCGGATCGAAGCGGCCGAAAGCGAGGATCAGGTCACGTTCGTCATCGAGGACAACGGCCTCGAAAAGGGCGGTGCGCCGGTCCGGTCGGACGGGCGGGGCGTCTTCGGATTGACGTTGATCCGCGGCCTGGCGATGCAGCTTGGCGGCGAAGTGACGATATCGCCGCGCGACGGCGGCGGGACACGAGTCGTCCTGACTTTCCCAATGGCCAAGGAGCCAGCTTCAGATGCCTAGCGTGCCGCGGGCAGCGCGTTTGACCGGACTGATCGTCGGATTGACGGTCGCCGTGGTCATCGCGACCGGCGCCATGCTGGCCATCACGCACTCCAACTCCGCCGCTCGGCAACAGCGCCTGGTGGTCGGCAACTACGAGACCATGTCCTTGATGCGCGATACCGTGGTCGCATTGCAGGACGCGGAGATCGGTCAGAAGAACTACCTGCTGACCGGGGACATGGCCAACCTGGGACCATATGAACGTGCGCGCCTGCGCATCGAGGCCGGTCTGCGCCAACTCGAGGCCGCTGCCTCCACTGATCCCGACGCCACGCAGCTGGTCAGGGATTTCCGTTCGCTCGTTCGTGAAAAGCTGGAATCTTTAGGCAGTATCGTCGCTGCCTATCAGATCCACGGCCGGGAGGCGGCCCTTGCCCTCGCCCGCACCGGCTCGTCGAGCGCGACGCAGGAGCGGATTCGCGGCATCGGCGACATGTTCATCGAAGGTCAACGCCTGTTGCTGGCCCGGCGGCTCGCCATGCTGCGCTCGGAGCAGCACAAGGCCGACATCGCCGGCTTGCTGGTCATGGGCGGCGCATTCGTGTGCCTCATCGCCGGCATCATCATCATCGTCGGCGGCGCCGGGCGACTGGAACGGGCGCAACGTGACCTGCTTGCGCGTTCCAGCCTGCTCAAGACGACTCTTGAGAGCCTGCGCGATCCGATCTGCGTGATCGACGCCGAAGGTTCGGTCGTTGCCTGGAACGAACCCTTTGTGCAACTCGCCGGCTGGGACCCCGTCAAGAGCGGTGCTTTGACGAGGGAGCAGCTGCTGTCGGGCCGCTTGCCGGCAATGCGCGCCCTGCTCGTACCATTGAACCTTGACGTGGAGGCGCCCGACCGGTCGCTGACCGCACGCGTCTCGTACGACGGACGTGAATACGAGGTGTCGCGCGGCGAGATGTCGGGTGGCGGGGCGGTGGTGCGCTGCGTCGACATCACAGAGCAGCTGCGGGACGAGGCCGCCCTGCGGCAAGGCCAGAAAATGGAAGCCACGGGTCAGCTGACGGGGGGCATGGCGCACGACTTCAACAATATCCTGCAGGTCATCCGGGCCAACCTCGACCTCATGAAGGATGACGTGGGCGCCAATCCGGGAGTCGTGGCGCGGCTGCAGAGTGCGACGGCGGCAGCGGAGCGTGGCGCACGGTTGACGCAGCAGCTCCTGGCGTTCGCGCGGCGGCAGCCGCTGGCGCCGGAGCCGACAGATGTCGCGCAACTGCTGTCGGATCTCGCCGACCTGCTGCGGCATTCGCTGGGCGAGCGCATCACCATCGAGCTGGCGATTTCCGACGATCCCTGGAATGCGCGGATCGATTCCGGCCAGCTCGAGAATGCGATCCTCAATCTTGCGATCAACGCGCGCGACGCCATGCCGGACGGCGGCACGGTGAGGGTCGAGGTGTCGAACGTCACCCTCGACCGGACCTATGCGATCCTGCACCCTGACGTGACGCCAGGCGCCTATGTGCTGGTCGCGGTGAGCGACACGGGCACCGGCATGCCGCCGGAAGTCGCGGCGCAGGCATTCGACCCGTTCTTCACGACGAAGCGCGACGGCAAAGGCACCGGCCTGGGCCTAAGCATGGTGTACGGCTTCGTTCGCCAATCCAACGGTCACATCCGGATCGACAGCGCCATCGGACAGGGCACGAGCGTGAAACTCTATCTGCCGCGCACGCTCGATCCGGTGGCCGGAAAAGAGACGGATTCGACGATCGCACCGACCGGCAGAGAGCGCATTCTGGTGGTCGAGGACCACGACGATGTGCGGCAAGCGGTGGTCGACATGCTCGGCGGCTGGGGTTATCGCGTGACCGCGGTGGAAAGCGCCGATGCCGCGGCGGCGTTGCTGAACAAGAACCCGGATTTCGATCTCCTGTTCACCGATATCGTGATGCCTGGAACGCTGCCGGTCATGGAATTGGTGACACTGGCGCAACGTCTGCGGCCCGGCATCGCGGTGCTCCTGACGTCGGGGTACGCCAGAGACCTGATTCCCGAGACCGGCCAATCCCGCTATCCGATGATCGTCAAACCCTACGGCGCCGAGGCGCTGGCCGCCAGAGTGCGGAACGTGCTGTCGGCACGGCGGATGCCACCGCAGTCGTCGGCAGCAGCGTCGGAGGCCGCGGCAGCCGTCGTGACCGCCACGGATCTGCCTCGGCGGATACTGCTCGTGGAGGACGAGGTTGTCCTTCGCATGTCGGTTTCCGACATGCTGGTCCGGCTTGGGTGCTCGGTGGCGGGGGTAGGCAGCGCCGAACAGGCTCTCGACCTGCTGATGCGTGATGGCAGCTTCGACCTGTTGCTGACGGATCTCGGGCTGCCGGGCATGAGCGGTGAGGAACTCGCCGCCGAAGTGCAGCGGCGATTTCCCAGGCTGCCGGTGGTTATTGCCAGCGGCTATGGCCGGCCCGAGGGGCAGGCCGATGGCCACCAGTTCATCACCAAGCCCTATTCGGCAATCGACCTGCAACAGGCCCTCAATCACGCCGCCCGGACCGCGACACTCTCCTGATCTGCTTCGGCAACCCTCCGACTTCGCCGGCGTTACCCGTGGGAGATTGCTACCCTTGGAGGGCGAGATGAGTGTCACAACTCCTCACAGGCAGACCGATCGCCGAACCAACGAGCGGACAGTCAACCGGCTGCTCGATGGTGAATTGCTGGACCTCTATGTGGCCATTCTGATCGTCGTGCCGCTCGCCATGTTCCTGCGGTCGCTGTGGTCTTAGTCACGGCCTGATCAGCTCGGCTCTCGTGTGCTGCCGGACGCAACTTCGGCTGGCACCCATCGTTGCCTGACCACCAATCACCTCAAACAGGAGCGTTCCATGCGTACTCTTGCCGTCATCGCCGTTTGCATCGCCGCAGCCACCGTGCCGCTGGCCGTCCAGGCCCAGACGAGCGGCCAGACCACCACACAGTCCGATGCCAAGACCATCTGGGAAAAGATGAAAGGCAGCTGGACGACCAGCAAGGGCGCGGTGAAGGAGCAGTGGGGCAAGCTCACGGACGACGACCTGCTGGCCATCGAGGGCCGGCGCGACCAGCTCGTCGGCAAGATCCAGACGCGTTACGGCATCACCGAGCAGGAAGCCGAGGCCCAGGTGAGCACCTGGGAGACGCGTCGCCTGAAGGACATGTAACGGGTGCCAGCGATGAAGTGCGCAACTCGTGTCGCCACGGTGGGTGCTGCAGGCACTCTTGCCTTGATGCTCGCAGCCTCGGTTCTGGCGCAGACGACGGGCCAGTTCCGCGATGAGCGGACTGGCAAGGTCTGGACGCCGGAAACCGTCAGCCAGGACAACAAGCTGGCTCCGCCGACATCGGAGCGGGACAAGGCCTTCGATCCCCGCAGTCAAATGGCGGTGGTGGAGGGCGTCACGGTCCAGCGGCCGCGCGCAAGCTTGATGGGGGTGTTGCCCATCACGGCGGGGCCGAGCGTTCCGATCGTCACTCTCGACGGCGCATCTCTGCAGGCCGTGCCGGGCGAGCGTTGGTTGACGGTGATCTACATCACCAACAACAGCGCAAATGTCGTCGATTCGGTGGTCGGTTGCACCTTCACCAATGCCGGCCGCAAGGTCGAGGACACCCGGGTGATTGTCCCGCCGGCGGGACCGGGCGAGCGGTTGGGCCTGCCCGTCTATGGCCCGCGGGTCGACCTGTTCGTCGATCAGGCTACCTGCCGCATCATCTCGCCTGCTTAGTGAAGAACGCACAGGCGAGAAGATCATGGGCCGGCCAGCAGAAACGCAGGGCCGGCCCATTTCCGTTTGCGCCCAAACGCCGCTACGCTGCCGGCTTGTCAGACAGGGGGCGTTGAATGCGTAGCAGGCAATTGGGACGGCGGACGGCACTGGCGGCGGGTGCGGCACTGGCGACGACGTCGCTGATCGGGTCGCGCGAGGCGCGGGCGGCCAAGTCGCTGACGGTGGTGCTCGAGTCCGAGGCGACGATCCTCGATCCGCATGCCACCACGGTGGCCATCACCAGATCTTTCTCGCTCCATGTCTTCGACATGCTGTTCGCCATGAACGAAGCCGGCGAAATCAAGCCGCAGATGGTCGACACCTGGACGGTCAGCGACGACAAGCTCACCTGGTCCTTTACCTTGCGCGACGGCCTCAAGTGGCATGACGGCACGCCGGTCACGGCCGGGGATTGCACGGCCTCCCTCAAGCGCTGGGGCGTACGCGATGCGCTCGGCAAGATGCTTCTGGCTGACACCGTCTCCCTCGATCCCGTCGATGCCAAGACTTTCAAGCTGGTACTGAAGCAGCCGTTCCCACTGTTGCTCGATGTGCTGGGCAAGCCGAACGCGCCGTTGCCGGCGATGATGCCGGCACGCCTCGCAGCCACCCCGGCCGACCAGCGCATCCCCGAGCCCATCGGCTCGGGTCCGTTCCGCTTCGTGAAGAGCGAATGGCGGCCGGGCAACGCGATGGTGTTGGAGCGCAATCCGGACTACGTGCCGCGCAAGGAGAAGCCGGATTTTCTGGCCGGTGGCAAGAACGTGAAGATCGACCGGCTCGTGCTGCGCGTCATGCCGGACCAGTCGACCGGCGCCAACGCGCTGATGGCGGGCGAGATCGACTACATGCAATACCTGCCCTTCGACATGCTGCCGCTTCTCGAGAAGGAGCGGGGCGTGAAGCTGATGGGCCTGGGTGGCCTGCACCAGTTCCAGGGCAACTTCCGCCTCAACCATGCGGCACCGCCGTTCGACAATCCGGCGGTACGGCGCGTGCTGTGGAAGCTCGCCGACCAGGACGCGACGCTGACGGCGATCGGCGTGCCTGATCGCTACAAGGCAAAGTCCTGTCCGTCGTTCTGGATGTGCGGCACACCGCTCAGCACCGATGCCGGATCGGCCGGGGCCAAGCTCGATCTGGCGGCTGCCCGCGCCGAATTGAAGGCGTCGGGCTACAAGGGCGAACCCGTGATCATTCTGGAAGTCGCGGGCTCGATCAGCCAGACCGCGGCCCGCGTGCTCGCCCAGAACATGCGTGACGTGGGCTTCACCGTGGAGCAGCAGCCGCGCGACTGGCCGACCATCCTTGCCCGCCGCGCCAAGAAGGACGGCTGGTCGATGTTCCCGGTCTACTCCAACGGCACGGACATGTTCTCGCCGCTCACGCACTTCTATATCGCCGCGACCTGCAACGACTTCCCGGGCTGGTCGTGCGACGAGCGCATTCCCAAGCTGCTGAAGGACTTCGCCCAGGCCGCGACGCTCGAGGACCGCAAGCGGATTGCGGCCGAGATCCAGGTCGTCGCCTACGAACTCACACCGTCGGTGATGTGGGGTCAGTTCAGCATCGCGGCGGGCTATCGCACCGACCTCAAGGGAATGATCCAGTCGTCGTATCCGATGTTCTGGGAGGTCGACCGCTGATGACGGCGGTGCGGCACAACGAGGCGCAGACCCGCTACGAACTCGACACCGAACACGGTATGGCGGTCGCGGTCTATCGTCAGCAGGGCGACGCCCTGGTGTTCGTTCACACCGAGGTGCCGCCGGAGGACGAGGGCAAGGGGATCGGCGCGCAGGTCGTGCGCGCTGCACTCGACGACAGCCGCAAGCGCGGGTTCAAGATCGTCCCTGCCTGCAGCTTTGTCGTCGCCTTCATGCGGCGGCACCCGGAGTATAACGACGTCCGCGGCTAGGGCTGCATGGCCCGGACGACGAGGAAAGCGACGAGGGTGGCCGCCGCCGTCACGACGGCGCCCCAGGCGAGGTCGACCAGGCTGACGGCCATCGGCCAGCCCCGCAGCGTGGCGAGGTTGGTGAGATCGTAGGCGGCATAGACGCAGAAGCCGAAAAGGCCGCCGTAGAGGATGGCTGCGGACCAGGTGCCGGAAGCCATCGCTGGCGGGACCGCAAAGATGGCAACGCCCGCGGCGTGGATCAGATAGAACAGGATTGCTGCCCACCAGAGCGGTTGATCAAGCAGCATCTGGCCCAGGCGCGCCTTGTAGAATTCGCGGCTGACGACACCAAGCCACAAGGCGTCGAGAATCGCCAGGGTGACGAGCGCCGCGAGGTAGCTGACCAAGAGTGATTTCATGCGGGCAGTGTAGCCCGTGTGCGGCGGTTGCGCCTATGTCCCAGAGAAGACGAGGACCCACGCGAGGCCGAGTGCGATGATGGCGGCCGTCGTCGAGATGATCAGGATGGTGATGATACGGCCACTGACGACGCCGCTGCGCGCCTCGACCGGAGTGAGTTCGCGTTCCATGTCGTCTCCAATGGTGAATGCAGGATGTGCTGCAAAATCAACGCCCCGGAACCGCCCGGGTTGCGGGCACGTTCACCTTCCAGTCTCTAAGTCGAGCCATCAGTGGAGAAAGTCATGTTGTACTGGGCGGTAATGTTCCTCGTGATCGCGCTGGTGGCCGCTGTTTTCGGCTTCGGCGGGATTGCCTCGACCGCGACCGGATTGGCGCAGATCCTGTTCGTCATCGCCCTGGTGCTGTTCGTGATCAGCCTGTTCACCGGCCTTCTGCGCAGGAACCTTTAGGCAGGTATCGAGGTGAAGTGGGCGCGCAGTTGCTCGCGCGCGACGTTGCCCGCGTCGCGGTCCCGGCAATTGATGATGGCGACGCGAAAGCCACCGGGCGGCATCGCGTGACGGTCGTTGGCCAGGTTCTCGTGGAAGGTAATTTGCAGGCTGGAGACGCCCGGCATTCGGACGATCGCCTCTTGCAGGGCGGCCGGCGGATGGCGGTAGCGCGGCCCGTGCGGGGCGAACAGCACGACGCTGTAGCCGGCGCGGCGATGGGAATCGTCGAACCTCCATTGCTTCGTCGCATAGAGCCGGATCAGTGCCTCGACCCAGCCTTCGCCGTAGAGATCGGGCCACTGATCGGCGAAGCGCAGATGGACCTCGATGATGCGTCCGCCGATGGTTTCGAGATTGACCATGCCGGTGTAGCCCTTGAGATGACGGCGGCACCACGCGCCACACCCGTCCTCGACCGCGGGCACGGGGTCCGCGTGCACTTTCCAGTGATCGAAGGTTCCGTCGCCGCTGGCCTGGCCGCTGGCGTGTCGCCACCAGTGCGGTACGCCGTCGACGACGGCGGCATCGCTGCTGATGTGATCGCCTTCCAGCAGCGTGCTCCACATATGACCGGGCTGGTAGGCCGCGATGTAGTCGGCCTCGGATCGCAGAGTGCGGCTGCCGACGCCCATGCCCTTGAGATTGTAGATCGGCTTGGAGAAGACCGGATAGGCGGAGGGGCTTATGCCATGTGGCGCGGCATCGAGGCCCTGGCTCGCCGCCACCGCGAGCTTGTCGTAGACCCAGCGGTGCGCCGGGTTCCAGATCCAGGCGTCGCTGTCCTCAGTCGGAATGAAGATGTCATCGGGACATTTCGCACTCTCGAAATATTGAGTGCGCCACGGGTCGATTTCGCAAATCGGCACTTGCGTCCCTCTGGTTCGCGGGCGGAGGCTGTCGACAGTGGGTTCGCGACGGACGCATTGCAACCCACTATCGTCGACGGCGTTGCGTGCGGTGCGGAGGTGTCGTGTCGAACAAGGTAACGCAGACCGTCGAGAGCGGGAGAGCGGCGCCGGTCGCGCGTTTCCTGGCCGTTCGCAGCCTGAGCGAACAGCTTGCCGCGCCTCTGTCGGCCGAGGACCAGACCGTGCAGTCGATGCCGGATGCCAGTCCGACCAAATGGCATCTGGCGCACACAACGTGGTTCTTCGAGACTTTCGTGCTGCGCCCGCACGCGCCGGGCTATCGCGTCTTCGATCCGGCTTACGCGTATCTCTTCAACTCCTACTACGAAGCCGTGGGCCCGCGTCATCCGCGACCGCAGCGCGGGCTGATCTCGCGGCCCGGCGTCGAGGAGATCATGGCCTATCGCCAGCATGTAACCGGTGCCATGGCCGAGTTGCTGGAGCGCGGCTCGGCCAACGTGGGGGCACTGGTTGAACTCGGCCTCCATCACGAGCAGCAGCATCAGGAGCTGATCCTGATGGATGCCAAGCACATGCTGTCTCTCAATCCGCTTCGTCCGGCCTATCGGCCGGCGTCGCATGCCGTTGTGAACGATACCCGGCCGCTTGACTGGATCCGCGTCGACGGTGGCCTGGTCGAGATCGGGCACGAGGGGGAAGGGTTCGCCTTCGACAACGAGGGGCCGCGTCACCGCGCCTGGCTGGAGCCCTTTGCGCTGGCCTCGCGGCCGACCAGCTGCGCCGAATATCTCGCCTTCATCGAGGACGGCGGCTACCGGCGGCCCGAGTTCTGGCTGTCCGCGGGATGGGACTGCGTCGGCCAACGCGGCTGGGAGGCGCCTCTCTATTGGGAGATGAAGGACGGGCGCTGGCACGTCTTCACCCTCTCGGGGCTGCGCGCACTGCAGCCGTCGGAGCCGGTGTGCCACGTCAGCGGCTATGAAGCGGCGGCCTTCGCCAAGTGGGCGGGCAAGCGCCTGCCGCGCGAGGCCGAGTGGGAGGCGGCGTCCGCGTCGCTGCTGGGTACCGGCGAGGTCTGGGAATGGACCGCCAGTCCATATGTTGCCTATCCCGGCTATCGCGAACCTCCCGGCGCGATCGGCGAGTACAACGGCAAGTTCATGGCCAACCAACTCGTCCTGCGCGGCGGTTGCAGTGCCACGCCGGCCGGCCACATACGCCCGACCTATCGGAACTTCTTTCCACCCGATGCGCGATGGATGTTCGGTGGCATTCGCCTGGCGGAGGACTTTCAATGAACGTTTCCCTGCTCGCTCAAGACCGTATCGAGATCAGCGACCGCGCCGAATTCCGCGATGCCGTGCTCGAAGGCCTGTCGCGCACGCCGCGCGCGATACCGGCCAAGTTCCTCTACGACGCACGCGGCTCGGAGCTGTTCGACGCGATCTGCGAGCTGCCGGAGTATTATCTCACGCGCACCGAGACCGGCATTCTCCAGAGCTGCACGCCCGAGCTCGCGCGACTCGCCGGGCCGGGCTGCGCGCTGGTCGAGTTCGGCAGCGGTTCCAGCGTCAAGACGCGACTGCTGCTCGACGCCATGCCCGACCTCGCGGCCTATGTGCCGATCGACATCTCGCGCCAGCATCTTGACGCGACCGCCGCACGGCTGCGGCGCGACTATCCTGGGCTCCGGGTCGAGCCGGTGTGCGCCGACTATATGGCGCTCGACTCCTTGCCGGCCGACGTGAACGGCGCGCCGCGCCTCGGCTTTTTTCCCGGCTCCACCATCGGCAACCTCGAGCCGCAGGATGCGACCGCCTTTCTGCGACGCGCCCGGCGCCTGCTCGGCGATCGCGGCGCCATGGTGCTGGGCGTCGACCTCCGCAAGGACCCGCGGCGGCTGCACGATGCCTACAACGACTCGGCGGGCGTGACGGCTGCCTTCACGCTCAACCTGCTGCGGCGCATGAACCGCGAGCTGGGCGGTACCTTCGATCTCGCGGGCTTCGCGCACGAGGCCTTCTACGATCAAATCCAAGGCCGCATCGAAATCTACTTCCGGAGTTTGCGCGCCCAGATAGTGACGGTGGCCGGACGGACATTTGCCTTTGCCGAAGGCGAGCGCGTCCACACCGAGTACTCCTACAAGTACGACGCCGCAGGCATCGCGGCCCTAGCGAAGAGTGCTGGCTTCACGATCGACCGGACCTGGACCGATCCCGACCGCCTGTTCGCCGTCACCTACCTTGAAGCTGCCCCCTGAAACAGGCAGCCCGCCCCGGGGTTTCACCGGGAGCGGGCTTGAATGGCCGGGCGGGGAGGGTTGGCGTCGCTGAGCGGGGGAGCAGGGGCGACGCCGGGTAGATACCCGACCATATCGCCTCAACGGAGAGCCGCTTGGGGAAGTTCCAACGCTGGCCTGAAAAATTTCAGCCCTCTAAGTCTTTGATTTTATTGATGAGTTCCTTGTGCAGCACGTGGTCGCGGATCCGCGGCAGCATTTTCCGGATCGAATCCGCGTCCGCCGTGTCGAGGCCCGCCAGGAAGGCGGCGACCTCTTCCCTCGTTGCGAAACCCATGTAGGCGTCGTCGGCCTCATGGGCGAGGCAGGCCGGGGAACTGGGCTCTTCCGTGTCGTCGATCAAGTCGGATGCCACCAGCGGCCCGCCAGCACCACGCCGGCCGAGAGCAGCCGCTGCTCGCCGATCATGCGCTCGCCGATCGAATCGGCATAGTCGAACTTGCCCTTGGCGACATCGATCACCGTGGCCTCACCAATGCTGCCGACCTTGAGCGTGCCGAGATCGGGCCGGTTGATGGCGGCGGCCGGATTCACCGTCGCGAGCTTGATCACCGTCGGGAGGTCGACGCCGAGGCAGAGGAACTTCGACATGGTGGTGAGCAGATCGAAGGCCGGTCCCTCGATCGAGATCACATGCACGTCCGACGAGATCACGTCGGGCAGGAAACCCGCCTTCAGCATGCCGCGCGTCGTGCCGAAGCCGAATGAGCCGCCGCCATGGCCGATGTCGAAGATCACGCCGCGCGCACGGGCCGCCAGGATCTCCTCCCGCACCTTGCCATCGGGCGCGATCGGCGCATTGGGGAAGGGGCGGAAACAATGCGTGAGCACATCGCCCTTGCGCATCAGGCTCACCACTTCGTTGCGCGATGGCGGCGGCGCATCGAGATGGGCCATCAGCGGCAGGCCGGCTTCCTCGGCGACGTCGAGGGCAATATGGAACGGCATCATCCCGGAATCGGCGCTTGCCGACTTGCCGACGCGCACCTTGATGCCCAGCACCAGGTCCTTGTGCTCCCGCGCGACGCGCACGGCCTCGCGCGGATCGATCAGCCGCATGTCGGCGCACTCACCCACCATCACGGTCTTGGAGAAGGCGAAGATGCCGGGGAAGGAGACGTTGAGGTAGGGCAGGATGCGGACGGGCGAGGGCTCGATCACGTGCTTGCGGAAGCCGTGGAAGTTGCCGGGCCCGGCGCTGCCGGCATCGATGAAGGTGGTGACGCCGCCGGTGCGTGCCAGCAGCTCGGCCTCGACACCCAAGGACGTGCCGCCCCAGTAGACGTGGGTGTGCAGGTCGATCAGGCCGGGCGAGACGATCTTGCCTTTGACGACGCGCGTGTCCTTGCCGGCGAGGCCATCGCCGATCGCCGCGACCTTGCCGCCGGCGAAGGCGATGTCGGTCACCTTGTCGATGCCTTGCGAGGGATCGACGAGCCTGCCGCCTTTGAGAACCAGATCGTTCATTTCACCATCCACCGCTGATGCGAATTACCGCGAGTCACTTGGACACCACTCTACGTCGTTTGCCGTGTTGTCCGGCCCCTGCCAACCGCTTGATTTCGCTGAGGAATGGATCGGTGTCCCGGCACGGGTCGTTGGACACCGAATGACTCGTTTCACGTCGATAGGACGAGGGCAAAAGCAGCGTGGCAAGAACTTGAACGGAAGACGAGCGGGCGGCGACGGAACATCATGTTTTGATGTAGTAGGAAATCGGCTAGACGTCAAGTCATATCCTATCGCTTGTGGGGCTGGCGGCAAAGAGGTCGTTCCGTCATGTACTGCCTTGCAGGACTGGAGGGGGAGGCGACCGTGCGTGTCAGGCACTTTGCGGTTGGCGAAGCGATCAACGGCATGAAGCGGCGCGGGTTCGTAGCGCTCGCTGGCGGAGCCTTGGGTGGCTGGATGGCCTCGGCGCGCGCGCAAACCCTGCCCGTCATCGGCTATCTCGGATCCGAAACCCAGGAGCGCTACGCGAGCCGGCTCGAGGCCTTCCGGAAGGGACTGGAAGAAGCCGGCTACGTCGAGGGCCGCAACGTCGCCATCGAGTACAAGTGGGGGGAAGGCCAGTACAGCCGGTTGCCGGCGCTGGCGAAGGACCTGGTCGGCCGCAAGGTGACCGTGATCGTCGCGGCCGGCGGCGCCGAGGTGGCGCTCGCCGCAAAGGCCGCGACCACGACGATCCCCATCGTCTTCGAGATGGGCGGCGATCCCGTCGCCCTGGGCGTGGTCGGCAGTCTTTCGCGACCGGGCGGCAATCTCACCGGCGTGTCGAGCCTCAGCGTGGAGGTGTCGCGCAAGCGCCTCGAGTTCCTGCGCGACGTGCGCCCGGCCGCCGCAAAGTTCGCCATCGCGATCAACCCAGCGAGCCCGACATCGGGTGCGCAACTGAAGAACCTTCAGACCGCGGCGGAGGTTCTCGGCGTTCAGCTGGACGTATTGAAAGCCAGTACCGAGGCGGAGTTCGAGCCCATGTTCACCGCGGTGCGTGATGGCGGTGCGGGCGGACTCGTCTTCAGTTCCGACCCCTATTTTGCGTACCGAAGCCCGCAGCTCGCCGCGCTCGCCATTCGCCATGCCGTGCCCGCGATCACCCAGTCCCGCGATTTCCCTCTGGCCGGTGGCCTGATGAGCTACGGCGGCGATTTCGGACAATCGCATCGCCAGTCCGGGCTCTACGCCGGCCGCATCCTCAAGGGCGAGAAGCCCTCCGATCTGGCGGTGCAGCGCGTCACCAGGGTCGAGCTGTTCATCAACCTGAAGGCCGCGAACAACCTCGGAATCACCTTTCCGGCCGCGCTGCTCGGCAGCGCCGACCGCGTCATCGAATAAGGCTACCCGATACCGTGTCCGCTCCAGGTCCCGCCAAGGGCACACCGCTGTTCTGGAAGTATTTCCGCGGGCTCTTCCTGGCGGTTGCCGGGCCGGTCCTGCTTGCCGGCGCGAGCGAGGCGTGGTTCGGCTATCACGACCAGCGCGCCAGGCTGAGCGAGCGCCTGGATGCGGAAGCCCGGCTGGCGGCGGTGAAGATCCAGGACTTCATCGAGGGTATAGAAGATCAGCTGAGCTGGACCGTGCAACTGCCGTGGTCGGAGGCGACCGGCGACCGGCGTATCCTCGACGCGATGCGGCTGCTGCGCCAGGCACCGGCCGTCGAGAGCCTGATGCTGGTCGACGGTGCGGGCAAGGAACGCCTCTTCGTGTCGCGCATCGGCCTGAACAGGCTCGAAGGTGGGGCCGATCACTCCAGGACTCCCGCCGTGACCGGCGCTCGTTCGGATCGCAACTGGTTCGGTCCGGTGACGTTCCAGTCCGGGTCGGAGCCGTTCATGACCATCGCCGTGGCGGGCAACCGCGCGGCGGTCGGCGTGGCGATCGCCGAGGTCAACCTCAAGTTCATCTGGGAAGTGATCTCGGGCATCAACATAGGGCGCACCGGCATGGCCTACGTTCTCGACGAGCCGGGACGCCTTATCGCCCATCCGGACATCAGTGTGGTGCTGCGTGTCGACGAAGCCATGCAACGGCCGCTCCGGGACTTGCGCGCCGCCATTGCCGGCGGTTCGCCCGGCCAGGCCGCGGCCGGCGAAGACATCATGGGCATGAGCGTGATGGCGGCCATGGTGCAGATCCCTGGCGTCAACTGGAGCGTGATCGTCAAACAACCCGTCGCCGAGGCGTTCGCGCCGATCTACGCCGCACTCTGGCGGATGAGCCTGCTGCTGGTAGCGGGCACTGCGGTGGCAGCCGCTTCCGCCTGGTACCTCAGCCGGCGCCTGATCGGCCCGATCCTCGTGCTGGAGGACGGCGTGGCCCGGATCGGCGCCGGGCAATTCGGTCATCGCATCAACCTGCCGCGAAGCGACGAGTTCGGGCGGCTGGCGACGCGCTTCAACGAGATGGCGTCGGAACTCTCGGTGTCACGCGAGCGGTCGGAACGCATCAGCCGGCTGAAGCGCTTCCTGGCGCCACAGGTCGCCGAGCTGATCGATCGCACCGGCGACGACCATGTGCTCGACGGGCGGCGGGTCGAGGTGGTCGTCGTGTTCTGCGACATCAGGGGCTTCACGTCCTTCTCGTCCCAGGCCGAGCCCGAAGCGATCATCGACATGCTGCGCGAATACTACGATGTGCTCGAAAAGGTGGTCAGCGCCCATGGCGCGACACTGATTAATTTCTTCGGCGACGGGGTGATGGTGCTTCTCAATGCGCCGGTGCCCACGCCGGAGCCGGCGGTGCGGGCCGTGCAGATGGCGAGCGACATGCAGGCGAGCGTGCAGAAGCTGCTGGTGAACTGGCGTGCGGATCACCCGCAGCTCGGCTTCGGCGTGGGATTGGCCATGGGCCCCGCCACGGTCGGGCGGATCGGCTCCGAGGGCCGCCTCAACTACACTGCGATCGGCAACGTCGTGAACCTGGCCTCGCGCCTGTGCGCGAGTGCGGAGGATGCGGAGATCCTGGTTGATCGTGTTGCGGCGGAAGAGGTTGGCTCGAAGCTGCCTCTCGTCGAACTGGGGGCACGGGACCTGAAGGGCTTCGACAAGCCCGTGCCTGTCTTTG
>CAMAYC010000041.1 GCA_945862125.1 Reyranella massiliensis 521
CACGGCGTAGCGCACCGTGGCGCCCAGGAATTCCCGGTGCGTGACCGGGCCGCGCAAAGGAATGCCCTCGGCCGACGACAGGGAGGCGTGCTGCGGCCGGAAGACCAGCCGCTTACCGGCCGGCACCGCGATGCCATCGCCGTCGCCCAAGATGTTGGCCGAGCCCAGGAAGCTCGCGACGAAGAGATTGGCCGGGTTCTCGTAAAGTTCCATCGGCGTGCCGACCTGGCGAACGGTGCCGGCGTCCATGACGGCGATACGGTCGCAGATCGTATTGGCCTCTTCCTGATCGTGGGTGACGAAGATCGTCGTGAGCCCGAGGCGTTGCTGCAGCGCGCGCAGCTCGCGCCGCACGCTCACCCGCATCTTGGCGTCGAGGTTCGAGAGGGGCTCGTCGAGCAGCAGCACCTTGGGCTCGATGGCGATGGTGCGGGCGACGGCGACGCGCTGCTGCTGGCCGCCCGAGAGCTGCGCCGGACGGCGGCTGGCGAAGGCCGTGAGTCCAACCAGGTCCAGCGCCTCGGCCACGCGGCGGTCGATTTCGGCGCGTGGCAGGCGGCGCTCTTCCAGGCCGAAGGCGACGTTCCTGGCCACCGTCATGTGCGGCCACAGGGCATAGCTCTGGAACACCATGCCGACATCGCGCTTCCACGGCGGCAACGGCGCCACATCCTGGCCGTCGAGCAGCACCTGGCCGGTCTGCGCCTGGGCGAATCCCGCGATCAGCCGCAGCAGTGTGGTCTTGCCGCAGCCCGAGGGGCCGAGAAAGGCGAAGAATTCCCCCGGATGGATCGTGAGGTCGACATTCTTCAGGACGTGCGTCGACCCGTAGGAGAGGTTGACGCCCGCGATTTCGATGCCCACAGCCTTGGCCGGTTTCGACATGGTCATGCCCGTCATATATCGAGGCCGCGCGCGCGTTGCGAGCGGTCGGCGGCAAGTTGCGCCAGCCCCATGCAGATCGCCACGATGATCACCGCGATGACGCCCAGCGCCGCGCCCGCGCCGCGTCCGGCTGGCGTCTGCATCAGCACATAGAGGCCGTAGGCCAGTGGCGCGTCGGAGTTGGACTGCACCAGGATGAGTACGGCCGATAGCTCGACCGCGGCGGTGGCGAAGCTGGTGACGAAGCCTGCAAGGAGGCCGCCGGTCATCAGCGGGATCACGATCCGCCGCACGGTGCGCGCCTTGGTGGCGCCGAGGTTCTCCGCCGCCTCCTCGAGCGACACCGAGATCTGCTGCAGGGCGGCGTAGGCGGCGCGCAAGGCATAGGGCAGGCGGCGGATGGCGATCGCCAGCACGATTACGATCCAGAGCGTCGCGAGCGGCGTGCCGTCGGGCAATTGCACGCCGTAGAAGGCGCGCAAATAGCCGATGCCCAGCACGATGCCGGGCACGGCCAGTGCCGTGCTGGCCGCCCAGTCGAGCCACTGCCGGCCAGGCAGCTTGGTGCGCAGCACCAGGTAGGCGATGGCGCCGCCGATCACGACGTCGATCCCCGCGGCGAGGCCCGCATAGAGCAGCGTGTTCTTTATGTAGACCGAGCTGTCGCCCAGCACCCGGGCGTAGTGGGCGAGGGTGTAGCCGTCGGGCAGGGGGCTGAACGACCACACGGTGGCGAACGACAGCAGCAGCAGGCCGACATGCGGCGCCAGCACCATCGCCAGGATCAGGATCACGACGGAATAGGCCAGGAACGACTCGCGCGGCTTGAGCTTGCGCCGGGCAAGGCCGCCGCCGCCGCGCTGGGTCGTGGCGTAGTCCTTGCCCTTCAATACCTGCGCCGAGGCCCACATGGTGGCCACTGCGACAACGATCAGGACGACCGAGATCACATAGCCCATCGGGTCGTCGATACCGATCGAGGTGATGCGCAGGTAGGCCTGCGGCGCCAGCATTTCCTTGACGTTGAGCAGCAACGGCGTCGCCACGTCGTCGAAGACTTTTACGAACACCAGGCTTGCGCCGGCGATGTACCCGGGCAGCGCGAGTGGAAGCGCAATACGCCGGAACAGGCGGAGGCCATGCGCGCCGAGGTTCTGGGCGGCTTCCTCCATGGAGCGGTCGATGTTGCGCAGCGCCGCCGACAGGTTGACCAGGATGAAGGGGAAATAGTGGATCGCCTGCAGGAAGATGACGCCGTTCAGCCCTTCCATGAAGCCGATCTTGAAGCCGAACCACTCGTCGAGCAGCAGGTTCGCGCTGCCGTTGCGGCCGAACAGGAGCTGCATGGCGACGGCGCCGACGAAAGGCGGCATGACCAGAGGCAGGAAACCCAGGGTCTGCACCAGCATGGCGCCGCGGAACTCGAAGCGCGTCGTCAGATAGGCGAGCGGCAGCGCGAGCGCCGAGGCCCACATCACCGTCATCGCCGACACGTAGATCGAGTTCCAGAACGAGCGCACGAACAGGTCGGTGCGGGCAAAGTCGAGGAAGTTGACCAGCGTCAGCGCGCCGCCGCCTTTTTCGGTGAAGGCGACATAGATGACCGTCGCCACGGGCACGACCAGGAAGACGCCGAGGAAGAGCGCGATGGCCAGCGCCAGCGCGGCCTGGCCGGCCGAACGCGTGCCCGCCAGCGCCATCAGCGGGCGAGCTTCAGCGCCTCGTCGGCCTTGGCCTTGGCAGCGGCGTATTTCTCCTTGGCGAAAGCGGCCCACTGCTGCTCGAGTTCGGCTTGGCGCGCCGACTTTTCCTTGCCGCCGGTGAAGGCGGCGCGGATCTCGGGCGAGGCGGCCTGGGCCGCGGTGATCGGCATCGCGGCGATCAGGTCGCGCGCCTCCTTGGCCAGGGCGCGGGCCTGGGCATTGTCCTTCTTCGCGAGCGCCGCATCGACCTCATGCAATGTCTTGGTCGCGGCCTTGAGCGGCTCGAGCTGGAAGGTGATGAGCTGGTCGAACAGCGTATCGACCGCGGCCGTCCGGCTCTCGGACAGTTCGGCGTTGAAGGTGAGCAAGCCCTGGAGGTTCTTGTCCTTGAAGGGGTTGGGATAGCCGGCCGGGGCCTTGGCGTAGGTCTCTGGCCGCACCGGCAGGCGGCGGATGGTGGGCTCGAGCAGCGCCTCCTGGCCCGCCGGCGAGAGCAGGAACTCGATGAAGGCCTCGGCGCCTGCCTTGTTGGGGGCGTTGGCGACGATGCCGACATTGGCTGGCACCAGGGTCGTCACGGAGGGATAGACGAACTTCACCGGGAAGCCCGCGCCCTGGGAGGAGAAGGCGAAGAAGTCGATCACGATGCCGTAGCCGACCTGGCCGGAATTGACCGCCTCGGGCACGCCGAACGAGCGATCCGTCACCTGCCGCAGGTTGCCCGAGATCTCCTTGGTGGTCCGCCAGCCCTTGTCCCAACCTTCACCCTGCAGAACGGTCTCGATGGTGAGGTGTGTCGTGCCCGAGCGCGACGGCGCCGAGATCGAGACATGGTCGAAGTAGGGTGCGGTCGCGAGGTCCTGCCATTCCTTGGGCTCTGGCAACTTGTTGGCTTTCACGTAGCGCTCGTTCCACATGATGCCGTAGCCCGAGGCCGCGAAGCCGGAATAGAAGCCGTCCTTGTCGTTCACCGGATAGGAGCCGACCTTCTCGGCGATGCCGCTGGCCTTGGGCTTGTAGGGGCTGAGCAGTTTCTTGCCCTTCAGCACTTCGAAGGCGTCCGGCGCCGAGGCCCAGAACAGGTCGACCTGGTTGTTGGCCTTGGTCTCCTCGAGGAATTTCACGCCGGCATTGGTGTTGCGGTTCTGCACCTCCAGCGTCGCGCCGGGTACGGCCTTCTCGAAGGCCTTCTTCAGCGGATCGGTCACGTCCTTGGAGAAGGAGGTGACGACCGTCACCTTGCCGGTCTGCGCGAACGCGGCGCCGGCCGCGAGGACGAGGCCCAGGGTGAGGCCCGCGGTGAGCGTGGACAGACGGATCATGGAGTATCTCCCGTGCATTTCTTGATCACGCGGCCTCGATGAAGCTGTCGAGCACCTTCTTGGGGCCGGCCTTCTCGAAGTCGATGTCGAGCTTGTTGCCATCGACCGCGACGATTCGGCCATAGCCGAACTTCTGGTGGAACACGCGCTGGCCGACGGCGAGGTCTGGCTTGTCGCCCTCCACCGCACGTCGATCGTCCAGCGTCTCGTCGCGATAACGCGTGCGCCGCGCGCCGCCGGTGCCGAGGCTTTCGTAGCCGAAGCCGCTCGCCTGGTCGCGCAGGCCGCCGTGATGGCCGGCGGAATAAGTGGCGTAGAGGCCGGCGTCGCTGCTTTCGGCCAGGCGGTCGGTCGGCAGCTCGCGCAGGAAGCGCGACGGGATCGCGGCCTGCCATTGATTGAAGATGCGCCGGTTGGCGGCGAAGGAAACATAGGCTCGCCGGCGCGCGCGCGTCAGGCCGACATAGGCGAGGCGGCGCTCCTCCTCCAGCCCGGCCAGTCCCTTGTCGTCGAGCGCCCGCTGGTTGGGAAACAGACCTTCCTCCCAGCCCGGCAGGAACACGGTGTCGAACTCCAGGCCCTTGGCGGCGTGGAGCGTCATGAGGCTCACCATGTCGGTATCGCTACGGTCAGCCATGTCGGTCAGCAGCGCCACGTGTTCGAGGAAGGCGGGCAGCGAGTCGAATTCCTGAAGGGCGTTGGTGAGTTCCTTCAGATTCTCCAGCCGGCCCTCGGCCTCGGGCGATCGATCGATCCGCAGCATGTCGGTGTAGCCCGACTCGTCGAGCAGGGTCTCGACCACCTCGACGTGGCTGATGCCGTCGAGCATGGCGCGCCAGCGCTCGAAGTTGGCGATGAGATCGCCCAGGGACTTGCGTTGCCGGCCCTTCAGTTCGTCGGTCTCGAGCGCGCGACGGGTCGCCTCGAACAGCGAGATCTTCTGCGTGCGCTGGATCAGCCGGAGCGTGCGCAGCGCCGATTCGCCGAGACCGCGGCGCGGCGTGTTGTAGATGCGCTCGAAGGCGAGATCGTCGTCGTGCTGCACCGTGACGCGGCAATAGGCCAGCGCGTCGCGAATCTCCTGGCGCTCGTAGAAGCGCGGGCCGCCGATCACGCGATAGGGCAGGCCCATGGTGATGAAGCGTTCCTCGAACTCCCGGGTCTGGAAGCCTGCGCGCACCAGGATGGCGATCTGCGACAGCCGGTGCTTGTCGCGCTGCAGCGCCTCGATCTCCTCGCCGATGCCGCGCGCCTCTTCCTCGCCGTCCCACACGCCGCGCACCGCGATGCGCTCGCCTTCCTTCATCTCCGTCCACAGCGTCTTTCCGAGGCGGCCCTCGTTGTGCGAGATGAGATGCGAGGCGGCGGCCAGGATGTGCGGCGTCGAGCGGTAGTTGCGCTCCAGCCGCACGATGGTGGCGCCGGGGAAATCCTTCTCGAAGCGCAGGATGTTGCCGACCTCGGCGCCGCGCCAGCCATAGATCGACTGGTCGTCGTCGCCGACGCAGCAGACGTCCTCGGTGCCCTGGGCCAGCAGGCGAAGCCAGAGATACTGGGCCACGTTGGTGTCCTGGTATTCGTCGACCAGGATATGGCGGAAGCGGCGGTGATAGATCGCCAGGATGTCAGGGTGCTTCTGCCACAGGGTCACGCAGTGCATGACGAGGTCACCGAAATCGACGGCGTTCACCTCGGCCAGGCGCTCCTGGTACTGGCGGTAGATATCGGCGGCCTTGCCACCGGCGAATTCGCCGGCCTCATCGCCCGAGACCTTTTCGGGGGGCAGGGCACGGTCTTTCCAGCGCTGGATGATGCCGCTCAGCACCCGCGCCGGCCATTTCTTGTCGTCGATACCCTCGGCTTGCAGCAGCTGCTTGATCAGGCGCGTCTGGTCGTCGGTGTCGAGGATGGTGAAATTGCTCTTCAGGCCGACCAGTTCGGCATGGCGGCGCAGCACGCGCACGCCGATCGCATGGAAAGTGCCCAGCCACATGCCATCGGCGGCGCCGCCGATCAGGCTTGCCACGCGGTCGAGCATTTCGCGCGCGGCCTTGTTGGTGAAGGTGACCGACAGGACCTGCGAGGTCCGGGCCCGGCCGGTGATCAGCAAATGGGCGATGCGCGAGGTCAGCACGCGTGTTTTGCCGGTTCCGGCGCCGGCCAGCACCAGCAATGGCCCGCCCTGGTGGGTTACGGCCACCCGCTGCTCCTCGTTCAGCCCGTCGAGATGGGCCGTGGACGCAACGGCACGCCGCGCCGGCTCAGGCGCAGCCGGGGCGGGATCGTCGGTGATTTCGAACGGGTCGGCGGGGGGCGCCATGCACCGTCATATAGCAATCGGCGCGGCAGACGCCTATCTTCCAGACTGTGGACGCGCCCACTGTAAATGTAGGGGTGTAGGAATGGCCCGAGGGTTGAACGGTTCCGCCAACGGCACAGGACACTGGCCGGGCGGCCAGGAAGGCGTCGAGGCGCGAATCCCGGGCCGGTCGTCGAACGTGCCGCTGGCCATCGCCGAGGTGCTGCCGGCGGTGATCGGCCTGAAAACCACCATTCCGGAGAACCGCCGTTCGGCCCAGACCCTGGGGTCCGAACGCGAGGGGCACGGCATTGTGATCGACGACGAGGGGCTGATCGTCACCATCGGCTACCTGATCATGGAAGCCGACACCGTCACCGTCACCGACATCGAGGGCAGCGAGTGGCCGGCCCATATCGTGGGCTACGACTATGAGAGCGGCTTCGGGCTGGTGCGCGCCGATGCGCCGCTGGCCATCAAGCCGATGCGCTTCGGCGATTCCGATACGCTGTCGCTGCGCAGCGAGGCCGTCGTCGTGGGCTATGGCGGCGAGAAGGCGACGCTCAAGGTCAAAGTCGCCAGCCGCCGCGAGTTCGCGGGCTACTGGGAGTACCTGCTCGACAACGCGATCTTCACTGTCCCCGCCTATCCGCTATGGGGCGGCTCGGCGCTGGTCGGTCCGGACGGTGCGCTCCTGGGCGTCGGCTCGCTGCTGGTTGAGGAGGCGCTGGGACCGGGAGCGGCTGCTTTTCCCGGCAACATGTACGTGCCGATCAACCGGCTGAAACCGATATTCTCCGAACTGGTGACGAAAGGCCGGTTGTCGACACCGCCCAGGCCGTGGCTCGGGATCTACACCCTCGAGCACATGGGCCGGCTGGTGATTGGCGGCATTTCCGACGGTGGTCCGGCCGATCGCGCCGGCCTGCAGCGGGGCGATGTTCTCCATGCCCTCAACGACGAGGTGCTGGACGATATCGCCGACTTCTATCGCAAGCTGTGGGAAAGCGGTCCTGCCGGCACGACGATCAGATTGCGCATGGAACGCGACAACGATGCCTTCGAGGTCGCGGTCCGGTCGGGCGACCGGGGGAGCTATCACAAATACGGTCCCGACTGACGCTGCGGCCCCTAGCGCCTGTGGGCAGGCGGCCTGTGAATAGTCCGGCGCGACGCGCTTTGACTTGGGCCGCGCACGCTGCATAGGTTCCTGCGAACACAGAATGTGCAGGGGAGACACACGGATGGCCAAGGCCTTCGCCTCGCAAGCGGACATGGTGGACAAGAAGATCACCTTCAGCCGCCTGTCCGAGCACGCCTACGCCTTCACGGCCGAGGGCGATCCCAACACCGGGATCGTGGTCGGCGACGACGCGGTGATGGTGATCGATGCCCAGGCGACGCCGAAGATGGCAGAGCAGGTGATCGAGCGCATACGGACCGTCACCGACAAGCCGATCAAGTATGTGGTGCTGTCGCACTACCACGCAGTCCGCGTGCTGGGGGCCAGCGGCTACAGTCCCGAACACATCATCTGCAGCGAGGCGACGCGCGAGATGATCGTCGAGCGCGGCGCCCAGGACTACAAGTCCGAACTCCAGCGCTTCCCGCGCCTGTTCCAGGCCGCGGAGACCATCCCCGGCCTCACCTGGCCTACGATCACCTTCAACGACCGCATGACCCTGTGGCTGGGCAAGCTGCAGGTCGACATCATCCACGCCGGCCGCGGCCATACGAAGGGCGACACGATCGTTTGGCTGCCCGAGGAGCGCACCCTGTTCAGCGGCGACCTCGTCGAATACGGCGCCACGCCCTATGCCGGCGACGCACACTACAAGGATTGGCCCGAGACGTTGCAGAAGCTACGTGACCTCAAGGCCGACGCGCTGGTGCCCGGCCGCGGCGACGCGCTGATGGGCGCGGGCGCCGTGGAAGAAGGCATTGCCGGCACCCAGGCGTTCCTGGCCGACCTCTACAAGGCCGTGTCGCAGAGCGCCGAGGCCGGGGATTCGCTGAAGCTCGCCTATGACAAGGCGATGGCCGCGCTGCAGCCGCGCTACGGCAACTGGGTAATCTTCGAGCATTGCATGCCGTTCGACGTGAGCCGCGCCTATGACGAGGCCAAGGGTCTCGACCATCCGCGCATCTGGACCGCCGAGCGCGACATCGAGATGTGGGCGGCGCTGGAAAAGGCCGACTGATCATGCTCTTCCGGTCCGGAAGACGATGAGCTCCTACGAATACCGACATTATCCCTATCAGCGGCCACCTGAACTCGACGGCAAGGGCAAGCGCCGGCCGGTCGTGATCGTTGGCGCGGGGCTTGCCGGCCCGACATTGGCGCTTGCGCTCGCGGTGCGTGGTGTGGCCTCGGTGCTGCTCGACGAAGACGACACGGTCAGTAACGGCAGCCGGTCGATCTGCCAGGCCCAGCATAGTCTCGAGACCTGGGACCGTTTCGGCATCGCCCAGCGCATGGTCGACAAGGGCATCACTTGGGAGCAGGGCGAAGTCTATCTCCACGACACACCGATCTACCATTTCAACCTGGCGCCCGAGCCCGGCCACAAGTTTCCGGCCTTCGTGAATCTGCAGCAGTACTATGTCGAGGAATACCTGTTCGACCGCTGCCTTGCCGAGAAGCTGATCGACCTGCGCTTCCGCAACAAGGTGGTGGGCGTCCGGCCGGACTCCAGAGGTGTCGTGCTCGACGTGGAGACGCCTGACGGACGCTACAGGCTCGAAGCCGACTGGCTGGTCGCCTGCGACGGCGTGCGCAGCACGGTGCGTCACCTGCTCGGCCTGCCGTTCCCTGGCGAAGTCTTCCACGACCAGTTCCTGATCGCCGATATCCGCTTCACAAGCGACCTGCCGAAGGAAAGGCGCTTCTGGTTCTATCCGTCGTTTCACCCGACCAATTCCGTGCTGTTGCACCGCCAGGCCGACAATGTGCTGCGCGTCGACTTCCAGCTCGGCCGCGATGCTGATCCGGAGGAGGAGAAGAAGCCGGAGAATGTCGATCGCCGCCTGCGCCAGATGTTCGGCCCCGAGGCGACCTGGGAACATGAATGGTGCAGCGTCTACACCTTTACCTGCCGCATGATGGAGCGCTTCGTGCAGGGTCGCGTGATTTTTGCCGGCGATGCCGCCCACGTCGTCTCGCCATTCGGGGCGCGCGGCGGCAACGCGGCGGTGGCCGATGTCGACAATCTCGCCTGGAAGCTGGCGCGCGTGCTGGACGGAACGTCGCCGGCCGCGCTGCTGGATAGCTACTGCAGCGAACGCCGCGCCGCGGCGCAAGAGAACATTCTGAATTCGACCCGCAGCACCGATTTCATCACGCCCAAGTTCCCGGCCTCGCGTGCCTTTCGCGATGCCACGCTGGCGCTGGCGCGGGAGTTCCCGTTCGCCCGGTCGCTCGTCAACAGCGGCCGGCTCTCGGTGCCGACAATCCAGCCGGGCTCATCCATCGATACGCCTGAAGGCGACACCGATTGGCTTCGGGGGCCGGCTCCCGGGACGGCGATGGTCGATGCGCCCGTGGTCAATGGCCGCGGCGGCTTCCTGGTCGATCATGTCGGGCCCGGTTTCACGCTGATCTCCTTTGCTGCCCGCGCCGTCGATCTGCCCGAGCTGCCGGCGGGAGTGACGGGCGTGATGGTGGCGCGTGAGGGTTCCGCCCCCTCAGGCTGGACGGCGCTGCAGGATCGTGACGGGCTGTTGCGGCAGCGTTACGACGGCCGCGCCGGCACGGCTTACCTGATTCGCCCGGATCGCTATGTCGCGGCGCGCTGGCGCCGGCCCGACGCCAGGGAGTTGGCGGCGGCGTTGCGGCGTGCGACGGGCCACGGTTGAGGGGGAAGGCAATGGCGGAAGCGGCAACAGGAGCGCTCCGGCGCACGCTCAATCTCAGGCGGCCCGACGAGGTCTACAACGCCATCATCGACGCGCACCGCGACCTGGATGACGACCAGTGCCGAGCCTTCGATGCCGGATTGATCCTGCTGCTTGCCAACCATGTCGGCGATGCCGATGTCATCGCGGAGGCGCTGGCCGCCGCCCGCCTGTCGTTGAATGGAGGCTCCTGTGCCGACTGAGCCGGCGCCTGTCGTCGTCCGCCCCGCCACCGTCGACGATGTCGATCTTCTTCATCGATTCTCGGTCGATCTTGCGACTTACGAGGACGAGCCTGACGCCGTCACCTCGACGCCCCAGACGCTGGCCCGCGACGGATTCGGCGCCGATCCCAAGTTCGCGGCCCTGATCGCCGAACGTGGCGGCGTGCCCGTCGGCTTCGCGATGTACACTTTCAATTACTCGGTCTGGACCGCGGCGCGCGGCATCTTCATCGAGGATATCTGGGTCGTGCCCGAGGAACGCCGTGGCGGCGTCGCCCGCGCGCTGATGGTGATGTTGGCCCGTGAGTGTGCCGCCAAAGGTTTTAAGCGCATCGATCTCAACGTGCTCGACTGGAATCCGGCACGCGGCTTCTACGAACGCATCGGTTTCCGCTGGATTCGCAACTGGCAGCCCTATCGCCTCAGCGGCGAGGCGCTGACGGCGCTCGCTGCTTCTTAGTCCGCTACTTCTTCTTCGAAAGACTCATGATTCGGCCGGCCTTGGCCGGCTTGGGCAGCAACTGGTGGGTTGCCCACAAAAGGTCCAGGCGCGCGGTCACCGGCACCGGCCAGGGCGCGGAGCGGCGCGAGGCGTAGTCGATGTTCATCACGATGGTTTCGTTGGTCGCCGCCAGGTAGCCCTGCTCGCCGTGGAACATCTCGTGGAAGAGATGGACCTTCTTGGCATCGCGCGCGAGAAGCTGGGTGGCAAAGCGCATGGGCGCGCCTTCCTTCATCTCGCGATCGTAGGTGACATGGGTTTCGAGCACGAACGTCATGCCGAGCTTGCCATCGACGTAGCGCCGGCCCAGCCCCATGTTGCGCATGAAGGCGCCCGAGGCCTGGTCGAAGGCCGTGACATAGAAGGCTACGTTCATGTGGCCGTTCCAGTCGACCCATTCCGGCAACACGGTCGAGCGATGCGTGTCGAGCGGCGCTGAGGTGACGAGTTCCGGGAGTTCGTAGGGCAGTGACTCGAGCATGAGCGCTACTTCTTCTTGATGCCGATGAGACGGCCGGCCTGTGGGGGCTTGGGCAGGGAGGCGTGTGCCGCCGCCAGTCGCTCGATGCGTTCCATGGCGAAGTCGGGCCACGGCGCGGACCGGCGGCTCGCGTAGTCTATATTCATCAGCATGAGTTCGTTGGTGGCGGCGAGGTACCCCTCTTCGGCATGATACATGGTGTGGATGTAGTGGATGCGCTTGGCATCGTGGTCGAGGATCTGAGTGGTGATCCTGAGCGCATCGCCCTCCTTGACCTCGCGGTCGTAGGTGACGTGCGCCTCGAGCACAAAAGTCATGCCGATTTTGTCGCGCGTGTATTCGAAACCACAGGCGAACTGCTGGCAGAGCGTGTCGGTCGCCTGATCGAAAGCCACGACGTAGTAGCCGACGTTCATGTGGCCGTTCCAGTCGATCCAGTCCGGCTTGACGGTGGCGCGGTGACGATCGAGCGGCGCGCTCAGATCGAGTTCGATCATGGGGTAGGGGGCCGATCTCATGCGGGGCGGACCGTAGCGAACGTACCTGCCGACGTGCAAGTTCTCTTCGATGCCGGTTCAGGCACGGCCGGCCGATGCGCCGCTCCGGCGGGCGCCTTCGTACCAGCGCGACATGAGTTCGATGGCAATCCAGGTCAGGATCGAGCAGCCCAGCAGGGCGTAGAGTGCATTGTGCCAGCCGACATGGTCGACGATCAGCGCGAACAACGCCGGTGAAAACGCATTCACCAGCAGGATCGGAGTGGCGATCAGGCCGAGCACCGTGCCGTAGCCCTTGGTGCCGAACAGCGCGAGCGGCACGGCGCCGCGCACGATCGTGATCACGCCCTGCGAGGCACCCAGCAGCAGGGTGAAGGTGACAAGCAGCCAGAATTGGCCGCGCGCCAGCATCAGCAGCAGCAGCGCCGGCGGCAGGACGCCGATGGCGATGCGCGCAATCGTCATGGCCCTGAGGTTCTTGCCGAAAAAAATCTCGACCAGGCGGCCGCCGAACTGGCCGTGGCCCTTGAGCGAGGCGACCCACACCGCCGTGGCCCCGGCCAGGCCCGCCGCCTCGAGCAGCGGCACGAGCTGCAGCGACACCACGCCGAAGACGAACCCGTTGAGCGACATGATGAGGGCGAACAGGGCGATGCCGACCACGCGCAGGCGACCTTCCAGGGCAGGACCGTCCTGCGTTCGCTCCGGTGTCGCGGCGGCCGCCGCTTCCGTCGCCGTCTGGCGCCGCGAGAGGCCAAGCCAGTTGAGGGGCAGGCAGACGGCGAGGTTGATGGCGGCGAAGATCAGCAGCGTGCCGCGCCAGCCATAGGCCGAATTGAGGTAGTGGCCGATCACCCAGAACACCGTCGAGGCGTAGGCGCCGTAGAGGGTGAGGTAGGAGATGGCCGCACGTCCGCGGCTCGGCACGGCCTGAACCAGGGCGGCGAAGGCGGCATCGTAGAGGCAGCAGCGCATGCCGACGCCGATCACCAGCCAGGCCGCGAAGTAGGTTGCCACGTCGCGAACCTGCGACAGGCCGAGCAGGCCCGCCGAGACGATCACGGTGCCGATCGACATCACCGAGCGGGCGCCGATACGGTCGATCAGCCGACCGACCCAGGTCGAGATCAGCCCCATCGTCACCAGGGCGACGCTGAAGCCCAGGAAGATCGTGCTGATGCCCCAGCCGGTCTCGGCCGCGATCGGCTTGGCCAGCACGCCCAGGCAATAGTAGCTCGTGCCCCACGCGGTGATCTGCGTGATGCCGAGCGCGTTGACGGCGACGACAAGCGGGTCGTTGCGCCATCGCCGCCAGCCGGTTTGGTCGCTCATCGCCGGATCTCCAGCAGCTCGCGCGCCACGAGGTCGGGCGCGGAGAGGATGCAGTTGTGGCCGGCCTCGATCGGCCTGTAGCGAATGTGAGGCATCGCCTGGACCTTCTCATGCATGCCGGCCGACACCGGATAGCGCGGCCTGGTGCAGGCTATGTAGGTCATCGGCCGGCCGTTGCCGGCGGGATGGAACAGGCGGATCGGCTTGGTGTAGCAGGCGAGTGGATGCGGCGTGAGCTGCCGGTGCGTCCAGGCGGCAAGCTCGGGATCGTCGATGATGAGGCTGCCGACCGGCGCGAAGGGCAGGACCTCGGTGCCGTCGACGATCTTCACCAGCTTCTTACGTTTGGCCACGATCTCGGCCGGGATGCGGCCGAAGATCGACTGGCCATCCTGCGCGATGCCGCCGTCGATGATCACCAGATGGCCGATGCGCTCCGGCACGCGGTCGGTGGTGAGGCTGGCGATCAGGCTGCCGAAGCTGTGGCCGACCAGCACGACCTCGCGCAGGTCTTCCGCCTCGAGATAGTCGATCGTGTCCGCCAATAGAACGTCGTTGTCGACCTTGGGCGACAGTTCCGAGGCGCGTTCGCCGACGCCGCGAAAGGGCAGCGCGCGGACGTCGTGTCCTTCAGCGGAGAGGCGCTCGACGACGAACTTCCAAGTCCAGGCGCCCATCCAGGCACCGGGCAGGCAGACATATGTACGAGGTTGGGTCATTCAGCGGCCGCCCGCAGCTTCGAGAATCGCCACGATCTCGCGGTGGCCGCGCTGGTGGGCGTGGGCCAGCGGCGTGAGGCCTTGTTTGTCGGCGAGATTGACGTCGGCCTTGTGGGCGACCAGCAGGCGCGTGATCTCGATATAGGTCGCGCTGCCGTTGCCCAGGATCACCGTCTCGAGCAGGGCGGTCCAGCCGAGCCGGTTGACATGGTTCACATCGATCCCAGTCTTCAGCAGCTCGCGTACCGTCTCGACATGGCCGTGATGGCAGGCCGGGATCAGCGCCGTGCCACCGTAGCGGTTGGTGCTCTTGAGGTCGGCGCCCGCCTGCAGGGTGAGCTTCAGGATTTCCAGCCGTCCCTCGGCGCCGGCCAGCAGAAAGGCGCTGTCGAGATTCTCGTCCTGTGCGTTGACGCTGGCGCCGGCGGCGATCAGGCGCCGCGCCGTCTCGACGTCGTTGCGGCGCGTGGCGTCGATCAGGGCGCGGTCGTCAGCGGAGAGGGATGGGGCGGAAGGAGATTGAGCAGGCACGACGCCACTCCATAGCAGAACGACAAGTGCAAGGAACACAGCCCGCATCGTTTCTCCCTTTCCGACATGCTAGCGTGACGGAAACCAACGGAGGATGCCATGGCCACCAACCGCCGCGTGTTGCTTAAGTCGCGCCCCGAGGGCGAGCCGACCCACGCCAATTTCGATGTGGTAGAGCACCCGATCCCCGAACCCAAGGACGGCCAGTATCTCTCGCGTACCATCTGGATGTCGCTCGATCCCTACATGCGCGGCCGCATGGCCGAGACCAAGGGTTACGCCGCCAACGTCAACCTAGGCGATGCCATGGTCGGCGGCACGGTCGGCCAGGTCGTGAAATCGAAGAACCCGCGGTTCAAGGAAGGCGACTACGTCGTCGAGTATGCCGGCTGGCAGAGCTACGCCGTGTCCGATGGCACGATGAGCATGAAGCTCGATCCCAGCGCCGCGCCGCTGTCGCTGGCTCTCTCCGTGCTCGGCATGCCGGGCATGACGGCCTGGTGGGGCTTGATGCAGATCGGCAAGCCCAAGGCGGGCGAGACCGTCGTCGTCTCCGCGGCCTCGGGCGCCGTCGGCTCGGTCGTGGGCCAGCTCGCCAAGCTGCACGGCTGCCGCGCGGTCGGCCTCGCCGGCGGCAAGGACAAGTGCGACTACGTCGTGAAGGAACTGGGCTTCGATGCCTGCGTCGACTATCGCGCGGCCGGCGCCAACCTCTTCAAGGAGATCCGCGCCGCGGCGCCCAAGGGCATCGACGTCTATTTCGAGAATGTCGGGGGCGCCGTTCAGGCCGCCGTCGTGCCGCAGCTCAACGATTTTGCCCGCGTGCCTCTGTGCGGACTGATCTCGCAATACAACGAGATGCAGATGAACCCCGGTCCCGACTGGCGCCTGCTGCTGGTCAAGCGCGCGACCGTGACCGGCTTCATCGTGTCGGACCACTTCGGCCAGATGGAGGGCTTCTGGAAGGAAGTGCCCGCCGCGGTGAAGGCCGGCAAGATCAAGTACCGCGAGGACATCGTGCAGGGCATCGAGAATGCGCCGGAGGCCTTCATGGGCCTGCTCAAGGGCCGGAACTTCGGCAAGCTGCTGGTGCAGGTCGCCGAAGATCCGACGCGGAAGTAGTTACGCCCGCTTCTTGAGCGCCAGGCCCATGGTGATCCAGCCGGCACCGATGAAGATCAGGTCGATGCCGAGGAAGACGCCGAGCACGAACAGGCTCGAGGCCGGCCACTGGACGATGATCATGCAGCCCAGGGCGAAGGTGATGACGCCCGACAGCGCGACCCAGGCCCACGGCCCACCGGCGCTCTTCATCTGGAAGGCGAGGAAGATGCGCAGGATACCGCCGACCGCAAGTGCCACGCCCAGCATCAGCGTGAGGTAGGCTGCCGCGAGCAGCGGGTTCATGATGGCGATCATGCCGGCGGCGACGTAGAGCACGCCCAGCAGCAGCCAGAACAGGAACTTGCCCCAGCTCTTGACGCCGAAGGCGGCGATGATCTCGGCAACGCCACCCATCAGCATCATGATGCCGACGACCAGCACGGCGGTTTCCGTGGCGGCAACGACGCTGCCCAGCGCGATGACGCCGGCAACCAGGAAGACCACGCCGAGGGCAACGATCCAACCCCATTTGCCCCGCAGAGCCTTGAGGCCGTCGGCCAGGTTCTGGGGGCCCGATTTGTCTGCCGTCATGGACATGGTGTCCTCCTTCAGTGCGAAACGCACTTGCCGAGAATACACTCGGTCGATGACTCTGTCGCCGGTTGTATGGGAAGCTCGCCATCTCACGGAGACAACGGATACAAATGACCGACACACCCAAGAAGGAACCGGCGCCGCCGCGTCCCGCCACCACTGTTCTGCTGCTGCGGCCGTCCAGGCGCGGCGACAAGGCCTCGCCGCTCGAGGTTTTCATGGTGGTGCGTCATCACCAGATCGATTCCTTCTCCGGCGCGATCGTGTTTCCCGGCGGCAAGCTCGAGGAGGCCGACGGCGACAAGCGCCTGCGCGCCCGCTCGGGCGGCCCCGACACTATCAGCGACGATGAACTCAAGTTCCGCATCGCCGGCGTGCGCGAGGCGTTCGAGGAGTGCGGCGTGCTGCTGGCGCGCAAGCGTGGGCAGAAGGCGCTGATCGCCGCCGCCGATCTCAAGCCGATCGAGGATCGCTGGCGCGCCAAGCTCGCCAAGGACGAGGCGAGCATCCTCGACTTGGTCGAGGCCGAGGATCTCGAGCTCGCGACCGAACTCATGACTCCCTATGCGCACTGGATCACGCCGACCTTCGTGCCCAAGCGCTTCGATACCTGGTTTTTCCTGGCCGAGGCGCCGGAGGACCAGATCGCGCTGCACGACGGATCGGAGTCGACCGACTCCGTCTGGATCGGTGCCCAGGAGGCGATCGACGAGGCGACGGCGGGCAGGCGCACGCTGGTCCACGCGACGCAGAAGAACCTCGAGTTGCTGGCCGAGGGTGGCACGGTTGCCGGTGCCATCGCTGCGGCGGCGGTGCGCAAGATCGTCACTGTCCAGCCTTGGGTCGAGAGCCGGGACGGCAAGCGCTACCTGCATCTGCCGCCAGATGCCGGCTATCGCAACCTGGTGCGGGAAATGCCGGCTCAGCCTGGCGCGGTTCCGCAGACCGGAAGGTAATTCCACGCTCTGGGTTGCCACGTCAAAACCGGCTCGCTCGGCGCGGGCCGGCGCGCTAAGAGCCAGTGAACAAGCATTCATGAGCCGGCGGGCTCCCGCCGGGCAATCGGAGGAAAGACAAGAATGGTCGGAATCGTCGCCTTCGGCGCCTATGTGCCGCGCCTGCGCCTCAACCGTCAGGCGGCGTACGACGCCAATAAATGGTTCGCTCCCGGCCTGCGCGGTCTCGCCAAGGGCGAGCGCTCGATGGCCAACTGGGACGAGGATGCGATCACCATGGCGGTCGAGGCGTCGCGCGACTGCCTCACCAGCCACAAGGCCGAGGACGTCCGCAACATCTACTTCGCCTCGACGACGCATCCCTTCAAGGACCGCCAGAACGCCGGTGTCATCGGCACGGCACTCAACGTCGAGCAGAACCTCTCGGCGACCGACATCGGCGGCTCGCTGAAGGCCGGCACCTCGGCGCTGATCGCCGGCCTCAACGCCTCCAAGGACGGCGCGCCGTCGCTGGTGGCGGCAGCCGACAAGCGCATGGCCCGCGTCGCCTCGGCCAACGAGCTCAACTACGGCGACGGCGCCGCGGCCCTGCTGTGCGGCACCGAGAACGTGATCGCCAAGCTGGTCGGACACCATTCGGTGTCGATGGATTTCGTCGATCACTTCCGCGGCGAGGAGTCGGAGTTCGACTACGGCTGGGAAGAGCGCTGGATTCGCGACGAGGGCTACTCGAAGATCGTGCCGCCGGCGATCAAGGCCGGCCTCGCCGCCTGCAAGCTCAAGGGCAGCGACATCACCCACTTCATCATGCCGAGCCTGATGCCGGCGGTGCCGAAGCAGATGGCCAAGATGGTGGGGATCGGCGAAGGCGCGGTGCGCGACCTGCTGGGCGCCTCGCTCGGCGACACCGGGGCGGCGCACGCGCTGGTCATGCTGGTCGACGCGCTCGAGACCGCCAAGGCCGGCGACAAGATCATGGTCGTGGCCTTCGGCCAGGGCGTCGACATCCTGGTGTTCGAGGTCACGGCCGAGAACGCCAAGCTTGCCAAGCGCAAGGGCCTGTCGGGCTGGATGGCGCGTCGCAAGGAAGAGAAGAACTACATGAAGTTCCTCGCCTTCAACGACATGCTGCCGATCGACAAGGGCATGCGCGCGGAGTTCGACAAGAAGACGGCGCTCTCGGTGCTGTGGCGCAAGCGCGACATGATCTACGGGCTGGTCGGCGGCAAGTGCAAGGTCTGCGGCACGGTGCAGTTCCCGCGCAGCCAGGTCTGCGTCAATCCCAACTGCCACGCCATCGACAGCCAGGACCCCTACGCGATGGCCGGCCTCGAGTGCAACGTGATGTCGTTCACCGCCGACTCGCTGGTCTATTCGCCGGACCCGCCGGGTTACTACGGCATGATCACCTTTCCCGAGGGCGGGCGCTTCATGGCTGACTTCACCGACAGCGACAAGGATCAGGTGAAGGTTGGCGCCAAGATGCGCATGACATTCCGCATCCGCGACAACGACACGATGCGCGGCGGCTTCAAGCGTTACTTCTGGAAGGCGGCTCCCGTCTAAATCGCCTTCCACCGGTCAAAGGTCTAGAATTCCAACCCCACTACAGGAGGCCTGCCATGGCTCGGGGCATCAAGGACAAGGTCGCTATTCTCGGTATGGGCTGCTCGAAGTTCGGCGAACGCTGGGACAGCGGCGCCGAAGAGCTGATGCTCGAAGCCTACAAGGAATGCCTGAAGGACGCCGGGATCGACCAGAACCAGCTCCAGGCGGCTTGGTTCTCCACCGCCATCGACGAGGTCCATGTCGGCAAGTCGGGCATTCCGCTCAGCACCACGCTGCGCCTGCCCAACATCCCGGTGACGCATGTCGAGAACATGTGCGCCTCGGGCACCGAGGCCTTCCGCGGCGCCTGCTATGCCGTGGCCTCCGGCGCGGCCGACTTCGCTCTGGCCCTCGGCGTCGAGAAATTGAAGGACACCGGCTACGGCGGCCTTCCCGGCGGTCGCGGCGGCCCGCTGCAGGCCCTGTGGAATGCGAGCGGCACGGCGCCGGGCAACTTCGCCCAGCTCGCCACCGCCTACATGACTGCCCACGGCGTGAGCGGCGAGGACCTCAAGAAGGCGATCGGCCACGTCTCGTGGAAGAGCCATCAGAACGGTGCCAAGAACCCGAAGGCCCACCTGCAGAAGGCCGTCGAGATGGACACCATCCTGAACGCGCCGATGATCGCCTCGCCGCTCGGCTTGTTCGACTGCTGCGGCGTGTCGGACGGTGCGGCGGCAGCCATCGTCACCACGCCCGAGATCGCCAAGGCGCTCGGCAAGAAGGACATCGTCAGCGTCAAGGCGCTGCAGCTCTCGGTCTCGAACGGCTCCGAGTCGGGCCATAATTCGTGGGACGGCAGCTACTTCCACACCACGCGTATCGCCTCGAAGAAGGCCTATGAAGAGGCCGGCATCAAGAGCCCGCGCGACGAAGTGTCGATGTTCGAGGTCCATGACTGCTTCTCGGTCACCGAGCTCGTGACCATGGAAGACCTGCACATCTCCGAGACCGGCAAGGGCTGGAAGGACGTGCTCGACGGCTTCTACGACGCCGACGGCAAGATTCCCTGCCAGATCGATGGCGGCCTCAAGTGCTTCGGCCATCCGATCGGCGCCTCGGGCCTGCGCATGCTCTACGAGATGTACCTGCAGATCCAGGGCAAGGCCGGCGCGCGCCAGCTCAAGAACCCGCGCATCGGCATGACGCACAATCTGGGCGGCGCGCCGCGCGAGAACATCTCCAGCGTGGCCATCGTCGGCCGCTACGAGTAATCACGAACGACAGGGCCCTCTCTCTCGACTCGGCGTAGTCGGGGAGAGGGCTTTTCTTTGAATCAGCCCGGGAGGGAGCTGCCATGGAGCTCGACAAGAAGCTTATCGGACACACGTTCAAGCCGTTCACGACCACCGTCGAGGCCGGCAAGATCCGCCTTTTCTGCAAGGCCATTGGCGAGGACGACCCGATCTACAGCGACGAGGCGGCGGCCAAGGCCGCGGGCTATCGTGGCGTCACCGCACCGCCCACCTTCCTGCGGGCCCTGCAGGCTGACGATCCCAACAAGGGTGGACTGCTGAAGCTGCTCAACGTCGACATCGGCCTGATCCTGCATGGCGAGCAGCACTTCGAGTATTTCGCGCCCGTCGTGGTCGGCGACAAGGTGACCTGCCAGGAGAAGGTGGTCGACATCTACGACAAGAAGGGCGGCGCGCTTTGGTTCGTCGTCCAGGAAATGGAGATGAAGGACCAGACGGGCAAGCTCGTGGCCAAGGGCAAGGGCGTGACCGTCGTGCGCAACCCAGACGCTGCTAAGAAGTGAGGGAGGCAGATATGGCAACCATTCCGAAGTTCGACCAGGTCAAGGTTGGCGATGAGCTGAAGCCGCTGGTGCTGCCGCCGGTCAGCCGTCACCAGCTCGCGCTCTATTGCGGCGGCTCGGGCGATCACAACCCGATCCATGTCGATCTCGACTTCGCCAAGAAGTTCGGCTTCAAGGACGTGTTCGCTCACGGCATGCTGTCGATGGCTTTCCTCGGCCGCCTCGTGACCAGCTATGCGCCGTCGAACAGGGTGCGCAAGCTCGGCACGCGCTTCACCTCGATCACCTGGGTCGGCGACGTCATCACCGTCAGCGGCAAGGTTACGGGCAAGCGCGAGGAGAATGGTGAGAAGCTGATCGACCTCGAGGTCAAGTGCACTAACCAGAACGGCCAGGACACGCTGCAGGGCCACGCCACCGTGGCGGCCGCCTAAGATACGTTTCAGGAGAAGTTAGATGGGTCAGATGGATGGCAAGGTGGCGATCGTCACCGGTTCGGGTCGCGGCATCGGCAAGGAGATCGCGCTCCGCCTGGTGCGCGACGGCGCCAGCGTGGTGATCAACGACATCGACGACGCCCCGGCCACGGAGACCGTGGCCGAGATCGTGAAGATGGGCGGCAAGGCGGTGGCCTGCAACGGTGACGTCGCCAAGCCGGACTTCGGCGACCGTATCGTCAAGACCGCGGTCGATGCCTTCGGCGATTGCCATGTCGTGGTGAACAACGCCGGCTACACTTGGGATTCGGTCATCCAGAAGATGAGCGACGAGCAGTGGTACGCCATCCTCGACGTTCACCTGACGGCACCCTTCCGCATCCTGCGCGCCTTCCAGATCCACCTGAAGGAAGCCGTCGAGAAGGAGCGGGCGGCCGGCAAGCGCGTCGTGCGCAAGGTCGTGAACATCTCCTCGACCTCCGGCGTCAACGGCAATGCCGGCCAGTCGAACTACTCCGCCGGCAAGGCAGGCATCATCGGTCTCACCAAGACGCTGGCCAAGGAGTTCGGCCGCTACGACGTCACGGTGAACGCGGTGGCCTTCGGTTACATCCAGACGCGTCTCACCAAGCCGCTGTCGCAGGGCGAGTCGGGCGAGATCGAAGTCCAGGGCCGCAAGGTCAAGATCGGCGTTCAGGGTGG
Source organism: Reyranella massiliensis 521 (assembly GCA_945862125.1). Lineage (GTDB taxonomy): Bacteria > Pseudomonadota > Alphaproteobacteria > Reyranellales > Reyranellaceae > Reyranella > Reyranella massiliensis_A. Next base: position 21,550 of record CAMAYC010000041.1, read on the forward strand.
CCGGATTGCCGCGATGAACCAGATGATTCCGCTCGGCCGCGGCGGCCTGCCGGAAGAGGCGGCGGGGTCGGTCTATCTCTTCTGCAGCCCCGACAGCGACTACGTCAGCGGCCAGTGCCTGGTGGTCAACGGCGGCCTTTGAGCTCCGTTGGAAAGCTAGAGGTTGGCGTTGTCGGTTGCGGTGTCGCCGGCCAGGCGGCAGCGACCCTGCTCGCCGATGAAGGCCATCGCGTTACCGTCTTCGAGCGCTTTGCCGAACCCAGGCCGTCGGGGGCCGGCCTGCTTCTGCAGCCGACCGGCCTCGCCGTGCTGCGCCGGCTCGGCCTCGATGAGCAAGCGGAGCGGCTGGGCGCCCGGATCGACGGATTGCAGGGCCTCAATCATCTGAAGCATACGGTCCTCGATCTCGCTTATGCCGACCTGCATCCCGCGGCCTTTGGGCTGGGGATCCATCGCGGTTCGCTGTTCGAGCTGTTGCACGGCAGGCTGCGGCAATCGAGGGCCCGCCTGATCACCGATGCGGAGATCGTTGACGTCGTGCGCGATGGCGGCCGGGCAACGGTGGTCGACAAGGCAGGTACCCGGCACGGTCCTTTCGATCTCGTCGTGGCGGCCGACGGAGCACACTCGCGCCTGCGGGAACGGCTCATGCCGCAGGCACGGGCGCCGCTTTATCCCTGGGGCTGCATCTGGGCGACGGTGGCCGACAGCCGCGACATGATCAGCGCGCCCGCCATGCTGCAGCAGCGTGTCCGAGGCACCACGACGATGATGGGACTGCTGCCGGTGGGACAGCACCGGGTCACCCTGTTCTGGAGCCTGCCGGCCGCCGCATTGGAGGCCGGCCGCCCGATCGACCTCGAAGCATGGCGGTTCGAGGCGCTTGAACTCTGGCCGGAGGCGGTGGCGCTGATCGAGCAGGCGGCCAACGCCGACGACTTCGCGCGCGCGACCTACCGGCATGTCGCATTGCCGCACTGGAACGACGGACCGGTCCTGTTCATCGGCGATGCGGCGCATGGCACCAGCCCACAACTCGGCCAAGGCGCCAATCTCGGGCTGCTCGATGCCCATGCCTTGTCGCGTGCATTGGCTGCCAGTGACGACCTTGTCGCAGCGCTGGCCCTGTTTGCACGCCGGCGCGGGCCGCCCTCGCGCTTCTATCGCCAGGCCAGCCATCTGCTGACCCCGTTTTTCCAGTCGAACCAGCCGCTGCTCGGACTGGCGCGGGACGCGCTGATGGCCGTCGCCTGCCGCGCGCCAGGTCTGCGCCCGATGATGACGTCGACGCTGGCCGGCTTGAGGCGCGGCTGGCTGTCGGCCGATGCGCTCGACGCTGAGGGCCGTTACCCGCTCGATCCCTAGGCGCTGGCGCGCGACAGCGCGGCCCAGCGGCCGGGCGTCAGGCCGAAGCGCGCCGAGAAGTGCCGGGTGAGGTGGCTCTGGTCGGCGAAGCCCGTCGCCGCGGCGGCCTCCGACAGTGCCATTCCGCCAGCGATCATCATGCGTGCCCTGACGAGGCGCCGTCCGACCTGGAAGCGATGCGGGGAGGTGCCGAAGGCGGCGCGGAAGTGCCGGGCGAGCGCGAATCGGTCGAGACCGCTCAGGCGTTCGAGTTCTTCCGAGGCGATCGTGCGGGAGGCTTCGGCCGTCAGGAAGTCGCGGACGCGTCCGACGGCACGAAAGGCGACCGCACGGCGGCCAGTTGCCTTGCGCGGCGACGGCCGTGCGGAGTCGGCACGCGCAGCCAGGCCTTCGGCCAGCCGGCCAACGACGGTATCGACGGCCAGCGGCTCCAGGCTGCGTGGAAAATCGGCGAAGGCTTCGTGCAGGATGGCGGCGAGGGCGGGATCTGCCGCCACGGCGTCCGGCACGAAGGGCGGCGGCATATCGCCGAGCGCTGCGGAGATCGCCGCAGGATCGACATAGAGCATTCGGTAGGCGAAGCCGTCGGCAACGCCCGCGTGGCCGTCATGCGCCTCGTCGGGATGGAGCACGATGACCTGTCCGGCCCGGCTCGCCGTGCGCGCGCCGCGGTAGTGGAATGCCTGAACGCCGCGCAGCGTCAGTCCAACTGCATAGGTCTCGTGCCGGTGCAGGTCGTAGGCGTGGCCGCCAAATCGTGCCGCCAGGCGCTGCAGCCCGGCGTGCGGCTCATCGAAACGGATCTGGTCCGGCGCGATCGTCGACATGATGGATTGCCTCATGCAGTCTGGCATCGCCATTGCAGGACAGACAGCATGCCCGATACGCCATCTCAAGACGAAATCGTCCGCCTCGCCCGACAGGCTGGCCTCGATCTGCCATAGGCCTCGACGAACTCGTCGAGGCCTATGGCCATGTACAGGCGATGATCGCGCGCCTGCCTGCGGGGCGGCCGCACGGCGACGAGCCGGCACACACCTTCGTGCCGCAGAAATTCCAGCCGGCGAAGGAGTAGGCTGTGTCGGATCCAGCTTTTCTCACCATCGCCGAGGCGTTGAAGCTCATCGCCGCCCGTAAGCTGTCGCCCGTCGAGCTGACCGAAGCGTACCTCGCCCGGATTGTGCATCTCGACCATCTGCTGGACAGTTTCGTCACCCTGACGGCCGAGCGCGCGCGCGCCGAGGCCAAAGTCGCCGAAGCTGCGGTCATGGCCGGCAAGACGCTCGGCCGGCTGCACGGGATTCCCTATTGCCTGAAGGACATCTTCGACACGGCCGGCATCCGCACGACGGCGATGTCGAAGCTGCTGGCCGACAATGTTCCAGCGCGGGATTCGTTCTGCCAGGAGCGGATGGCGGCGGCGGGCGGCATTCTGCTGGGCAAGAACGCCACCTGGGAGTTCGCCCACGGCGGGCCGTCGTGGGACGTGCTGTTTCCACCGGCGCGCAATCCGTGGCACCGCGACCATTCACCGGCCGGTTCGTCCTCCGGCTCCGCGGCGGCTGTCGCCGCGGGCTTCTCGCCGGCCACGCTCGGCAGCGACACCGGCGGGTCGATCCGCGGTCCAGCCGCCGCCTGCGGCATTGCCGGTCTGAAGCCGACCTACGGTCTGGTCAGCCGGCGCGGCGTCATTCCCAACTGCTTTACCCACGATCATGCCGGGCCGCTGGCCTGGACGACCGAGGACGTGGCGATCCTGATGCAGGTCATCGCCGGTCACGATCCGGAGGATCCTGGCTCTGCCGACGTGCCCATTCCCGACTACTGCGAGGCACTCACAGGCGACGTGCGGGGCCTGGTGATCGGCGTGCCAGCGGACTGGCTGGAGAAGGAGCTGCCGCTGGCGCCAGCCACAAAGGCAGCCTTCGACGCGGCGCTGGAAGTGTTCCGCGGTCTCGGTGCCACGGTGCGGCCGGTCGTCTTGCCGCCGCTGCAACAGTTCGATGACGCCAAGAAGATCATTGCCGTTGCCGAACTCTTCACCATCCACGGCCGGGATCTGCGGACACGGCCTGAATTGTTCGGCGCCAGCCTGCGATATCGGATCATTGCCGGCGGCCTGGTGCGCGCCGAGGACTATATCCAGGCCCAACGCCAGCGAACCGATCTGGCGCGGGCGATGCAAAAGGTCATGTCGACGGTCGATCTGTTGATGCTGCCGACGGGCGAACCGGCGGGAAAACTCGAACCTGTCCCGCCCTCGACCCTGTTCACCAAGGCCTCGCTCACCACGCCGTTCAACGTCGGCGGCAATCCCGCCCTGTCGATCTGCAGCGGCTTCGCCGCCAATGGCCTGCCGTTCTCCCTCCAGATCGTCGGCCGGCTGTTCGACGACGCCACCGTCCTGCGCGCGGGCGACGCCTACGAAAAGGCGACGCCTTGGCGCGACAGGCGGCCGGCGCTGTAGCCTGCACAAACCTTCAAGACGGGCGGACGACGATGCCCGAAAAGAGGGCATGATCTACGATACCAAGACCGTCCTCGTCCTGCGTCGCGATCTCGCCGGCTGGCAGGCCGCCAACGTCGCGGCCTTCCTGGCGGGCGGGCTCGCCGGCGCCCATCCCCACATCATGGGCGAGGCCTATCGCGACGGCAGCGGCAAAACATATACGCCGCTGATCCGCGAGCCGGTGTTCGTCTACGGCGCCACCCTCGAGGAACTGCGGCGGACGCACCAGCGCATCCTGTCCCGCGAGCTGGTGCCGGCGATCTACATCGAGCCGATGTTTGCCACCACCAACGACGCCGACAACCGCGCCGCCGTGGCTGCGGCACCGCCCGACGCGCTGGATTTCGTCGGCGTCGGCGTCCACGGCCCGCGCAAGACCATCGACAAGATCGTGAACGGGCTGAAGTTCCTGTCCTAGAATCGGCTGACGTGAGCCGACACACAGCGCCAGCCCTCGGGCCGTCGCTGCCAGTCGTCAGTATACCGCCCCGCGCCCGTCGTTCCGTCGGGCTTCTTGTAAGTCGTCCGCGCGTGAATGATGGCGAAATCGCCGAGCAGCCGGATTTTCACGTCATGCTCTCGGAGATCGGTGACGGGCGAGCCGCGCCCGATCTGGGCCAGGAAGGCTGTCCGGTCGATCAACGTGCCGTCGGGATTGGTGTTGTGGAAGTCGTCGGCCAGGTGCTCATCGAACCAGCGAACATCGGCCTCGTCGACCGACCGGATGTAGTTGCGGTTGAGATCGGCCAGGACGGTCAAATCGCTCATTTCGCTTCCTCCGTGTTCCGCGCTCAGGCCAGGAAGAGGCGGGCGCCCGTCGGCGAGGCGCGGGCCTTGTCGAGGCATTCCATCGTGGTGCGGTAGCCGACCTCCACAGCCGAGTCGAAGCTCGTCCAGTCGAGCAGGTCGATATGGTTCATCGGCGGCACGATCAACATGTCGGCGATGGCGCGATCCTCCTGCGCCCGCTCGGTGCTGGCGACCAGGGCCGAACGTAACAGGATGCGCACGATCGACGGGATCGGCAGCGTCTCGTCGCGCTTCCACAGCAGACGGCGGAAGAATTGCCAGGCCGACCAGGGCTCCATGGCGTCTGCACCGGCAGCCAAAGCGCCGCCGGTGTCGATGTCGACACCGATGGTGACGCCGCGGCCCATGCGGCGCATCGCACGTACCGGGAAATTGTCGATGACGCCACCGTCGACATGGACTTCGCCGGCCTGGTTGAAGGGTGGCAGGACGCCCGGAATTGACACGCTGGCCCTGAGCCAGCGCCACAGCCGTCCGACCGTGTGGATATCGGCCTTGGAGGTCGTGAGGTTGGCAGTGACGCAAAAGAAGGGCAGCGCCAGGTCCTCGATGTCCATTTCGTCGAACGCCGCACGCAGCAGGGCCGCGACGCGGCGTCCGGCGAACAGCGAGATCGCCGGGATGGTGTAGTCACTGAGCGGATTGGCATCGACGAACGACCGCCGGAACCGAGTGACTAGCTCTTCGTCGGTCCAGCGCGCCGCCACCCCGGCGGCCACGATGGCGCCCATGCTGGTGCCTCCGATCAGGTCGATCGGCACGCCCGAGGCACGCATCGCCTTGACGACCCCGATGTGGGTGAAGGCTCGCGCGCCGCCGCCCGCCATCACGAGGCCGACCGCGTGTCCCGTCAGGAGACGGCCCAGCCGGTCGATGTCGGCATGCAGGTCGAGCCGCACATGATGATGCTGGCCGTAGAGTCCGCCCGCCAGCAGGGGTGCCGTCGAGCCGGGCGCGGGCTCGTGGCCCTCATGCAGCAGCACCAGTTCGCGGCGGCGATGGAACACGGCGCCTGCCCGCGCCATCTCGATCTCGAAGGGAAGTTTGGTCGGGAGGTCGGAGTCGGCGCTGCGCACCACCACCAGGCAGTCGGCCTGGCGCAGGCAGAGTTCGGTCCAGGGTGTGAGCGTCGGATCGGCGCGGTAGAGGACGAAGGACGATTCCATCTCGCAGCGTGCGAACCACTCCGGTTCCTGCCCCAGGGAGTCGGATCCCAGAAGCTGGACCTGATTGCCGATCCGGCCGAGGGCGCTGGCCAGCAGCACCGCGAACCGCGCCGCCGGCACGTCCGGGCCCGATGGCAGGATCGCGAAAGTCCGGGGCTGCCGTCGGCGCTTGCCGGGCGGGACGGCGTTGCGCGCCGCGACGTAGCGCATGAGCGTCGGCAATACCTCATGGTGCACCGCCGTCAGGGAGTCGAAGTCGGCCCGCGCCAGGCGCCAGACCTCGCTGTCGCGCAGCGCCGCGACGCTGCGCGTGCGCTCGCTTTCGGACAGCAGCGACATCTCGCCCACGATATTGCCGGGTGTGATCTCGGCAATGAGGAGCGGCTCCTCGCCCTCGGCATCCTCGTGCCGGAACACGCCGAGGCAGCCGCTCGCCACGAGATAGACCGCATCGGCGGCCTCGCCCTGGCGAAACAGTGGCGCGCCGCCAGGCAGGACGAGCAGCGTGAGCTGGTGCTCGACGGCCATGAGGCTCTTGGTGTCGAGGTCGGCAAACAGGGGCGCATGCTGAAGCGCCCGGCGGAGCCGCAGCCGGGAGGCGTCCTCGCTCGATGCGACGATGCTCACCCGCGGCGCCTCATGATCCGGTGAGGCCCTTCAGTGCCCAGCCGATCGTCTGGTCGGCGCGGGCCCATACCATCTCCCGCCATTTGTCGCCCGACGGGAAGAAGCGCTCCTTCATGTCGGCCTTCAGCGCGCGGCCCTGCGCCGAGTTGAGGTCGCCGCGCTGGTGCAGCCAGTTGTCGGCCCGCACCGCGCCCAGCACTTCGGGCACGGAGTAGGTGCCGTATTCCAGCGCGATCGACGTCACCTCCGCGTCGGGCAGCTCCTGCGGAAAGGCATCCGTCATGCAGCCCACCACCACCGCCGACGTCGAAGTGCCGCTCTCCGGCGAAGTCATCTCGTCGCCGTACCAGGCCTTGGAGCGGGCGAACGATTTGGCCTGGGGCGACACCGCACAGATCAGCTCGCCGTGACCGAACGGCCCAAGGCCAGTGTGAAAGTCGATGATCCCGACGCGGCGCGCCTGCGCGAGTTCCTTGCGGGCGATGGCACGGATGGTGCGGTTGCTCCAGGTCGGCGTGGTTCCGCCGAAGAAGATGCCATCGGGATGGGTGTACTGGCCGGCGCTGATCGCGCTCTGCAGCCCGAAGGCGCCGTGCTTCTGGGCGTAGGCGGCGAACACCGCTTCGGACTTTGCGGTGCTGGCGTCGTTCCAGTCGTGGGGCAGGACGGCATCGGCGATGGCGAGGTAGCCGTCATTGACCGGATAGGCCTTGTCGTGGTCGACGAAGTTGCGGTTGAGGTCGACATTGTCCTCGGTCACCCGGCGGCTCCAGGCAAAGCCGTAGGGATTGAGGGCGTGGATCACCAGCGCCCCGGTGTCCTTGGGCAGCCGGCCGGCGCCGCCGGTCCGCAGCCAGGCGATCTCGGCACCGGAACCGCAATGTCCTTCGACGCCATGCGTGCCGGCGATCAGCACCAGCATGTTGGCGGCATCGGCCGGACCGAACCGCGCTGTGTCGAGATAGAGTGATTCGCCGCCCGGCCCGCGCGCCTTGGGATTGAGCCAGGAGCGCAGCGCGCCTCCCGCCTGTGCCGCCGCTGCGCAGAACTTGGGACGCGCGTCGGCATAGCTTTCGGAAAAGCACTCTGGAATTGACGTCATAAATTCTATTCCTCCCGTCGCCATCGTAGCCGGTTTGGCGGTAGCGCGGGAAGCGGCCGTGCCTAGCTGTCGTACTTGAGCAGCGTTTCGATCGGCACATTCAGCCGCTTGCGGCCCTCGAGGAAGGTGAGCTCGATCACGCAGGCCGCCGCCGGTACGACGCCGCCGACCTGCTCCAGCAGATTCACCGCCGCCGCCAGGGTGCCCCCGGTGGCCAGCAGGTCGTCGACTAGTACGACGCGCGCGCCCTTCTTGATGGCGTCGTTCTGGATCTCGATCGTGTCGGTGCCGTACTCCAGCGCATAGGTGTGGCGCACCGTGGTGCCGGGCAGCTTGCCCTGCTTGCGCAGCATCACGAAGCCGGTGCCCAGCGCCAGCGCCAGCGGTGCGGCCAGAAGGAAACCGCGCGATTCGATGCCGGCAAGCACGTCGGGCTTGTAGGGCCGGAGCATGTCGGCCATCCGCTCGATGGTGGCGTGCCAGGCCTTGGCGTGCGCCAGCAAGGTCGAGATGTCGTAGAAGAGGATGCCCGGCTTGGGAAAATCGGGGATCGAGCGGATGTGCTTCTTGAGATCGATGTCGTTGCTCATGACTCTTCCTGATCAGCTGTAGGCCGGTGGCGGTTCGAAGCTGCGGTATTCCTTCTCCAGCAGCTTGGCGAACTCGATACAGGTGTAGTCGCCGTACTGCGGGCCGATGATCTGCACGCCGATCGGCAGCCCTTCCTTGGTCTGGCCGATCGGGGCGGCCGTCGAGGGCAACCAGGTGACGCCGGAATAGCCCGCCCAGAAAATCTGGTCGACGACGGGCACCTTCTTGTTGTTGACCACGATGGTGCGCAGATGGCGCAAGCCCTTCTGGTCGTGCGGAAAGGCCGCCGTTACGGCGACCGGGCACAGCATCAGGTCATAGTCCTTGAAGAACTCGTCCCAGGCCCAACGCATCTTGTGCCGCTTCTCGTTGAGCCGCAGCCAGTCGCGGTGCGCGAGCGAATTGCCGCGCTGCATCTGGGCGAAATAGCTCATGTCGTCGGACGGCAAGGTGGCCGCGTCCTTGACGGCCTGCTCGTAGACGGCATCGGCCATGCGGGCCGAGGTCGCCGCGCGCAGCAGGCGGATGTAGACATCGTTCAGCTCCACCGTGTCGATGGCCGGCCGCGCCTTGTCGCTGACCTTGGCTTTGTTCTTGGCGAGGAACGACGCAAGCTTGGAAATCTGCTCCTGCACCGAATCGTCGACTTCGGCATTGGGGTCGGTCAGCAGCACGGCGACCTTGAAGTCGCGCAGCCTGGTCTTCTTCGAGCGCGGCAGGCTGAGCGTCCAGCCGCGGCCGTCGAGCGCATCGGGCCCGGCCATCGCGTCCATGGCGATCTCGAGGTCCGCCGCGCCACGCGCCAGCGGTCCCACGACGCCGATGTCGCCATAGGCGACGGCACCGGCCAGCGCATGGCCCTTGGGCGAGACGACGCCCCAGCTCGGCTTGTGGCCCCACACGCCGCAATAGTGGGCGGGGTTGCGGATCGAGGCGCCGATGTCGCTGCCGGCCTCGATGCCGGTGAGGCCGGCGGCCAGCGCCGCGCCCGAGCCGCCCGACGAGCCGCCCGGCGTGCGGCCGAGGTCCCACGGATTGTTGGTCGAGCCGTAGACCTCGTTGTAGCTCTGCCAGTCGGCTAGGTTCAGCGGGATATTGGTCTTGCCGAACAGCGTCACGCCGGCCTTCTTCATGCGCTGCACGACCAGTGCGTCGGTCTTGACGATGGCGTCCTTGAACGCCGGGTCGCCCCACGTCGTCGGATACCCGGCGATATCGAAGGATTCCTTGATGGTCATGGGCACGCCGTGCAGCGGCCCCAGCTTCTTGCCGGCCTTGACCGCCTTGTCGGCGGCCTTGGCCTGCTTGCGGGCGCCCTCGATGTCGGTGGCGATGATGGCGTTGAGTTCGGGGTTATAGGCCTCGACCCGCTTGAGATAGAGGTCGAGAAGCTCGACGCAGCCGATCTTCTTCTTCCGGACCGCGGCAGCGAGCTGCTTGGCAGTCTGGAACGGGAGGGCGAGGGACATGTGCGGGATTCCGTGCAGACGGTGGACGAGACCCAAGTCCGTACCATATTGTCCGGTCCGCCGTGAAGAAACTCCCCGCCCGCACGATGCATTTTGCGCTGCCGCTCGCGCTCACCTTCATCATGACGTTCTTCGTCTCCGGTGTGGCGACCTTGCGTGCCGTGGGCTTTGCCAGCGGCATGATATCGAAGTGGATGGAGTCCTGGATGGCCTCCTGGATCATGGCCTTTCCCATCATGCTGTTCCTGATGCCGGTGATGCGGCGTCTGCTGGCTCGCTTTATCGAGCAGAAATAGGCGTTCAGCGCGGCCGGGGATGCCGGACGCGGGCCGTCGGCTCGGCGATCAGGGGATCGTCCGGCCAGTAGTGCCGCGGATAGCGGCCCTTCAGCTCGGCCTTCACGGACTTGTAGCCCGTCGCCCAGAAGCTCGCGAGATCGCGCGTCACCTGCACCGGCCGCCGTGCCGGCGACAGCAGGTGCACGGTGAGCGGCACCTTGCCGCCGGCAATGCGCGGCGTGTCGCTCAAGCCAAACATCTCCTGCAGGCGTACCGACAAGGTGGGTTCGGCCGGGTTGGTGTAGTCGATGGCCACACGCGAGCCGCTCGGCACTTCGATGTGGGTTGGGACCAGCCGGTCGAGGTCGCGCTGCCGGTCCCACGGCACCAAGGCCTTCAGCGCCGCCGCGAGATCGACGCGCGCCAGGTGGTCGCGGCGCGACACGCCGTCGAGGAAGGGGCTCAGCCATTCTTCCAGGGAGGCAAGCAGGGCTGCATCGGAAAGATCGGGCCAGCTCTCGTCATGGGCGCGCATGAACGCCACGCGCTCCCGCCATCTGGCGAGATCGTCGTTCCACGGCAGGGCTTTGGCGCCAAGCTGGCGGATGCCATCGACCATCGCGGCCTTTACGGCGCTCGCATCGGGCGTGGGGAGCGGCTTGTCTTCCAGCAGCAGCGCGCCGAGGCGCCGCCGCCGGCGAGCCAGCACCGCGCCGTCGCGGGGGCTCCAGCGCACGATCTCTTCCGCCACGATGCGGTCGGCGTAGAGGTCCTCGATCTCGCCCACGGTGATGGGCGCGGCGAGGAAGATGCGCGAGTCCTGGGCCGAGCCGTCGAGATCGGCCACGACCAGGAATTCCTCGTTGGCCATCGGATCGCCTTCCGGCAACGCGGCGCCTCGGCCGCCCGACAGCAGATACCGTCCCGCTGCCGCGGCGCGACGCCGGCCGATGCGATCGGGATAGGCCAATGCCAGCAGCGCGCCGGTCATGGAACTGTCGGCGTCCTTGCCCTGGGTGAGCCGCCGCGCCACCTCTAGGATCTGCCGCGGCGCCTTGCCCGACAGCGCGATATCGACCCGGTGGCGCAGGTCGGCGTCGCGCTGTCCTGGCGGCAGGCGCAGGAAATCGCGCTCGCCCAAGACGGCCACCAGCAGGGCCGCCACCTTGCCCTGTCCCAGCTCGCGGCCTCTTAGCACGAGATGGGCGAGCCGCGGATGAAGTCCCAGCCGCGCCATGGCGCGGCCGTGCGGCGTGATGGTACCGGCATCATCGATCGCGCCGAGATCGGCCAGCAGGGCCCGCGCCGTGGCGAGCGAGGCCGGGGGCGGTGGCGTCAGCCACGGCAGACTCGCCGCATCGCCCGCGCCCCAGGCCGCCAGTTCGAGTGCCAACGGCGCGAGGTCGGCATCGAGGATCTCCGGCGGCGTGAACGGCAGCAGCCCGCGTTCGGCCTCCTGCGTCCATAGCCGGTAGCATATGCCTGGCTCGAGCCGGCCGGCGCGGCCGCGGCGCTGGTCGGCCGAGGCCTGGCTCACGCGCACCGTCTCCAGCCGCGTCATGCCCGAGCGCGGCGAGAAGCGCGGCACCCGCATCTCGCCGGAATCGATCACGATCCGGACGCCTTCGATGGTGAGGCTGGTCTCGGCGATCGCGGTCGCCAGCACCACCTTGCGCCGGCCCGGGGCCGAGGGCGCGATGGCGCGGTCCTGGTCGGCCGGTGAGAGGTCGCCGTAGAGCGGGGCGATATCGATTGCGGGCCCGAGCCCCTGCAGCCGCTCCTCGACGCGGCGGATTTCGCCGACGCCGGGCAGGAACACCAGCGCGCTGCCGCTCTCCTCGGCCAGCGCCCGGCGGATCGCGGCGGCGACCGTGTCTTCGATCCGGCCTGCCGCCTCGCGGTCGAGATGGCGCGTCTCGACCGGGAACATCCGACCGGCGCTTTCGATTACTGCCGCGCCGCCCAGCCGGTCGGCAACGGGTCCGGGATCGAGGGTCGCGGACATGGCCACGACGCGGAGGTCTTCGCGCAGCGCCGTCTGCGCCTCGCGCACCAGGGCGAACGACAGGTCGGTCTCCAGCCCGCGCTCGTGCAATTCGTCGAAGATCACGCAGCCGATGCCGTCCAGCGACGGATCGTCCTGCAGCATCCGCAGGAAGAGGCCATCGGTCACGACCTCGATGCGCGTGCGTGGTCCAACCTTGCTATCGAAGCGCACGCGATAGCCCACGGTCTCGCCCGCCGCCTCGCCCAGCGTCGCCGCCATGCGGTGCGCGGCGGCGCGCGCGGCCAGCCGCCGCGGCTCCTGCATGACGATCCGCCGGCCGCCGAGCCACGGCGCGTCGAGCAGCGCCAGCGGCACGCGCGTCGTCTTGCCGGCGCCCGGTGGGGCGACCAGCACGGCGGCGTTGTGTCCGGCCAGCGCCTCTTTCAGACGTGACAGGGCCTCATCGACGGGAAGGGAGTCCATTGTGGTGGCGCTTATAGCCGTCCTTGGCATTATACGCCTCTTCTCCGTGTCGAAATGACGAGGCTCCGGGCATGGCTGTTATCGTTGATGCAATCGACCATATCGTCATCAACGTTCGGGACGTCGATGTCGCGGCCGCGTGGTACCAGCGTGTGCTCGGCATGACGCGCGAGGATTGGCAGCCCGGGCCGGGCAAGTCCGGACGGACGACCGTCAAGTTCGGCCGGCAGAAGATCAATCTCAGGCCGATTTCGGCAACCCAGCAGGAATGGTTCACCGGCAAGCAGGTGGCGCCTGGCAGCGACGATCTCTGTTTCCTGACCAGGTCCTCGCCGCAGGCCGTGGCGGACCACCTGCGCGCCTGCGGCGTCGCGATCGAGGAGGGACCGACGGAGAAGCGCGGCGCGATGGGGACGATCGTGTCTGTCTATTGCCGCGATCCCGACGGCAGCCTGATCGAGATTTCGTCTTACAAGTAGCCGCGTCAGAGCGGGATGGCGACCAGCGTGTCGAAGCGGGCGCCGTCGCACACCACGATGCGCTCGGCGAACCTGAGGTCGCCCGCGGCATCGGTCGTGACCTTGTCGCGGTAGCAGCCGGTGGCGAACAGTGACATCGCACCGTCGCCCATGATGCGCACGATCAGGAACGGCACCTCGACGATGCTCGCGCTGCCTTCCCGGCCCAGCACCATCGGCAGGCCGACGATGTGGCGGTAGCGCTGGCGCTCGTAGATGTTGGCCTTGCGCAGCGCCGAGACGCGGTCCTGCAGCATGGCGCGCGAATCGGCATAGATGATGCCGGCCTCGTAGCCCCTGGCGACGTTCTCCGCCGTGGTCACCTTGTAGAGGCAGGGATCGGTGAACAGCTCGGGCCACTGCTCGAACTGCTCGCTATCGATGACGCGCGCGTAGGCGGCATTCAGCTCGACCAGTCGCGCCACATCCATGCGACCGTCTCCTAGTAGTTCATGTGGCGGCGGTAGGCCTGCCAGAAGCCGCGTACGGCGGCCTCGGTGGCGCGCGTCGCCTGGCTTTCGGCGGCGTCTCCACCCATCTCGACGACGGAGATCTTGTCGCCGGCCTCGACGATGCCGCGCTGCACGAAGCCGCCGACGCAGCCGTCCTCCATCGACACCAGGCCGGCCGGTCCCACGAGGTTCTGTTGCTTCAATCGTCGCTTGTTCATCTCCGACGTGTCATCGGCGAAGCCGAAGTAGGTCCAGCGCAGCTCCATGCCGCCGGTGCCCTTGGGCACCACCTGGCGCACGGCGAGGCAGTTGTGGACCTGCTGCAGCACGGTGCTGGGGAAGATCGTCAGCATCTGGAGCTGGATGCGGTCGCCGAACTCGTCGACGGGGTCGAGCATGCTGGGATCGGCCAGCTTGTAGTCGTCGCGCTCCGACCGGAGGTCCTTCTCGCGAAAGGCGGCGGCGCCGGGCGCGTCCTCGCTGCCGATGGTGTAGCTCGCATGATGGCCGCCGTCGGGGCTGACCAGAACACCGCCGGCCTGGGTCAGTCGCGTGATACGGAAGGTTGCGAAGAAGAGATGCAGCAGGCTCGCGTGATAGGTGTCCTTCACGTTCTCGACATAGAGCTTCCAGTTGTTTGGCAGCGGCTGGGTGAAGCGGCCCATGATCCGGATCGGGCGGTTGAGCACGCGGCGCACGCGGCCGGTGATCTCGGTGCCGAGATATTCCTCGATCGGCGGCGTGTC
>CAMAYC010000042.1 GCA_945862125.1 Reyranella massiliensis 521
TCCTGGTAGCCGCGCAGGCCGGTCGGGAAGGGAACGAACTGGTTGGTCTCGGTGCCGAGGGCCGCGATGAAAACACGCTTGGTCAAGAAACTACTCCTTGTGGCGATGACAGCCCACGACGTGGTCGTCGACCATGCCCGAGGCCTGCATGAAGGCGTAACAGATGGTCGAGCCCACGAACTTGAAGCCTTCCTTGGCCAGCGCCTTGGCGAGAGCGTCGCTCTGCGGCGTGCGGGCCGGCACGTCCTTCAGCGTCTTCGGGCGCGTGCCGGGCTGCTCGCCCACGGTCTTGCGCAGCCAGCGATGGAACGAGCCTTCGCGCTCGACCAGTTTCAGGAAGGCCTGGGCATTTGTGACGCTGGCCGCGATCTTGCCGCGATGGCGGATGATGCCGGGATCGGCCAGCAGCTTGGCGAGCTTGGCAGGCGTGTAGCGCGCGATCTTCTTGGCATCGAAATCGTCGTAGACCTTGCGGTAGTGCTCACGCTTGCGCAGCACGGTGATCCAGGAAAGCCCGGCCTGGCAGCCTTCGAGCGTCAGCAGCTCGAACAGCGCGCGGTCGTCCTTGAGCGGACGGCCCCATTCCTTGTCGTGATATTTTTCGTACAGCGGATCGGCGCTCGCCCAACCGCAGCGACTCTTGCCGTCCGTGCCGACGACTGTGTCCTGTCTTATTGCCATGCGCGGACCCTACCCAAGCACGTCGCGGGACGCCACACTGGCCCAAACGGAGGAACGACAATGGGCAAGGATCTCTCGGACCTGAAGGTCTGCATCTTCGACGTGTTCGGCACGGTGGTGGATTGGCGCGGCAGCCTGATCGCGGACCTGCCCGCTCTCGGCAAGAAATACGGCATCGAGACCGACTGGACGAGCTTCGCCGACGACTGGCGCGGTCTCTACCAGCCGCAGATGGGACGCGTGCGCAAGGGCGAGCTGCCGTGGACCCGCATCGACGACCTTCACAAAGAAGCGTTCGAGATGCTCCTGAAGAAGCGCGGCCTAAAACATCCGGGCGAGGAAGGGTCGTGGGAGTTCACCCATCTCTGGCACAAGCTCCGGCCTTGGCCCGATTCGGTCGAGGGCATCGGCCTGATGAAGAAGAAGTATGTCGTGAGCACGCTCAGCAACGGCAACGTCGCGCTCTTGATCAACATGGCCAAGAACAGCGGCATTCCTTGGGATCATTGCTTTTCGGGCGAGACCTTCCATCACTACAAGCCCGACCCCGAGGCCTATCTGGGCGTGGTCGACAGCATGTACCTGAAGCCGCACCAGGTGATGCTGTGCGCGGCCCACAACGGCGACCTGGCGGCGGCGCAGAAGTGCGGCCTCTCGACGGGCTACATCAATCGTCCCTACGAGCACGGTCCCAATCAGAAGGTCGACTTCAAGGCGACGGGTGACTGGGACGTCGTCGGCGACACGATCATCGAGCTCGCGAAGAAGATCGGCTGCTAGAGCGTGGGGCGTCGTTGCCGCCACGGCGTTGCGCGTTCGTAGGCGGCGCCGGCGGCAAAGACGCTGGCTTCGTCGAACGGCCGCCCTGCCAGCTGGAAGGCGAGCGGAAAGCCGTCGCTGCCGAAACCGCAGCACACCGTCATCGCTGGCTGACCGGTGACGTTGAACGGCATGGAAAGCGACGGCTTGCCGAGGAAGTGGAAGATCTGCTGCGGCTCCTCGAAGATCTCCGGCCCGCCCCATTGATTTGCGGCCATCACAAGGTCGTAGCCGCGCATCGCGGCCCGCGTGTCCTGCTGCAGCTTGCGCCGAAAGCGCAACGCCGAGAGATATTGTTCGGCGCTGAGGAACGCGCCGAGCTGGAAGCGCCGCCGCGTCGTGTAGCCGAACTTCTCCGGTGTCTCGATGACGTCGCGGCGATGAATGGCATGCGCCTCGACGGTGATGATGACGCGGCCGCAGATGTGATAGTCGCGGATGTCGGGGAAGATGACGTCTTCGACGATCGCGCCCTGGTCGCGCAGCACCTCGACCGCATCGTCGATGCCCTTCTTCATCTCGGGCGTAACGCTGGCGATCTCGCTCTCGTACCAATTCCGCGCCAGCGCAATGCGCATGCCCTTTACGGGGCGGTGGGCCGAGGCGCCGTAATCAACCTTCGGCGCGCGGGCCGATGCCTGGTCGTTGGGATCGTGGCCGGCCAGCACGTCGAGCATCAGGGCCGAATCTTCGACCGTCCAGGTGAGGGGCCCCGCGGTGTCGAGGCTGAACGAAAGCGGAAAGATGCCGCAACGGCTCACCAGCCCATAGGTCGGCTTGATACCGGCCGTGCCGCAGAATCCCGCCGGATTGCGGATCGATCCGCCCGTGTCGGAGCCCATGGCGCCCATGCAGAGCGCACCCGCGACGGCCGCGCCCGATCCGCTGGAAGACCCGCCGGGCTGGTAGTCGGTGTTCCAGGGATTGCGGGCCGCTGGAAACGGCTGGTCGGGCGTCATCGCGCCGTTGGCGAATTCGTGGGTGGCGAGCTTGCCCAGAATGACGGCGCCGCCACTCTTCAGGCGACGCACCGTCTCGGCGTCGATTGCCGGCACATAGTCGACCTTGAGATGCGAGTGGCCTGTCGTCTTCACGCCGGCCGTCTCGTAAATGTCCTTCAGCGCGATCGGGATGCCATGCAGCGGCCCGCGCACTAATCCGCCCGCTCTTTCCATATCCGCCTGTTTTGCGGCGCTCCGGGCAAGATCGCCGGTGACGGTGATGTAGCTCGCGAGTTTGTGATCGACGGCGCCGATGCGGGCGAGGAATGCCTCGGTGAGGACCGTCGACGTGAGTTCGCCTGATGCCATGAGGCGTCCCGCCTCGGCGATGCTGAGGGTCGTTAGGTCGGTCATGATGCGCCTATTCGTCGGCGCGGAAGACGTGCGGCGGCTCGGCAGCCCAGGCCCACCGGGCGGGAATGCGGTCCATCAAACCAAGCAAACCGACATATCCCTTGTGAAGATGACCGATATCCTCCTCGGTCAAGGTGAGGCCAGTCAGCGCGGCGCGTGCGCGAAACTCCTCGAGCGTTGGCGCCTTGTTCGACGATGTCATGAAAAACCTCCGCCCAGTTGCGCATGCAATCGACATGCCGCCTCGATCGCACCTTCGCTCAAGATATTGGCTTGCCGCTTGCATGACGAGACGGCGAGCGCGCCCTGATGGGCAGCGCCAAATTGAGGAGCACTTAATGTTCAAGCGCCTTCGAGTGGCAGCCGCCGGCTTCGGCATCCTTGCAGTGACCGCGATGCCTGCCCTTTCGCAGGGCACTCTGCGCATCGGCATGACAGCCGCCGACGTTCCCCAGACCACGGGCCAGCCTGACCAGGGCTTCGAAGGCTTTCGCTTCGCCGGCTACACCATCTATGACGCGCTGGTGAACTGGGACCTCTCAAAGGCCGACACGATCGCCGATATTCGCCCCGGCCTCGCGCTTTCATGGACGCCGGTCGAAGGCGAGCCGACCAAATGGATCTTCAAGTTGCGTGAAGGCGTAAAGTTCCACGACGGCTCCGACTTCGACGCTGACGCCGTCGTCTGGAACCTCGACAAGGTCCTGAACGACAAGTCCCCGCAGTTCGACCGCAAGCAGATGGCGCAGGCCCGCGCCCGCATTCCTACCCTCGTGGGCTACAAGGCGATCGATAAGTACACGGTCGAGCTGACGACCCGCATCGTCAACTCGCTGTTTCCCTACGACATGTCCTACATCTTCTATTCGAGCCCGGCGCAGTGGGACAAGCTCGGAAGGGACTGGATCAAGGTCGCGCTGCAGCCGTCCGGCACCGGACCATTCAAGGTCGATCGCGTCGTGCCGCGCGAACGCCTGGAGCTCTCGCGCAATGCCGACTACTGGGACAAGGCGCGCGTTCCCAAGCTCGACAAGGTCCTGCTGTTCCCCATGCCGGAGGCGGCCACGCGTACGGCGGCGCTGCTTGCCGGGCAAGTCGACTGGATCGAGGTCCCCGCGCCCGACGCCATCCCCCGCCTGCGGCAGGGCGGCATGAACATCGTTACCAACAAGTATCCCCACAACTGGGCCTATCAGCCCAGCATGGTCGAGGGCTCTCCGTGGACCGACATTCGCGTGCGCAAGGCGGCGAATCTCGCGATCGACCGCGCCGGCATCAACAAGCTCCTGGGCGGCTTGATGATCGAATCGAAGGGTGCGGTCTATCCCGGTCATCCCTGGTTCGGCTCACCCAGCTTCGACATAAAGTACGATCCGGCCGCCGCGAAGAAGCTGCTGGCTGAAGCGGGCTACAGCGCGACCAAGAAGCCCAAGATCAAGATCGCGATTTCGACGTCGGGTTCGGGCCAGATGCTGCCGCTGCCGATGAACGAGTATGTCCAGGAGAACCTGAACGCGGTGGGCTTCGACACCGAGTTCGAGGTCATGGAATGGAACGCTCTGGTCAATTTCTCGTTCCAGCCGGCGACCGGTCCTGATGCCTCGAGCAAGGGCGTGAACGGCATCAACATCAGCCGCGCCACGGTCGATCCCTATTCTGCCTTCATGCGGCTCTATCACTCGAGCTTCGTTTCGCCGGCCGGCGCCAACTGGGGAATTCTGAAGGA
Organism: Reyranella massiliensis 521; assembly: GCA_945862125.1. Taxonomy (GTDB): domain Bacteria; phylum Pseudomonadota; class Alphaproteobacteria; order Reyranellales; family Reyranellaceae; genus Reyranella; species Reyranella massiliensis_A. The sequence continues at coordinate 4,582 of CAMAYC010000042.1, forward strand.
CCCCAAGGTCGACGAGATGATCAACAAGGCCCACACCACCTTCGATCGCGCCGCCCAGACCAAGGCGCTGGCGGACGTGCACACTTACATCGTCGACCAGGCCTACTGGGTCTACATCGCGCACGATCTCAATCCTCGGGCGATGAGCCCCAAGGTGAAGGGCTTCGTGCAGGCCCAGAGCTGGTTCCAGGATCTCACTACCGTCGAGATGGCAAAGTAGCGACGGAGGACGGGCGGCCATGCTGCTCTACGCGCTGCGACGACTTCTTTACCTGGTGCCGGTCGCTTTCGGCGTGTCGTTGCTCGTCTTCGCGCTGGTGCACCTGGCGCCGGGCGATCCGATCTCGGCGATCGTGCCGCCGGATGCGCCCAAGGAGGTCGTCGACAAGCTCAAGGAGTACTACGGCTTCGACAAGCCCCTGCCGGTTCAATACTTCCGATGGCTCATGGTGACGCTGACCGGCGATCTCGGCACTTCGATCGGCACCGGCCGGCCGGTGGCTGCCGAAGTGGCGTCGGCGTTCGGCAACACCATCATCCTGGCCATTTCGGCCACGCTCTTCGCTTTCTCGCTCGCCGTCGTCCTTGGTACCTCGGCGGCCTATGCCAAGTCGCGCATCGTCGATCGGCTGGTCACGATGATCTCGCTGATGGGCGTGAGCGTGCCGCACTTCTGGTTGGCGATCGTGCTGGTGATCATCTTCTCGGTCGAAATGGGTGTCCTGCCGCCGATGGGCCTCGGGCCCGAAAATTCGACCGGCTGGCGCTTCGACTGGCCGCATCTCAAGCACATGATCCTGCCGACCATCGCACTCTCGGTGATCCCGCTCGGCGTCGTGACGCGCACCGTGCGCTCCACGGTCAAGGAAACGCTCAGCATGGAGTTCGTGACCGCGCTGCAGGCCAAGGGCATGCGCGACGATCAGATCCTGCGCCATGTGCTCAAGAACGCCGCGCCGACCTGCCTTGCCGTCATGGGCCTGCAGGCCGGCAATCTTATCGGCGGCTCGATCCTGATCGAGACGGTGTTCGCCTGGCCAGGCACCGGCTTCCTGCTGAACAGCGCCATCTTCCGCCGCGACCTGCCGATCCTGCAGGGCACGACCCTGGTGCTGGCAGGCTTCTTCATGCTGCTCAATCTCACCGTGGACGTGATCCAGACCATGGTCGATCCACGCATCAAGCGAGGCTGACGACGATGGCCATCCAGAGCCCGACCGTCGACATCGCCGCCGCCCTGGTGCGGCCGACCGTGGCATCGGCGTCGCGCGGCTATTGGCCGTCCGTCGGCCGCCGGCTGCGCCGCGATCCGGTGACCCTGGTCTGCGCCGGACTCCTGCTACTGGTCGTTCTGGCATCGGTCCTGGCCCCTCTGCTGGGCCTCGCCGATCCCTACAAGACCTCGATGATCCGCCGCCTCTATCCCCTGGGGTCACCGAACCATTTTCTCGGGACCGACGAACTGGGACGCGACATGTTCGCCCGCCTGATATACGGCGGCCGCCTGTCGCTCTTCATGGGCGTGACTCCCGTGCTCTTCGCCCTGCTGATCGGCGGCACGCTCGGCATCACCGCGGGCTTCGTCGGCGGCAAGGTCAACATGGCGATCATGCGCGTCATGGACGTGTTCTACGCCTTTCCGTCCGTGTTGCTGGCTATTTCGCTCTCGGGGGCGCTCGGCGCCGGCACGGAGAACACCCTGCTGTCGCTCACCCTGGTTTTCATCCCGCCGATCTGCCGAGTGTCGGAGAGCGTGACGACGCAGGTGCGTGGCTTCGACTTCGTCGATGCCGCGCGCGCGAGCGGCGCCAGTGCGCTCACCATCGTGCGTGTCCACGTGCTGGGCAATGTGCTGGGGCCGATCCTGGTCTATGCCACGTCGCTGATCAGCGTGGCCATCATCCTGGCGGCCGGCCTCAGCTTCCTCGGCCTCGGCGTCAAGCCGCCGGAGCCGGAATGGGGCCTGATGCTGAACACGCTGCGCCAGGCGATCTACGTCAATCCGGTACTGGCGGCTCTTCCCGGCGTCATGATCTTCATCACCTCGATCTGCTTCAACCTGATGAGCGACGGGCTCCGCGCCGCCATGGACGTGAAAGCCTGACATGGATTCGCTGATACCCCCGGTCGATCGCGGCGGACCTGCTCAGCCGCTGCTTCTGGCGACCGGCCTGCGCAAGCATTTCCCCGTGCCCGGTGGACTGCTCGGCCGCTCCGGCAAAGTGGTCCGTGCGGTCGACGACCTCTCCCTGTCGGTCGCCAAGGGCGAGACGCTGGGCGTGGTGGGCGAGTCGGGCTGCGGCAAGTCGACGGTGGCGCGGCTCCTCATCCGCCTCATCAAGCCCGACAGGGGCACCATGGTGCTGGACGGCGATCCGGTCGACGAGCCGCACGGCATCACGGTCAACGAACTGCGCCGCCAGGTGCAGATGGTGTTCCAGGATTCCTACGCCTCGCTCAATCCCCGTCTCACCATTGGCGAGACGCTGGCCTTCGCGCCCAAGGCGCACGGTCTGCCGGCGGCGGAGGCGCGTGCGCGCGTGCGCGACCTTCTCGACAAGGTCGGGCTCGATCCGGCCAACTATGCCGAGCGCTATCCGCACGAACTGTCCGGCGGCCAGCGCCAGCGGGTCAACATTGCCCGCGCGCTGGCGTTGCGGCCGCGGCTGGTCATCCTCGACGAGGCCGTGTCGGCGCTCGACAAGTCGGTCGAGGCCCAGGTCCTCAACATGCTGGTCGATCTCAAGACCGAGCTCGGCCTCACCTACATCTTCATCAGCCACGATCTCAACGTCGTGCAGTATCTCAGCGACCGCGTCCTGGTGATGTACCTCGGCAAGATCGTCGAGCTGGGGTCGGTCGAGGCGATCTACGGCAATCCTCAGCATCCCTATACGCGTGCGCTGCTGTCGGCACGACCGTCGATGGACCCCCGGCGCCATACCAAGGAAGCGCCGATCCAGGGCGATCCTCCCAATCCCATCGACCCGCCATCGGGTTGCCGCTTCCGGACGCGATGCCCGTTCGCCGAGGAAATATGCGCGCGGGTCGAGCCGCCGCTTGCCGATATCGGAGCCCAGGCCGTCGCCTGTCACATGCGGGTCGCGGGCTCGGGCCATTCAAAGGCGGCCACGCCATGAGCGAAACCAGCGAACTTCTCCAGGTCCGCGATCTACACGTGACGTTCGTCACGCCCGATCGCACGGTGAATGCGGTCAACGGGGTCAGCTTCGATGTGAAGCGCGGCGAGACGCTCGGCATCCTGGGCGAATCGGGGTCGGGCAAGAGCGTTACCCTTCGGTCGATCCTGCGGCTTCATCCCGAGCATCGCACGCGCTGGTCCGGCAGCATCAAGCTGGAAGGCGACGAGATCCTGACCATGGGCAGAGGCGCCCTGTCGGATCTGCGCGGCCAGCGGGTTGCCATGATCTTCCAGGAGCCTGCGACCGCCTTCGATCCGGTATTCACCATCGGCCACCAGATCGCCGAGACCGTGCGCCGCCACACTGGCAAGAGTGACGCCGACTCGTGGACCCGGGCGCGGGAGCTGCTGGAGATGGTGCGCATCCCGTCACCGGCACAGCGGCTGAAAGCCTATCCGCACGAGATGTCGGGCGGCATGCGCCAGCGCGCCATGATCGCGCTGGCCCTGTCCTGCAATCCCGCCCTGCTGTTGGCCGACGAACCGACGACGGCGCTCGACGCCACCGTCCAGATCCAGGTTCTGCTCCTGATCCGGGAGCTGCAGCGCGAATTCAATGTCGGGGTGATTTTCGTGACGCACGACATCGGCGTCGCGGTCGAGGTCTCGGATCGCATCGGCGTCATGTATGCCGGCAAGATCGTCGAACTGGCGCCGGTCGAGCAGATGGTAGACGCCCCGCGCCATCCCTACAGCCGGGGCCTGCTCGCCTCGACGGTGCATGACGGCATGCGTGGCCAGCGTCTCGAGGCCATTCCGGGCGCGCCGCCCGATCTTGCCGAGGTGCCGACGGGCTGCAGCTTCGCGCCGCGCTGCAAGTTCGTCGAATCGAGCTGCGTCGCCCGCCCGCCCGATCTCCGCGAGATGGGGGGCAGTCACCTGGTGCGGTGCGTGTTGGCCGATGCTCCAAAGGCAGATGTCGCGGCCTAGCCGCCGAACATTTCCTTCACCTTGCTGAAGAAGCCCTCGGATTCGGGACTGGTCTTGCCGGCCTTCTCGAATTCCTTGAGCAGTTCCTTCTGCTTGGACGTGAGGTTCGTCGGCGTCTCGACATTGATCTCGATGTACATGTCGCCGCGCTGGCTCGAGCGCACGACCGGCATGCCCTTGCCGCGCAGGCGGAACTGGTGGCCGCTCTGGGTGCCGGCGGGGATGTTGATCCGGGCCATTTTGCCGTCCAGCGTCGGCACCTCGATGTTGCCGCCGAGCGTCACCTGCACCATGGAGATCGGCACGCGGCAATGGATGTCCGCGCCTTCGCGCTCGAAAAGCTGGTGACGGCGCACTGACAGGAACACGTAGAGATCGCCGGCCGGTCCGCCGCGCGTACCGGCCTCGCCTTCGCCGGAGAGCCGGATGCGCGTGCCATCCTCGACGCCGGCGGGAATGTTGACCTTCAGCGTCTTGTCGCGGCGCACGCGGCCCTGGCCGGCGCAGCTCCGGCAAGGCTTGTCGATGGTCTGGCCGGCGCCGTTGCAGGTGTGACAGGTCCGTTCGACGGTGAAGAAACCCTGCTGGGCCCTGAGGCGGCCTCGGCCTTGGCAGGTCGGGCAGGTCTGCGGCTTGGAGCCGGCCTCTGCGCCGCTGCCGTGGCAGACTTCGCAGGACACTGAACTCGGTACCCGCACCGTCGCCTCGGTGCCGCCGTAGGCCTGCTCCAGCGTGATGTCGAGATTGAAGCGCAGGTCCTGGCCGCGTGTGTCGGCCCGGCCGCCGCGGCCTCGCCCGCCGCCGCCGAACATCTCTTCGAATATGTCGCCGAATACCGAGCCGAAATCGAAACCCTGCCCCTGTGGCCCGCCCGGCCCGGCACCGCCTTCGAAGGCCGCAGCGCCGTAGCGGTCATAGGCCGCGCGCTTCTCGGGGTCCTTCAGGATGTCGTAGGCGTGGTTGACGGTCTTGAACTTCTTCTCGGATTCCTTGTCACCCGGGTTGCGATCCGGATGATGTTGCATGGCGAGCTTGCGGAACGCCTTCTTGATGTCGTCGGCGCTCGCTGTCCGGCTGACCCCGAGCAGCTCGTAATAGTCTTGCGACATACGCTCTACGCAGCCCCCAATTGCCTCTTATGCGTCGGCCTCCCGCTTGCGCGGGAGGCCGTCTTTTCTTGGTTCTCGTCCCGGCTTAGCTGCCGGAGCCTGTCTTCTTGTTCTTGTCGGTGACGTCCTCGAATTCGGCGTCGACGACCTTTTCGCCCTTCGCCTCACCCGCGCCACCTGCCGCGTTGCCGCCAGCAGCCGCGCCCGCTTGCGCATCGGCCTGCTGGGCCTTGTACATCGCCTCGCCCAGCTTCATCGCCGCCTGGGCAAGTTCGTTGGTCTTGGTCTTGATCGCCTCGACGTCCTCGGCCGTGAGCGCCGACTTCAGACCTTCGAGCGCACCCTCGATCTCGGCCTTCTCGGTGGGGCTCACCTTGTCGCCGAACTCCGCCAGGTGCTTGGTTGTCGAATGCACCAGCGCTTCGCCTTGGTTGCGCGCGTCGATGAGCTCGCGCTTCTTCTTGTCCTCCTCGGCGTGGAGCTCGGCGTCCTTCACCATCTTCTGGATGTCGGCCTCGCTCAGACCGCCCGAAGCCTGGATGCGGATCTGCTGCTCCTTGCCGGTGGCCTTGTCCTTGGCCGAGACCTGGACGATGCCGTTGGCGTCGATGTCGAAGGTCACCTCGACCTGTGGCTGGCCGCGCGGCGCGGGCGGCAGACCCACCAGATCGAACTGGCCCAGCATCTTGTTCTGGGCGGCGATCTCGCGCTCGCCCTGGAACACCCGGATGGTCACCGCGGTCTGGTTGTCGTCGGCCGTGGAGAAGGTCTGGCTCTTCTTGGTCGGGATCGTCGTGTTGCGCTCGATCAGCCGCGTGAACACGCCGCCCAGCGTCTCGATGCCGAGCGACAGCGGCGTCACGTCGAGCAGCAGGACGTCCTTGACCTCGCCCTTCAACACGGCGGCCTGGACAGCCGCGCCGACTGCGACGACTTCGTCGGGGTTGACGTTGCGGGCCGGCTCCTTGCCGAAGAACTGCTTCACGACCTCGATGACCTTGGGCATGCGCGTCATGCCGCCGACCAGGATCACCTCATCGATCTGGCCAGCCTGCAGGCCGGCATCCTTGAGGGCCGCCTTGCAAGGCTCGAGCGTACGCTGCACCAGATCTTCGACGAGTGCCTCGAGCTTGGCGCGCGACAGCTTGATCACGAGATGCTTCGGCCCGCTCGCGTCCGCGGTGATGAACGGCAGGTTGATCTCGGTCTCCTTGGAGTTGGAGAGCTCGATCTTGGCCTTCTCCGCCGCTTCCTTCAGGCGCTGCAGGGCAAGCTTGTCGTTGCGCAGGTCGATGCCCTGCTCCTTTTTGAACTCGTCGGCCAGGTAACCGATGATGCGGACGTCGAAGTCCTCGCCACCCAGGAACGTGTCGCCGTTGGTGGCCTTCACCTCGAACACACCGTCGCCGATCTCGAGGATCGACACGTCGAACGTGCCGCCGCCCAAATCATAGACCGCGATGACGCCGGTCTTGCGCTTGTCCATACCGTAGGCGAGCGCGGCTGCCGTCGGCTCGTTGATGATGCGCAGGACTTCGAGGCCCGCGATGCGGCCGGCGTCCTTGGTCGCCTGGCGCTGGGCGTCGTTGAAGTAGGCCGGAACGGTGATGACCGCCTGCTCGACCTTCTCGCCGAGATAGGCCTCGGCGGTCTCCTTCATCTTGCCGAGGATGAAGGCCGAGATCTGGCTGGGGCTGTAGGTCTGGTCCGCGGCCTCGACCCAGGCGTCGCCGTTGGCAGCCTTCACGATCTTGAAGGGAACCAGCGACATCTCCTTCTGGACCATCGGGTCCTCGAAGCGGCGGCCGATCATGCGCTTGACCGAATAGAGGGTCTTCAGCGGGTTGGTCACGGCCTGGCGCTTGGCTGCCTGGCCGACGAGACGCTCGCCGCCGTCGGTGAACGCGACCATTGACGGGGTCGTCCGCGCACCTTCCGAATTTTCGATAACCTTGGTCTCGCCGCCTTCCATGACTGCGACGCAGGAATTGGTCGTACCGAGGTCGATTCCGATGACTTTCGCCATGTTGCTACTCTCTCGCTAGGCGGATCGGTCCGGCCCCAAAGGCGCCAAATCGACCCCCCAAATGTGATTACCTGCCGGAAAAACCGGGTCAGGACAGGGGCTATATAGGTCCTGCAGGGCCGCCTGCAATGGTGCGATCAGATATGGACGCCGAAATTCGCTCTAAAATGACCACCGCAGGCAGGTGTGCCGACGCCTAGTTTTCGTTGCTGGGAGGAGGAACTGTCGGTCCGCCCTTGGGGCCGCCCTTCGCTACCGCGACCATGGCCGCACGCAGGAGGCGTCCGGCGATCAGGTAGCCCGGGATCAGCTCCTGGACGATCGTACCGGCCGGCACCGAGGGATTCTCGACTTCCATCATGGCCTGATGGAATTCAGCATTGAACGGCTGGCCGAGTGACTCGACGCGCTTGACGCCATGGCGCTCCAGCACCGATTGCAGTTCACGATCGGTGGCCTGGATACCCACGATCACATTGCGAACGGCGGGATCGACCGATCCGATATCTGCGGGTAGCGCGGACAGAGCGCGGCCCAGATTGTCGGCGACCGACAGCACGTCGCGGGCGAAGCGCTCGATGCCGAACTTGCGCTCCTTTTCGACGTCCTGCTGGGCGCGGCGGCGCACGTTCTGGGCCTCGGCGAGGGCGCGCAACTGCTTGTCCTGCAGATCGGCGTTCTCGGCCTGGAGCTGCTCAACGAGCTGTTGCAGCTCGTTCGCACTCTCCGGCTTGGGCGGTATATCGAGGCTGGAATCGGACGGCTCGACCGGCATCGCCGCCGGGGCGCCGCCCGCGGTTGGATCGCTGGCCATGGTTCGTCCCTTGTCTTTGGGTGGTGTCTTCAAGCGGCCTTCAATTAGGGATGACCACCCGCCGGGTCAACCACCTGCGTCAGACCGCTTGCCAGCTACACGGCCTGAAGGGGCGCGTGCAATTTTGTGCCGTGCACGATGATGCCGCCACGGTCGCCTACGGTCACTGTGCCATAGCGCTGGGCGAAGATGTCGGGCAACGGCCGGGCGTCGGAGGCCGCCAGCCACAGGCGCAGCAGGTGGCGCCGCCGCTCGGGCTCGGGCCAATCCACGAAGCCGGTGCGGTCGTGCAGCATGGTGTGATTGTGCACGAGCTGGACGTCGCCCGGCTTGAATTCCATGAACATGTGAAGCTCGGGATCGCCCGCCAGCGAATCGAACATGTCGAGGGCCTCGACCTGGGCCGGCGAAAGCCGCGGCGCATCGGCGAAGCGCTGGGCCGAGTCGATGTACTGGCGCTGATAGATCGCGCTCAGGAAGCCCTTGTGCCAGTTGAACACGGGGATCTCGAAATAGGGCTTCTGGCCTTCCGGCACCTCGCCGCGCCGGTCGGTGGCGAGCGGCTGGAACAGCAGCTTTAGAAGATCGGGCCTGCGCCGACGCATCTCGTTGAAGATCGTCGTCGAACTGACCAGCGCCGACAGGCCGCCCGACTGCGCCGTCTTGAGGCAGAGCAGGCCGACGATGTCACAGGAATCCGTATGGTAGGTCTGGCGCTCGTTGGTCTGGTAGATGCGGACGTTGGGGTCGTTCACGTCGAGGCCGAGATCCTGCACGTGGCCGAGCACGTGGCCCTTGCCGTTCTGCGAGCGCGCACTGCCGAGATGCGTGCCGAGGCCGAAATACGCAGTCGCCGCTTTGCGCATCGACCAGCGTTCGACGGGCAGGCCGCGCAGCAGCAGGAAGCCGCGGCCGTTCAGGACCTCGTCGCGGACGCGCGCCTTGAGCTTGGGGCCAAGCGAGGGCAGCGCAAAGTCACTTGCTGTCATCGCTGCGATGTCAGAGTCGCGCGCCACCAGCGCTTCGGCGGCACGCTCGACCTCGGCGATCTCCGCGGCCGACAGCCGCAACAGCCAGTCGTCGCGCCGGGTCATCTCGGGGCCGTACCAGGCTGCGGCGCCGGTCTGTTCCGGCGGCAGGTCGACAGGCTTGGGGCTTATGTTTCCCATGGAAACCTCGGGGCGAAAAGATCGTCGCTGGTCGACAAGCGGAAGCTCTCGGTGGCGTTCACCAGCGCTGCCCGGATGCCGGGTTCCAGCGCGCTGTGGCCGGCGTCCGGCACGACGACGTAGCGCGCTTCGGGCCAGGCGCGCGCCAAGGCATCGGCCGTGACGGGCGGACAGACGATGTCGTAACGGCCCTGGACAATGGTGCTCGGCAGCTGGCGGATGCGGTCGAGGTCCGCCCACGGCCAACCTTCGGGCACGAACGTGCCGTGGGCGAAGTAATGTGCCTCGATGCGGGAGAGCGCCAGGGCAAAGCCGCCATGGTCCGACTCGAACGGCGCGCGCGCCGTCGGGTAGAGCGTCGAGCAGGCCGCCTCGTAGCGGCTCCAGGCGCGCGCCGCCGGGCGATGGCTGTCGGGATTGCGGTCGATGAGGCGGCGGTAATAGTTGCCCAGCAGGTCGACGCGTTCGTGCTCCGGCAAGTGTTCCACGAAGTCGCGCCACGCCTCGGGGAAGATCGTGCGCATGCCCTGGAGGAACCAGTCGATCTCCGACCGCGCGCCGAGAAAGATTCCACGCAGGATGAAGCCCGTCACACGATCGGGGTGCTTGATACCGTAGGCCAGCGCCAGCGTGCTGCCCCACGAACCGCCGAACAGCAGCCAGCGTGCGATGCCGAGATGGCTGCGCAGCTTCTCCATGTCGGCCACGAGATGGTCGGTGGTGTTGTCCTGCAACTCGCCCAGCGGCATCGAACGGCCGCAGCCGCGCTGGTCGAGGACCACGATGCGGTAGAATTGGGGATCGAAGAAGCGCCGGTGAACCGGTGCCGATCCGGCGCCCGGGCCACCGTGCAGGAAGAGCACGGGCAGGCCTTCGGGGTTGCCGCTTTGCTCCCAATAGATCGTGTGCCGCCCGTCGACCGCCAGCATGCCGCTGGCGTAGGGCGAAATCTCCGGGAAGAGGTCGGAACGAAGGGGTGTTTCTGAGCGAGGCATGTATGTGTCCGCGATCATCACTGCCATAGCGGCGTTCGCCGTTCCAGCCCTGCGGCGATTGCCGCTGCCGTAGCCGAGCGTCTAAGGTTGATCGGGGGCAAGGAGGGTCAGTGTTTTTTCGCCGCAGTCCGGTCCTGGTCGCGCTGCTCCTGGCTGTTGGCGCCTGCGCCACCGGGAATAGTTCGCAGATAACCGCCCCCGCCGGGTCGTTGCCGGTCCTGCCGGCGGCGATCGAACGGGAAGTCGGCGGGGCCTACCCCGACGCTGCGCTGCAGGCCTACGTCGATCGTGTCGGACAGAAACTGGTCCGCAGCTCCGCGCTTGCGGGCACCTACCGTTTTGTCGTGCTCGATATGCCGGTGGTCAATGCGCATGCCATGACCGGCTATGTTTTCGTGACGCGCGGACTTCTCGCCGTGCTCGACGACGAAGCCGAACTCGCGGCCGCCCTCGGCCATGAACTTGGCCACCTCACGCAGCGCCACGCCGCCCAGCGCGCCCAGGCCCGGCAGGATGTGCTGGAGGCGGCGGTCGAGGCGGCTGCCACGACCGGATCGGTCACGGTTGGCCGTTCGGTCGCGCGCGACGGTCTGATTGCCTTGCGCCGCTATTCGCGCGAGCAGGAGCTCGAGGCCGACCGGATTGGGCTGGGCTATGTCGTGCAGGCGGGATACCGCAGCAGTGCGATGGCCTCCCTGATCGACAGGCTGCGCCAGCAGGCTCAGCTCGAGGCTAAGCTTCTGGGTGAGGCACCGGACTCCTTCGATCAGCGCAGCGCCACCTCGACCCATCCCGCCCCCTTCGAGAGGAAAGGCGCCTTGTCGACGGGCGGAGGCGCAGCGGTCACGGGCGAGTCCGCCCGCCCGGCCTATCTGGCGGCGATTGATGGCATGTCGGTCGACGACGCTCCCGACGAGGGATTCGTGCGCGGCCGGGCTTTTCTGCATCCGAAGTTGAAGCTCGCTTTTGAAGCGCCTGCCGATTTCCGCTTGTTCAATGACCAGGACGGCGTCCTGGGCGTCGGGCGCGACCGGTCGCTGCTCTATTTCGGCTGCTCCCTCGATCGCGTGCCGGGCCCGCTCGACGAATGGATGCGCAATACGCTGAAGCCGACGCCGGCCGACATACGGGCCATCGAAATCGGAGGGGCGCCGGCGGCCATCGGTGCCAGGCCGCGCGGCTCCGATACCAGTCTTGGCCAGGCGCGCTACGTGCTGGTGCGCCATGGCGACCGCATCTGCTTCTTCAATCTGTTGAGCGAGGGGCCCGACCGCGACCGCCGCATCGAGGTGCTGGTCAATGCCGCGCGCACCTTCCGCACCTTGTCCGATGCAGAGGCCGCGGCGCTCCGGCCCTATCGGCTGCGCGTGGTCCCTGCGGCCGGGACCTCGCCGGCGGAGCTGGCGGCGCGGCTGCCCTATCGTGATCTCAGGATGGAACGGCTGCTGGTCCTGAATGGCGTCGACCTGCAGTCCGAGCTCGCGCGCCTGTCCGAGATCAAGATCGTCGAGCCCTGAGCTCCAGACACGAAAATGGCGGCTCGACTGAGGCGCATTTGAATGCGCCGAGTCGGCCGCCTTTTCAGCTATTCGGGATCGGTCGGCCTTCAGGCCACCTTCTGCAGCACGCTGTTCAGCTTCTGCGTGGCCAGATCCTTGTCGATGCGTTCGACCGCCGCGAGCTCGCGGGCCAGCCGGTCCAGCGCCGCCTCGTAGATCTGGCGTTCGCTGTAGGACTGGTCGGGCTGGCCGGCATTGCGGTGCAGGTCGCGCACCACTTCGGCGATCGACACCGGGTCGCCCGAGTTGATCTTGGCTTCGTATTCCTGGGCGCGGCGATTCCACATGGCGCGGCTCACGCGGCTGCGACCCTTCAGGGTGACCAGCGCGCTCTCCATGATCTTGCGCGACGAGAGCTTGCGCAGGCCGGAAATCTTCGCCTTCGCCACCGGAACGCGCAGCATCATGCGCTCTTGTTCGAACGAGATGACGAACAGGTCGAGCTTGAACCCGGCAATTTCCTTTGCCTCGATGTCGATCACGCGGCCGACACCATGGGTCGGATAAACCACGAAATCGCCCTTCTCAAAGGCAAATTCCTTCGCCTTCGGCGCTGTCTTCTTCGGCTTCGCCATATCAAGTCCCTTCACGTCAAACCCCGCATTCAGCGATACCGCGACCCACCGCGCACGCTCCCCTGCGTGCTCGACCCGGAAGTCCGTATCGGTAAGTTGCTTTCGGCTACCGACGAGGATGCCGAGCCCGCGGCGGACCGGACCCCGGACCGCTTCTTGCCCAATCCTTATACCAGAGATTTGGGCTGGAGTCGCGGGCGATGTTGCATTTCGGCAACGGTCGACCTATGCGACAATCGCATAGCGATGGCAAAACTGCGGCAAAAGCTCTGAAAAGCTAACGTTTTGCTGGGTTTTTGCTGAAATACTTTTCGAACTTGTCTTTTTCGTCTTTGAAATTGTCGGCGTCGGTCGGTGCGTCACCCTTGCGGGTGATGTTCGGCCATTCGACGGAGAGGGTGCGATTGAGGTCGAGCCACTTCTCCAGACCTTTCTCGGTATCGGGCTGGATGGCCTCGACCGGGCACTCGGGTTCGCAGACGCCGCAGTCGATGCACTCGTCCGGATTGATGACCAGCATGTTCTCGCCCTCGTAGAAGCAATCCACGGGGCAGACTTCGACGCAGTCCATATACTTGCACTTGATGCAAGCCTCGATCACGACATAGGTCATCAACGGCTCCAGCTACGAGCGGCCGGGTGATTAACGCGTGCCATCGGCTCGCGCAAGGCTGCCGATTCACGCAGAGTCGATTTCGTCATACAACGTGCGAGCCTCGGGTGCAGGCCCTCGGCGTTCGCCGAGGGCAACGATGCGCACGACACGGACGCGGGGGCCCAAGGCAAACGTCAGCACCATGTCGGGCGCCACCACCGCGTGCGGCTTGCTGACGATGCGGCCGTCGATCCGGCAACGCGACTTCTCGACGTAGCGTGCCGCCAACGACCGGGATTTGAAGAAACGTGCGTGCCAGAGCCACTTGTCGAGCCGCATTGCCGACTAGGGCCTCAAGGCGCCACTACTTCTTTCCACCAAGCTTCAGCTCGAGCAACTTGGCGAACGGCGAGTCGGCCGCCGGCGCATCACTCTTCGTTTCGGTGGTGGCGTAAAGCCGCAGCGCGGGGCCGCCACTGTCACGGCGTGGCGGGCGGGCACCGCGTGGCGGGCCGCCGCGGTCCTGGCGTGGCCCGTCCTTGCGGGGGCCATCGTTCCGCGGCGCGTCGCTTCGCGGCCCGCTGTTCCGGGGCCCATCTTTGCCGCGATCCTGCCGGGGTGCGTCGGCGAAGAACTGGCGCTCGTTGGGGGGCCGCTCCGGCCGCTCGCGGCGCTGCTGCTCGCGTTGCTGACGCTGCTGGAGGCGCTGGCGCTCGCGCTGCTCCTCGCGCTCGCGCACGAAGCGCGGCTTCATCGAGAAACTGTGCAGGGGCCCGGTGGCCTCCGTCGGCGGGTGCACACGATAACCCAACGCCTGCATCACGTTGGCCATCTCTGGCTCGGAGCAGCCGACCAGCGACATCATCTGCGGCGTGGCGCGGAAATGGCCCGGCTGCAGCGGTCGCGGCCCTTCGGGTTTCTTCGCTTCCGGCGGCGTCGCGGTGGCGGCAGTCTGATCGGCCACGAGGGCATCGCTTGCAGGCTCTTCAGCGACAGATGCCTCGACAGCCGGTGCTTCGACGGCTGGAGCCTCTACGACAGGCGCCTCGACGGCGACCGCTTCCACGACAGGCGCTTCAGGCGCCGACGCCGGTTCGCTTTCGCCGAAGGCCGCCGCCACGATTGCCCATTCGCTGATCTCGTCGGCCGACGGCGAACCGGACGGAGCGGCCGCCGCAGAAGGGGCAGTGGATGCAGCGTCTACGGCGGGCTTCTTTTCAGTCTGCGTACGGCGCGCCGTTTCGCGGCTTTCGCGCACGGCCTGGCGTGCCATTGCCGCCAGACGCTCGACCATGTCGGCGCGGATCGCGTGATCGCCGAGGGGCAGGTAGCCGATGGTGGCGTAAAAGTCGCGCTCCGCGTCCTTCGGCAGATCCATCGACGTGCGGCCTTCGGCCGGCAGCGGCGGGATGGTCTCGCGATTGCGGGCGATCATCCAGAGGCCGGCCCGGAGCCGGATCGGCACCGGCTTCAGCATGCTCGGGAAGTAGATCGAATAGACGCCGACCCGGACACCGAGACGAGCCAGTGCCTTGCGGTCGTCGTCGCCGAGCTGGGCGAGCTGGTCCTCGATCGGGCGGCGCGACAGCACGCCCAGGCTTTCGCAGAGCTGGAAGACGACGCCGCGGGCGCCGGCCGGAAGTTCCGCCGTGGCCCGGGCGTCCATCAATTCCGACAGGCCGAGCCGAATTCGGGTCTCCACCCAGGTGGCGGCGCGCTTGCGCACCTCCTCGCGGGCCGGCCCGTCCAGCAGGTCCGTGGCCAGCGCCTCGACCTTGGGCGCCAGGATGTCGCCGCTCGGCAGCAGTCGAGCCACCGGTCCGCCACCCCAGCAGACACGCAACTGGGAATCGAACACGATCTCGCCGTCTGCCGAGCCGGCAAATGCCTGCAGGCGCGCCGGCAGGTCCTGACGAAGCGCGCGCAAGGCGGCGCTCATCACAGCCTTCTGATCGGCATGGCTCTCAGCCGCGTCGGGAACGAAGCGAAAGCCCTCGATCCGCCCGAGATGCTCACCCTCGACAGTGACTTCGCCCGCTGCGGCGACCGATGTCGTCATTTCACCCTCATCACGCAATCTTCTTACAAGCAGAGCCGCCCGTCTATCGACAAACCTTTGCGTCAAACGCTGGTGCAGGGCGTCGGAAAGTCTGTCCTCGATGGCGCGCGTACGCTCCTGCCAGTGGCTTGCGCGCTGAATCCAGTCGGGACGGTGCGAAATATAGGTCCACGTCCGGACATGGGCGATACGCGCCATCAATGTATCGATGTCACCGTCGAAATGTTCCAGCCGCTTCACGTGGCTGTCGATCCAGTCCTCGGGCAGGCGCTCGCCGCCTTGAGTTAGATGCTCGAACAGCTGGCCGAGCAGGCGGGTGTGCTCCTCGGTCATGGTCTTGCGGAAGTCCGGTACCTGGCAGACCTCCCAGAGAAGCCGAACGCGCTGTGGCGTGCGCATGCGCGGCAGGAAGTCCGACTGCGCCGCCAGCGTCTGCAGCGCCAGCTGGTCGTCCTGCTCGCGGACCCGCTGGAGTGTCGGATGATCGGGCGCCACGTTGAGCGAGGCGATCAGCGCCGGCACCGTGCGGAAATCGAGGTCGCTGTTGCGCCACTGGATGTCGCGCAATGGATCGAAGCGATGGTTCTCGATCGCCTCGACGATCTCCGGTTCGAGGCCGCTCACATCGGCCGTGGTGCCGAACGTACCATCGTTCATGTGGCGGCCGGCACGGCCGGCGATCTGTGCCAGCTCGACAGCGCGCAACGGTCGCGAGCCGCGACCATCGAATTTCCGCAGGCTCGCGAACCAGACATGGTTCACGTCCATGTTGAGACCCATGCCGATCGCGTCGGTGGCGACCAGGTAGTCGACCTCGCCCGACTGGAACATGTCGACCTGGGCGTTGCGCGTGCGCGGGCTCATGGCGCCCATCACGATCGCCGTGCCACCGCGCTGGCGGCGGATCAGCTCGGCGATCTCATAGACCTCCCCGGCCGAGAAGCCGACAACGGCCGAGCGGCGCGGCAGGCGCGTGGCCTTCTTGGCGCCGACATAGCTCAGCTTCGAAAAGCGCGGGCGCGCCACCACGTCGATGTCGGGCAACAGACGGTTCAGAACCGGCCGGATCGTGTCGGCGCCCAGCAGCATGGTCTCGTTCATGCCGCGCGCATGCAGCAGCCGGTCGGTGAAGAAATGGCCGCGCTCCGGATCGGCCGCCATCTGGATTTCGTCGATGGCCAGGAACGACACCGGCCGCTCGACCGGCATGGATTCGACCGTGCAGACGAAATAGCGCGCCCCGGGCGGGGCAATCTTCTCCTCGCCGGTGATCAGCGCCACCTGCTTGACGCCCTTGACCGACACGATGCGTTCGTAGTTCTCGCGCGCCAGCAAGCGCAACGGGAAGCCGATCATGCCCGACTCGTGGCCGAGCATGCGCTCGATCGCGAGATAGGTCTTGCCGGTGTTGGTAGGACCGAGAACCGCGGTCAGGCGGCCGGAGGCGCTGGCGGCGGATGGCATCGCGGCACCTTCGCCTGCACCCGTGGCGGAAGCAAGGCCGCCAAAACTGCCGCTCCGAAGCCGGCCTCTAGCCGAAGTAGGCGGGTTCCAGCTTGTTGCAGCCGATCACCGGGCCGTAATCGGCGCGCTGGACCAGCACCGCCACACCCTGGGTCGGCTGGATGCGGTCGGCGGCAATGGTCCAGCTGGCGGGCGAACCGTCCCAGCGGCTCACCAGCTCGAGGTGGCGTACGATGTTAAAATTCTCAAGCGTGCGGCCCTGGTTCTCGCCACTCGCCACCGGCGTGTTGTTGCGCCGGTCATAGATGGCGAGCGTGACGTCGGCCGGGCCGCGCTCCAGCGCGAAGGCGGCGAGCTTGATGGTGAGGGGGCCGCCGTTGGTGCGGGCAAGCTCCGGCGTGGCGCGTTTCGGCGAGAGGCGTTGTGCCTTGGCCAGCAGCGCTTCGATCGGACCTGGCTCGCGGCCGGTATCGTGGCCGATGCCGTCGACCACCATCTCGGGCGTGTAAACGTAACGCTGCTTCAGGCTTCTGGCATAGCCACGCTGGCGCTCGGTGGTCTCGCGGGACGCGAAAGGGTCCTTCCAGCCGATATAGTCCCAGTAATCGACGTGGAACGAGAGCGCCACGATGTCGGGACGCTTGGCCAGGCGGCCGAGGAAGGCATCGGCCGGCGGGCACGAATTGCAGCCCTGGGAGGTGAACAGCTCGACCGCCCACGGCCCGTCGCCCGGTGGGCGCGCCGCCGCCCCGTCAGGTCGGCCGGCGACCATTGCCGCCGCGCCGCCGATCAGCAGCGCGCGTCGTCCGGGGGGTGATGGCTTTATCATCGCCACAGGATGCGCGCTTGGGCTCGGGCCTGCCAATCAAGAAACGGTTAGCGTGCGGTAACGTCCGGGTCTCTGGACTCAATTGACGTAATATTATAACAAACCGGCTCCATGCATGAACCCGTTTCCCCCGGCACCGCCCTGCTCGCGATGAGCGCGACTGCGCGCATCGCGATGGCGCTCGGCGTGTCTGCGCTACTGTGGCTGTGCGCCTGGTGGGCCCTCTCATGAGTGCCGGGCGGTGAGCACCGCTCTGCGCCTGGTCGACCTGACGGTGAGCTACGACCGCCATCCCGCGGTGCATCACGTGTCGGCGGAGATTCCCGCCGCCGAGATGACGGCCATCGTCGGCCCCAACGGCGCCGGCAAGAGCACGCTCCTGAAGGCGCTGCTGGGCCTTGCGCCTCATATTGAAGGCCGTATCGAGTGCTCGGCCAAGCGCATTGCCTATCTGCCGCAGCAGGCCGAGATCGACCGGAGCTTCCCAATCTCGGTATTCGACACGGTGCTGCTCGGCCGCTGGTCGCGTTTCGGCGGCTTTGCCGCGGCTGGTCGCGCCGACATCCACGACGCCCAGCACGCCATCGAATCGGTCGGGCTCGCCGGCTTCGAGCGCCGGCCAATCGACACGCTCTCGGTTGGCCAATTCCAGCGCGTCCTGTTCGCACGCCTGCTGCTGCAGGACGCAGATCTCGTCCTGCTGGACGAGCCGTTCGCCGCCATCGACTCCAAGACCGTGGCTGACCTCATGCTGGTGATCCAGCGCTGGCGGGCCGAGAAGCGCACCGTCGTTGCCGTCCTGCACGATCTCGACCAGGTGCGGCGCGACTTTCCCCACGCGCTGCTGCTTGCCCGTGAGCTGGTCGATTACGGCCCGACGCCGCGCGTCCTGTCGGCCGAGAACCTGCTGCGGGCCCGGGCCATGGCGGAGGCCTGGGACGAGCATGCCGATGCCTGCAAAATGCCGATGCAGCTGAGCGCCTGATCTTCCGGCCGGCAGCATGCTCTACGAATATCTTTTCCAGCCGTTCATCGAATTCGGCTTCATGCGCCGCGCCCTGGTGGCGAGCCTGGCACTGGCCATCGGGGGCTCCTCGATCGGCGTATTCCTGATCTTGCGGCGCATGAGCTTGATGGGCGACGCGCTCGCCCACGCGCTCTTGCCGGGCGCTGCGCTGGGCTTCCTGCTGGGCGGCCTGTCGCTGCCGGCCATGAGCCTCGGCGGCTTTCTCGCCGGCATCGCCACGGCACTCGTGTCGGGCGTCATCGCGCGCTTTTCCAACATGCGCGAGGACGCAAGCTTCGCCGCCGCCTACCTCACCGCCATGGCGCTGGGTGTGCTGATCGTGTCGTTGCGCGGCTCGGCCGTCGACCTGATGAACATCCTGTTCGGCGCCATCCTGGCGGTCGACGACATGGCGCTTTTCCTGGTCGTCTCGACGGCCACGCTGACGCTGGTCGGCCTCGCCGCCATCTACCGGCCGCTGGTGGTGGAATGCTTCAACCCGGGCTTCCTTGCCGCCATGGGCGTGCGCGGCTCGGTCTATCACTACCTCTTCCTGGCGCTGGCCGTGCTGAACATGGTGGCGGGCTTCCAGGCGCTGGGCACCTTGATGGCCTTGGGCATCGTGCTGCTGCCGGCGGTCGCGGCCTCCTTCTGGGCGCGCGAAGTCTGGTCGATGACCTTGATCGCCGCGCCGATGGCGTTTGCCTCGGCCGCGGTCGGCCTGCTGGTATCGTTCCATGCCGGCCTGCCCTCGGGGCCGGTGATCGTGCTGTTCGCCAGCCTCTTCTTCCTGGGCTCGTTGCTGCTAGGCTCGCGCTCCTCGGTCCGCACGCGTCTGTCGCGGCCGGTTCACCTGCGCGGGTAGCTCCATGACCGCTTCGCCTGTTCCCGGCGTCACGCTGAAGACGACCAAGGCCAACAACATCCATATGCGCTACGCCGAGGCCGGAGGCGGCCCCCTCGTGCTGTTCGCCCATGGCTGGCCGGAGAGCTGGTATTCGTGGCGGCATCAGCTGCAGGCAGTCAGCGCCGCGGGCTTCCGCTGCGTGGCGCCCGACATGCGCGGCTACGGTGGCACCGAAGCGCCCGAGCCGATCGACCAGTACACGCTGTTCCACCTGGTGGGCGACATGGCCGAATTGGTGAAGGCGCTCGGTGAAACGAAAGCGATCATCGTCGGCCACGACTGGGGCGCGCCGGTCGCATGGCATGCGGCCCTGTGGCGGCCCGATCTCTTCACGGCCGTGTGCGCGATGAGCGTGCCCTACGCACCGCCCGGCTATGTCGACATCCTGAGCGCGCTGGAGAAGCTCGGGATCAACGACTTCTACCTGCAGTATTTCCAGAAGCCCGGCGTGCCCGAGGCCGAGCTGCAGCAGGACATCCGGGGCGCCCTGCGGCGGCTCTACTTCACGGCCTCCGGCGACCTGGTGGAGAAGGACAAGGGATTCGGCCGACTGCCGGGCGGCACCTTGCTCGGCAACACGGCCGATCCTGCAAAGCTGCCGGCGTGGCTCAGTGAGGCAGATCTCGACTACTACACCGGTGAATTCTCGCGCGCGGGCTTCCGCGGCGGCCTCAACTGGTATCGCAATCTCCGGCGCAACTGGGAGTTCGCCGGACCATGGCGCGGCCAGCCGATCCGCCAGCCCTCGCTGTTCATCGCCGGCAGCCGCGACGGCGTGCTGCGCTTTCCTGCCGCCAAGGCCCAGATGGACGCCTATCCGACGACGCTGCCGGGCCTCCGCGGCAGCCACATCCTCGAAGGCGCCGGCCACTGGGTGCAGCAGGAGCAGCCGGCCGAGGTCAACAAACTGTTGATCGACTTCCTGAAGGGCCTGTGATCCATTTCACCCCTTGGAGGCGCCGATGATCCGACTTCTCAGTCTTCTCGCAGCCGTTCTCTTGTCGACCCTGGCCGCCATCTCGCCGTCGCTGGCGCAGGGCTGCGACGACGGTCCGCCGCCGCCGCCTCCGCAGGGCGACCAGCCGACAACTTAAGAGCCTGCTTCTTCCCAGGATCGTTGCTCAGACCAGGCGGCGCAGTTCGGCCGTCGCGACCGACAGCATGGCGAGGTCGAGGGCACCCGCCGCGGGCAGGTCTTCCTTCAGGATTCGATCGACCCGGTCGAGCGCCTGTTTGCGCGGCGCGCTCCAGCGCTGAAGCACTGCGTCTGGGTCGGCGGCGCCATCAGGGCCCGCCGCGCGCAATGCCGACGCCAGCAGGTCGGCATGCAGGGCGGCGATCTCGTCCTGCAGGGCAAGCGCTGCCTGCGCCGGCCACTGGCCATCGCGCGGCAGCTTTTGCGCTCCCGCCGCCAGGGTAGCGAGCGAGAGCCGTTCACCCAGGCGGAAATAGAGCCGGGTCGCCTCGCCGATGCTGCAACCGCTGGCGTGGGCTGCCTGCATCAGGTCGCCCGCCGCGGCCAGCGTCTCGAGGGCGGCGGCCTGCCGCGCGGTATCGGCCGGGGCGCCCATCGCCTCGAAGGTGGCCGTGCGTTCGGCAAGCGCGGCGCTTTCCAGCGAGCCCACCAGTTCCGCCGGCAGGTCGCCCAGCGCCGCCACCGCAGCCCCGAGCTGCTCTGTCGCCGCCATCGTGTCGAGCGGCTGCGGCAGGCGGCGCAAGGTCCACTGCACGGCCCGCGTCACGAAGCGCTGCGAGGCCACCAGCATCCGGGTCTGCGCCTCGGCCTTGAGCGCCGCATCGAGCGCCTCGATGTCGGCCCACAGGTCGCGCAGCTTCCAGGCGTCGCGCACCACGGTGAAGGCGCGGGCGATCGCTGCTGCCGGCGCGCCGGTGCGGCCGGCGACATTGTGCACGAAGGTCGGGCCGCAGCGATTGACCAATGAATTCACGACCTGAAGCGTCGTGATCTCGCGCCGCAGCCGGTGCGCCTCGATCAGCGGCTCGTGTTGCTCGCGCAAAGCCGCCGGGAAGTAGCGCAGCAGCTCGGGCTCGAGCAGCGGATCGTCGGGCAGGTCCGACTCCAGGATCTCGTCGCTGAGGTCGAGCTTGGCATAGGCCAGCAGCACTGAGAGCTCGGGCCGCGTCAGATATTGTTTGGCGAGAGCACGCGCACGCATGGCGGCGGTGTCGGGCAGGAATTCGACGGCGCGATCCAGCCGGCCGTGACGCTCCAGGCTGCGCATCAGCCGCTCCAGCCGGTCGTGTTCCTCGCCGGCCATGGCCTCGCTGACGCTGACCGACTGGCTTTGCTGGTAGTTGTTGCGCAGCACGAGGGCCGCGACTTCGTCGGTCATCGAGAACAGCAGCGCATCGCGGTCGGCCACCTGCGTGCCGGTCGCGATCTTGATGTTGACCTCGTGGTCCGACGTGTCGACGCCGGCCGAATTGTCGAGCGCGTCGGTGTTGAGCCGCCGTCCCGCCAGCGCTGCTTCGATCCGGCCGCGCTGGGTGAAGCCCAGGTTGGCGCCCTCGCCGATCACCCGCGCACGGAGCTGGTCCGCGTTGACGCGGACCGGATCGTTGGTGCGGTCGCCGGCGTCGGCATGGCTTTCGCTCGACGCCTTCACATAGGTGCCGATGCCGCCGAAGTAGAGCAGGTCGACCGGCGCCGCCAGGATGGCGCGCATCAGCTCGACGGGAGTCGTGGCCGGCGCCTCGATCCCCAGCACCTGCCGCGCCTCGGCCGACAGCGCGATCGACTTGGCGGTGCGGTCGTAGATTCCGCCGCCGGCCGACAGCAGCGATTTGTCGTAATCCATCCACGACGAACGCGGCAGCTCGAACAGCCGCCGCCGCTCGGCCAGGCTCGCGGCCGTGTCGGGCGAGGGATCGATGAAGATGTGGCGATGGTCGAAGGCCGCCACCAGCCTGATGTGCGGCGACAGCAGCATGCCGTTGCCGAACACGTCGCCCGACATGTCGCCCACGCCCGCCACCGTGAACGGCGTCGCCTGGATATCCTGGCCCAGCTCGCGGAAGTGACGCTTCACCGATTCCCAGGCGCCGCGGGCGGTGATGCCCATCTTCTTGTGGTCGTAGCCGGCCGAACCGCCCGAGGCGAAGGCATCGTCCAGCCAGAAGCCGTAGTCGCGCGCCAGAGCATTGGCGATGTCGGAGAAGCTCGCCGTGCCCTTGTCGGCGGCAACCACCAGATAGGGATCGTCGCCGTCGTGGCGCACGACGTTGGCCGGCGGCGTGATCCCCTCCTTGGTGTAGTTGTCGGTGAGATCGAGCAGGCCGCGGATCAGCGTCTGGTAGCAGGCGATGCCTTCGGCCTGGACCTGCTCGCGCGTGCCCCCCCCTCCTTGTGCATTGAGCGGTGGCCGCTTCACATAGAAGCCGCCCTTGGAGCCCACCGGCACGATGACGGCGTTCTTCACCATCTGCGTCTTCATCAGGCTGAGAACTTCGGTGCGGAAATCCTCGCGCCGGTCTGACCAGCGGATGCCGCCGCGCGCCACTTTGCCGCCGCGCAGATGAATCCCTTCCATGCGCGGGCTGTAGACGAAGATTTCCACGAGTGGCCGTGGCGCTGGCAGCTCGTCGATGGCGCGGCTGTCGATTTTGATGGAAATCCAGTCCTTCGCCGCACCGTCCGCGGCGGCCTGCCAGAAATTGGTCCGGAGCGTGCAGCAGACGGCATTCAGGAATCGCCGCAGGATGCGGTCCTCGTCGAGCGTGCTGACGGCCCCCAGCGCCTTCGCGATGCTGGCCTCGATCTCCTCGCCGCGCGCCTTGCGGGCATCGGATCGCGCCTCGCCCAATGCCGGATCGAAGCGCGCACGGAAAAGATCGACCAGGCCACGGACGATCGCCGGATAGGCCGCCAGCGTGCGTTCCATGTAGTCCTGGCTGAAGGGCACCCCGGCCTGCCGCAGGTACTTGGTATAGGTGCGCAGCACGGCGATCTCGCGCCAGTCGAGGCCGGCTCCCAGCACCAGGCGGTTGAGCCCGTCGTTCTCGAGCGCGCCCGCCCAGAGCTTCTTGATCGTCTCGATGAAGCGCGGTCC
The DNA here is from genome assembly GCA_945862125.1 of Reyranella massiliensis 521. Lineage (GTDB taxonomy): Bacteria > Pseudomonadota > Alphaproteobacteria > Reyranellales > Reyranellaceae > Reyranella > Reyranella massiliensis_A. The sequence goes on from CAMAYC010000042.1 coordinate 27,891, forward strand.
GGCCGACGCGAGATCGACGGCGGACTTGTCCGCCGTCTCGACGCGCAGCACCTGCATCGCCACGCCTTCGCTCGCGTCCTCGTTGTTTGGCGCGTGCAGCAGGAACGGCGCCTCGCTCAAGACACGCAGGCCGAGGTTCTCGGCCAGCGGCAGGATGTCGGACAGCGCGATCGGCTTGCGCGGATGAAACAGGCGGATGGCGAAACGGTGCGCCGGCAACCCTGCGCGGCGGCCGACCTCGACGTCGAACCCGGCGCCGGCCAGCATTTCCTGCAGCGGCTCGATGTCGGTGACGGCCTGCGTCGCATCGAAGGTCTCGCGATAGACCGGCGGAAACCACCCGCGCCAGCGGCGGGCGGCGGCGCGGCCCGCGGCATCGCCGAGTTCGGCCTGCAGTACCGTGCGCAACCGGTCGTTCCATGACGTCGCGGCATCCGCCAGCGACTGCTCGAGGGCGGCGAGATCGGGTGCGGGCCCATCGGGCCGGTTGAGCTTCACCGTGTAGAGCGCCTGGGCCAGCGCCGAATCGCTGCCGATCGAGGCGGAGACCGAGGTCGCCTTGCCGTCCCAGGCCTGTTCGAGGATCGCCGCGAAGCGCTCGCTCAGCGCCGCATCGAAACGTTCGCGCGGGGCGAACACCAGGTTGGCGGCGAAGCGGCCGACGGCGTCGCGGCGCGCGAACAGTGCCACGCGGCGGCGCTCTTGCAACTGCAGGATGCCCACCACCTGGTCGTAGAGCGTGTCCTCGTCGATCTGGAACAGCTCGTCGCGCGGGTAGGAATCGAGGATCGCCGTCAGCGTCTTGCCGTCGTGGCCGTTGGCATCGACGCCGGAGCGGCGCAGCACGCTGGCGACCCGGCCGCGCAGCAGCGGCACGTCGGCCACCATCGCGTGATAGGCGGCCGACGTGAACAGGCCGGCGAGCCGCCGCTCGCCGGTGACGCGGCCGTCGGCGTCGTAGGTTTTCACGATCACGCAATCCATCGGCCCGCTGCGATGGACCAGCGATGGCCGGTCGGTCTTCACGACCAGAATGTTGTCGGCACTGCGGGCAAAGCGCGCCATCGCCTCGCCGCCACCCAGGCCCGCCTCGAACAGCCGCATCTGATCGCGGTGCAGGATGCCCAGCGCCGAGCCCTGGATCAGCTCGTAGCGCAGGCCGCCCGGCTGCAATGCATCGTCGACGTAGCGGTAGCGGCGATGGCCCAGGAAGGTGAAGTGACCGGCCTCCAGCCACTGCAGGAAATCCTCGTACTCCTCGAAGTTCTGCGAGCGGCCGGGCGAAAGATCGGCGATGGCGTCGAGGCAGGCCTGGCGCATCGGCCGCCAGTCGTCGACCGCGAGGCGCACCTCGGCCAGCACGCGCGCGAGCGCCGAGGCGAGCTCGTCGAGCTGGCCGGCCCCGGCCTGGCGGTCGATCTCGATGTGCATCATCGATTCGAGCCGGCTCCGCTCTCCGGTATCGGGCCCGAAGTCGAGCAGGTCGCCGTCGAGGTCGCGGCGCACCGCCAGCACCGGATGGGCCAGCAGATGGACGGCGATCTCGCGGCGATTGAGTTCGTTGGCGATCGAATCGACCAGGAACGGCATGTCGTCGTTCACGACGTGGATCACCGTGTGCCGGCTCTCGAAGCCGTGGCTGGCCTCGGTCGGGTCAAACACCCGGATCTTGGCGATGCCGGGCAGGCGGCGCCGGGCGAAAGCCAGCAGGGAGAGGGCGGCGGCGGCGCGTTGCGCGGCCGGGGCGGCGGCCAGATCCTTGTCGGCGACGCGCTCGAACAGCCGCCGCGCGAAGGCGCCGCCGGCGTCGCCGCCCCCGTTGTCACCGCCCATCTGGAGGGCGGCGACGCCGATGGCATCCAGACCGTAAAGCCGCGGCGCCGGTGCGATGGCCATATCTTGTGTTTCCCCTCAGGACGGCCGTTGGCTCAGCCGGATGTTAACGCGCACCGTGACAATATGACGACGATCAGCCTGTGAGGCCGAAAGTGCTTATCGTATCTCGCGTTTCGCACCCTGCCCCGGCGCGGGCGAGCCGATTCTCTGGCGTTTCTGTTTCCAGCCCACGGAATCCGTGGCAAAGCGCGTTTTGTTCTCATGCTATGCTGCACTTGCGAAGGTTCGTGGACGCCCGGAAAAACAAAATTTCAAAGCCTATTTTATTCATTATTTACAGACAGTTAACCAACCATTCTTGAGATTCACAGACGGAGAATAAATTTCGCGATGACAGCCGGCACAGGTGCCGTATCATCTATCCATAGTGGGAGGCGCCGAACGGCTCCCCACATCTAGGTGTCTTCCACAGGGTGTTCTATCCACAGCTGTGGACAAAAAGAAAATGGGGGCCACAAGTGTTTGATGTCGTTCAAATTCGCAGCGGTGCCCGGGTTGTTACCGATTCCTCGCGGGACGCCCGGCTGACAGCTTTCGGCAAGGCCACTCTCACCGACCGTTATCTCCTGCCCGGCGAAAGCTATCAGGACATGTTCGCGCGCGTCGCCTCGGCCTATGCCGACGACGACGGCCATGCCCAGCGGCTCTACGACTACATCAGCAATCTCTGGTTCATGCCGGCGACCCCCGTGCTCAGCAACGGCGGCACCAGCCGTGGCCTGCCGATCTCCTGCTTCCTGAACGAGGCCAACGACAGCCTCGAAGGCATCGTGGGCCTCTGGAACGAGAACGTGTGGCTGGCGGCCCGTGGCGGCGGCATCGGCTCCTACTGGGGCAATCTGCGTTCGATCGGCGAAAAGGTCGGCATGAACGGCAAGACCTCGGGCGTGGTGCCGTTCATCCGCGTGATGGACTCGCTCACCCTCGCCATCAGCCAGGGCTCGCTGCGCCGCGGATCGGCGGCCTGCTACCTGCCGGTCAACCATCCCGAGATCGAGGAATTCATCGAGATCCGTCGCCCGACCGGCGGCGATCCCAACCGCAAGGCGCTCAATCTCCACCACGGGCTTCTCATCTCCGACGCCTTCATGCGCGCGGTCGAGAACGACGAAGAGTGGGCGCTGGTGTCGCCGAAGGACGGCGCGGTGCAGCGCAAGGTCTCGGCCCGTGCGCTCTGGATCCGGATCCTGACGGCGCGCATCGAGACCGGCGAGCCCTACCTGGTGTTCGTCGATCACGTGAACAACGCCCGGCCCGAGCACCACAAGCTCGCGGGCCTCGAGGTCAAGACCTCGAACCTGTGCAGCGAGATCACGCTGCCGACCGGCATCGACCATCACGGCAAGCAGCGCACCGCAGTCTGCTGCCTGAGTTCTCTCAATCTCGAGACCTATCTCGAGTGGCACGAGCATCCGACCTTCATCGAGGACGTGATGCGCTTCCTCGACAATGTGCTGCAGAGCTTCATCGACACCGCCGGCTCCGACTTTGCCCGCGCCACCTATGCCGCCATGCGCGAGCGTTCGGTCGGCCTCGGCGTCATGGGCTTCCACTCGTTCCTGCAGCTGAACGGGATCCCGCTCGAGTCGGTGATGGCCAAGGTGTGGAACAAGAAGATGTTCAAGCACATCCGCGGCCAGTGCGACGACGCGTCGAAGACGCTCGGCCGCGAGCGCGGCCCCTGCCCCGATGCCGCCGACTTCGGCTTCGAGGACCGCTTCTCCAACAAGCTGGCGATCGCGCCGACCGCGTCGATCTCGATCATCTGCGGCGGCGCCTCGCCCGGCATCGAGCCGTCGGCGGCCAATGTCTACAACCACAAGACCCTTTCGGGCTCGTTCGTGGTGCGCAACCCGTACCTCGAGAAGATCCTCGAGCAGAAGGGCCGCAACGACGAGGACACCTGGACCACCATCACCACCAGCCAGGGTTCGGTGAAGGATCTCGACTGCCTCGACGACCATGAGAAGGCGGTGTTCAAGACCGCCTTCGAGATCGACCAGCGCTGGCTGGTCGAGCATGCCGCCGACCGCACGCCCTACATCTGCCAGAGCCAGTCGCTCAACATCTTCCTGCCGGCCGACGTCCATAAGCGCGACCTGCACCAGATCCACATGATGGCCTGGAAGCGCGGCGTGAAGAGCCTCTACTACTGCCGCTCGCTCTCCATCCAGCGCGCCGAGGCCGTCTCGGGCGATGCCATGGCCGACCAGCTGGGCGATCACGCGATGGGAACGCCGACGCGGGAGGAGGGCGCCGAAGCGCCGCTGCCGTTCGTCGGCAACAAGATCTCCCAGCCCGGCATCGCGCAGACCAACGACTACGAAGAGTGCCTTAGCTGCCAGTAGCCTCGCGTAACCCTCGTCGCGCCGGCCGCAGTTGCCGGGCGCGACGGGGGTTTTTTCGCTTCACCGCCTGACCGGTCCAATGCCATGTCCCTTCTCGACTCCAAGCCGATCTACAAGCCCTTCCACTATCCCTGGGCCTACGATGCCTGGCTGACGCAGCAGCGCATCCATTGGCTGCCGGAGGAAGTGCCGCTGGCCGACGATGTGAAGGACTGGCGCAACCGGCTGACGGATACCGAGCGCAACCTGCTGACGCAGATCTTCCGCTTCTTCACCCAGGCCGACGTCGAGGTGAACAACTGCTACATGAAGCACTACTCCCGGGTCTTCAAACCCACGGAAGTGCAGATGATGCTGGCCGCCTTCTCCTCGATGGAGACGGTTCACATCGCCGCCTACAGCCACCTGCTCGACACCATCGGCATGCCGGAAACGGAGTACTCGGTCTTCCTCACCGTCAAGGAGATGAAGGACAAGTACGACTACATGCAGGGCTTCAACGTCGACTCGAAGGCCGACATTGCGAAGACCCTGGCCGTGTTCGGCGCCTTCACCGAGGGTCTGCAGCTCTTCGCCAGCTTCGCGATGCTCATGAACTTCCCGCGCTTCAACAAGATGAAGGGCATGGGCCAGATCGTGACTTGGTCGGTGCGCGACGAGACGCTGCACTGCAATTCGATCATTCGCCTGTTCCGCACCTTCATCCAGGAGAACCCCGAGGTCTGGACCGAGGCGCTGCAGCGCGAGCTCTACGTCGCCTGCTCGACCATCGTCGACCACGAGGACGCCTTCGTCGATCTCGCCTTCGAGATGGGCGGCATCGAGGGCATGACCGCGACCGACGTGAAGCGCTACATCCGCTTCATCGCCGACCGCCGCCTGCAGCAGCTCACCCTGCAGCCGATCTACCGCCAGGACGCGAAGAACCCGCTGCCGTGGATGGACCAGATGCTGGGCGCCATCGAGCACACCAACTTCTTCGAGAACCGCTCGACCGAATACTCAAAGGCTTCCACGCGCGGCACCTGGGAAGAGGCGTTCGGCTAAGGCTCGCTCATTTCCTCCCCGGCGAAGCTGGGGAGGTGTCGACATCTTATGTCGACGGAGGGGTCAGAAGCTCTGTTCTGTCTACACGCCAGTCCAATTCTGACCGCCGTAGTAGAGGCGAAGAATGGTCACTTCGGTGTTGGAGACGGTGAAGGCAATCGCCACTCGCCGTTCGAAGCCGACAATGCGCAACCCGCCGCGAATGTCATCGCGACGTTGGCCTCGCTCGCCGGCGAGCTCGAAGCCGGCACAGTAGGTTTCAAGGCGCTCGATGTAGTTCAACGCGACGTCGATGCCGGCACGTTCGGCGATCCAGTCACCCAGACGAAGAAGATCACTTCGTGCTTCAGGCGCGAAAGCAACGGCGCGACGTCTCAACGGCGCGCCTTGCCTTTCGAGGCATAGCGGGCGCGAGCTTCGGAGAAGACGGATTTGGCCGAAAGCTTGCGCTCGGGATTTGCCTTCATCGCGTCATAGACGGGTGCCACCTCGTCCTGCAGCCAGCGTTCGACCGCGGCGTCGCGCTCCTGCAGGGCACGTAGACCTGCCCTGATCACTTCGGAGCTCGTGGCATAGGCGCCGGAATCGACCTTCGCATCGATGTACGCCGCCTGCTCGGTCGGAAGACTAAAGGTGCGCTTGGAAACCTTGGCCATAAGCAATCCTCTGGTATGACTTGATCATACCAGAATTTTAAGCAGAACGCTCCCGACCCCTCCGTCGGCGTAAGACGCCGACACCTCCCCTTCGCGAACTCCGCGAAGGGGAGGTGAAAGAGGGATCGAAGCGCTATCCCCCGAAGGTCCGCCGATAGCTCTTGGTCATCAGCTCGTCGAAGCGGCTGCCCGGCTCGAAGTCGGACATCTCGTCGGGGCGGCTGAGGTGGGGAAGCTGGCGCGGGCAGTCGGACGGCTCGCCGAGCACCTGGGTGATCGGGTACAGCGCCGACCAGGCCGGCACGCCCTCGTAATCCTCCTCCTCGTCCGCGACGTGCTTGTCGCGGATCTTGCCTGACGCCGTCTCGATCTCCATGCCGATCATGGTGGTCGCCTTGAACTCCTGCTTGTTCGGCTGGCGGATCAGCCTGGAGCGGCCGGGGTAGATGCGGTCGATGAACCGGTCCATCAGCTTCAGCTTCTCTTCCGGGTCGTCGATCACATGCGCCTTCCCGAAGGCCATGACGGCGCGATAGTTCACCGAGTGGTGGAAACCGGAGCGCGCCATCACCAGCGAGTCGAGATGCGTGACGGTAAGGCAGACGTCGACGCCTTCCTTTTGGTTGCGGATCATCCGGCTCGCCGAGGAGCCGTGCCAGTAGAGGTGGCTGCCCTCGCGCCAGAAGCCGGTCGGCGTGCAGTAGGGCCGTCCGTCGATCACATAGGCGATGTGGCAGACGAGGGCTGCATCCAGGATCGCGTGGATGGTCTCCTTGTCGTAGCGGCCGCGGTCGTGAACGCGCTTCACCTTGTTCACGTTGGTGACGGGATAGCTCGCGGCGGGATCGACTGAATCGGGAGGGGTCATGACGGCGCACCAGGGAAGGGGTTGCTTGCCGGTCGACCATCGTCGGGATACGGATCAGGTGAAAGGGCCGGTTTTGGGGAAAGTGACTAGACCAGTTCGTCCACGCCGCGCATCGCCCCTCGGCATCACGCTCGATCCCGCGAGCGCCCTGCCGCTGCACCGCCAGATCGGCGAGCAGGTGCGGCGCGCCATCCTGGAAGGCCGGCTGAAGCCCGGCACGCGCCTGCCGTCGTCGCGCCTGCTGGCGCAGGATCTCGACTGCGCCCGCGGCACGGTGGTGCTGGCGCTCGATCAGCTCGTGGCCGAGGGCTACGTCGTGGGCCAGCCCGGCTCGGCCATGGCGGTGGCGGCCAACCTGCCCGACGAGATGTTATATGCACCGCGCACGCCGGTGCCATTGGCGGCGCCGCAGATTGCCAGGCCCATCGTCGCGAGACGCGCCCGCGCACTGCTGGCCGCCACCCCGCCGGTCGCGACCGAGGCCCTGCCGCTCGCCTTCCCGACCAGCCAGCCCGACCGCGAGGCCTTTCCCTTCGCGCTTTGGGCCAAGCTGCTGGAGCGCGAATGGCGCCGGCCGTCGGCGGAAGCCGCTGCCGCGCATCCGTTCGGCCATGCCGGCCTGCGCGAGGCGGTCGCTGCCTATCTCGGCGTGGCGCGCGGATTTACCTGCGAGGCGCGCGAGATCGTCATCACCACCGGCATCCGGCACGGGCTCGCGCTGTTCGCCGAGGTGGCGCTCGACGCCGGCGACGCGGCCTGGATCGAGGAGCCGGGTTTTGTCGGCGTGCGCCATGCCCTGGCCGCCGCCTCGGTGCGCGCCGTGCCGGTGCGTATCGACGAGGCAGGCTTCTCGCCCGAGGCCGCGCAGGAAGCGGCGCCCGAGGC
>CAMAYC010000043.1 GCA_945862125.1 Reyranella massiliensis 521
TGCGTCTATTGCATGGCCGAGGACATGACCTTCCTGCCCAAGGCGGAAGTGCTGTCGCTGGAGGAGCTGGAGCGTCTGTGCAGCGCCTTCGTGCGCCGCGGCGTCAAGAAGCTGCGCCTGACCGGCGGCGAGCCGCTGGTGCGCAAGAACGTGATGTCGCTGTTCCGCGGCCTGGGCCGCCACCTCGACAGCGGCGCCCTGGAGGAACTGACGCTCACCACCAACGGCAGCCAGCTCGCCAAGCATGCCAAGGAACTGGCGTCGATCGGCGTGCGCCGCGTCAACGTCTCGATGGACACGCTCGATCCGGACAAATTCCGCGAACTGACGCGCTGGGGCGACCTCGACCAGGTCATGCGCGGCCTCGATGCCGCCCAGCAGGCCGGACTGCACATCAAGATCAACGCCGTGGCCTTGCGCGGCGTGAACGACATGGAGTTCGACGAGCTGATCCGATTCAGCCACGGCCGCGGCATGGACTTGGTCCTGATCGAGGTCATGCCGATGGGCGAGATCGGCGCCGATGCCCGGATCGACCAGTATCTGCCGCTGTCGCTTGCCCGCAGCGAGATTGCCAAGCACTTCACGCTCACCGAGACCGATTATCAAACGGGCGGACCTGCTCGGTACTTCAAGGTCGAAGAGACCGGCGGCCGGCTGGGCTTCATCACGCCCCTCACCCACAATTTCTGCGAAAGCTGCAACCGCGTTCGCCTCACCTGCACCGGCACGCTCTACATGTGCCTCGGCCAGGAAGACGCTGCCGACCTGCGCGGGCCCTTGCGGGCCTCCGAAAGCGACGAGATCCTCGACCAGGCGATCACCGCGGCGATCGCGCGCAAGCCCAAGGGCCACGACTTCATCATCGACCGCCGCCACACCGGCCCCGCCGTCCCCCGCCACATGAGCGTGACCGGCGGCTAATTGGGTCGGCTGATCTTTTAGGGTGCCGGGTCGGTCGGCGCGCTCTTGATCGAGGCCCGCCTCACGGCCTCGCGGTGCGAGATGTAGAGCGCGCTTGCGAAGATCACCGCCGCGCCCACGAAGGTCCAGACGTCGGGCTGCTGGAAGAACAGGAAATAGCCCAGCAGCGTGTTCCAGATCAGCGACAGGAAGCCGATGGGCTGCAGCAGCGTGATGTCGGCGAGCTGATAGCCGCGCTGCTGGCAGACATGGCCCAGCGTGCCGGCGAGGCCCGCCGCCACGAACCACAGCAGGTCGACCCAACTCGGCGTCTGCCAGAACCATAGGGCAATGGGAAAGGCGCAGATCACGATCACGATGTTCTGCCAGATCACGATCGTGTTGGCCGAGTCGGTGCGGGCCAGCGCCTTTGAGATCAGGTTCGAGGCCGAGAAGATCGGCGTCGAGACCAGGATGCAGATCACGCCGAGATGGATCTCGCCGAAGCCTGGCCGGATGATGATCATGGCGCCGGCGAAACCCACGATGACGGCGATCCAGCGCCGGAGCCGGACATCCTCGGCCAGGAAAAGGGCTGCGCCGATGGTGACGAAGATCGGCCCCGTGAAACCGAGCGCCGTGATCTCGGCCAGGGTCGTGAGCGGCAGCGCCACGAACCACAGCATCATGCCAGCGGTATGGATGGCGCCGCGCGAAACATGGAGGCCGAGGCGATTGGTGTGAAGCGAGCGGTAGAGGCCCAGCTGGATGACGACGGGCACCAGGATCAGCGCGCCGAACAGGTAGCGCAGGAACGCCATCACGAAGGGATTGAGGTGCTGCGCCGGAATCAGCGTGAAGACGTTCAGCGCCGCAAACAGGAGCCCCGACAGGGCGACCCAGAGGATGCCGCGCAGATTGGGCGGCAGCGCGAGCCAACGGGTAACGAGAGCGGACACGCCGTGACTATGTCACACGGCCTGCAACGAATCACCCGGTCTAGGCCTCGCCGACCGCCTCGCTGTCGAGCGGCACCGTGTGGATGACGGGCTCGCCGCGCAGGTCCGCGACCCGCTGCACCAGGTCTTCGATGTAGGGGTCGTGGATGCCGAGCGAACGGGCATGCTCGGCGGTATTGGTGAGGTAGTCGCGACAGGCGCCGCGCCTTCCCTCGGCGAAGGCGATGTGATGGGCCGCGCGTTCCATCGGCAGGTCGCCGCAATACTGGCAGTGGGCGGTGTCGACCACAAAGGTGACCGCCGTCACGGTGCGCCCGTCGCGCAGCCTGGTCGGCACCCAGCGCGCCTGGTAGATGCCCGACAGCATCTCGCGGTTCCACAGGATCGCCAGTTCGCTGCGAACCTGGTCCGGCGCGAGGCGATAGGCGATGCCCTCGCAGGAGCCGCCGCCTTCGAGCGCCAGCATCAGCCCGGGCAATTCAGGTGTGCCGCGGCCGAGCGGTGTCCAGAAGCAGAAGGACCGGCGCCAGCCCTCGACGCTGGACGGCTGGGCTTCGGCGAATTCGAAGGCAGGATTCCACATCAGGGAGCCGTAGGCGAAAACCCACACGTCCTCGCCCGGCTGGCAGCGGGCGAGCGCCTTGTTCAGGCTCGCCTCGCGCTCTTCCGAACTCAGGAAGAAGTCGTAGCCGGCCTTGCGGGCATCGGCGACGATCTGGTCGATGCGATCGGAGCTCAGTTCCTCGCGTGTCAGCAAGTCAGCTCCCCCTACGCCCGGCTACCAAACGCGACATGTTCAGGTGCCGTACACGATGGACATCGTCTCAGCGACGCAGGCCGGCCGTTCCTGGCCTTCGATCTCGATGGTGACCTGGTTGGTGAGGCGCACCCCGCCCCTGTCCATCGGATCAGCCGCGATCAGCTTGGCCCGCGCGCGCACGCGCGATCCCGCCGGCACCGGGCTGGTGAAGCGCACCTTGTTGCAGCCGTAGTTGATGCCGTTGCGGACGTTGTTGATGTGCGAAATCTGATGATTGAGCATCGGGATCAGCGACAGCGTCAGGAAGCCATGGGCAATGGTCTTGCCGCCCGGCATGTCCTTCTTGGCCCGCTCGACGTCGACGTGGATCCACTGATGGTCGCCGGTGGCCTCCGCGAACTGGTTGATCCGCTCCTGCGAGACTTCAACCCAGTCGCTCACCCCGATTTCCTGCCCGACGTATTTCGCCATCTCGTTGGGGTGGGCGAATTCTCTTTTGGCCATTTCCTACCTCGACGACAGGTTCTTCTCAGCTACTGCAAGGATACCACGAAATCGTCTGCTTGCGGTCAAGCATCCTGTCTGGGGAGAATGCCGAACCACACCGCGATCCTAATGGAAGGCGCTGCGTAGCGGCCGTCCAATCGGGTGCCATTTGTTGCAGGCTGGTGCCATTTGTAGCGGTTTGTCGCGTTTGTATCGTCGCCGAGTTTTGCCCATCATGCGAGCAACAAAAACGCACAGGAGGAGACCCGGCGATGGCCTACGAAACCGTTCTCTATGACGTCGCCGACCGCGTCTGCACGGTGACGCTGAACCGGCCGGACCGGCTGAATGCCTGGACCCGCCAGATGCATCTCGACCTCAAGGACGCCATGCATACGGCCGGCGCCGACCCCGACGTCCGGGCCATCATCCTGACCGGCGCGGGCCGCGGCTTCTGCGCCGGCGCCGACATGGGCGGCCTGCAGGCGATCGGCGCGGGAGCCGCCACCGACCGTTCGAGCAAGGCCCTGGAGGGCCTGCCCGGCGGCAGTACGCTGGCCGAGTTCAAGATGAACTACTCGTACTTCCCGTCGATCCCGAAGTTCATCATCGCCGCGATCAACGGCCCGTGCGCCGGCCTCGGCCTCGTCATCCCGCTCTACGCCGACCTGCGCTTCGCCGCCGAATCGGCGGTGTTCACCACCGCCTTCGCCCAGCGCGGCCTGATCGCCGAGCACGGCGTGAGCTGGCTGCTGCCGCGGCTGATCGGCCTGCCGGCCGCGATGGATCTCCTCTGCTCGGCCCGCAAGTTCCGCGCCCCCGAGGCGCTGGCGCTGGGTCTGGTGAGCCGCGTCATCGCCGACGACAAACTGCTCGCCGAGGCGCGGGCCTATGCCACGCTGCTCGCCAACACGGTCTCGCCGCGCTCCGTCGCGGTGATGAAGCGCCAGCTCTGGGAGGCCGAGTTCCAGACCCTGGCCGAGGCCACGGTGCAGGCCAACCACGAGATGGATCTCTCCTTCCAGACCGCCGACTTCAAGGAAGGCGTCGCCCACTATCTGGAAAAGCGCGCGGCGCGGTTCACGGGCAGATAGCTAGACCTTCTCGGTCTCGCCGGCGCGGGGCTGCCAGGTCATCAGGCGGCGCTCGACGGCGCCGACGGCGGTGTCGAGCGCCAGCGCGAAGGCCGTCAGCACCAGGATGCCCGCGAAAACGGTGTTGATGTCGAACGTGCCCTCGGCCTGCAGGATGAGATAGCCGACGCCGCGCGAGGAGCCCAGATACTCGCCGACCACAGCGCCGACGAAAGCGAGGCCCACGGCGTTGTGCAGGCTGGCAAAGACCCAGCTCATGGCGGCCGGCAGGTAGATCGCGCGCAGCAGCTGGCGGCGCGAGGCGCCCAGCATGCGGGCGCTGGCGATAAGGTTGGGACTGACCTCGCGCACGCCCTGGTAGACGTTGAAGAACACCACGAAGAACACCAGCGTGACGCCCAGTGCCACCTTCGACCAGATGCCGAGGCCGAACCACACCGCGAAGATCGGCGCCAGCACGACGCGCGGCATCGAATTGAAGCCCTTGATGTAGGGGTCCATCACCGCCGACGCGGTCGGCGACAGCGCCAGCCATAGGCCTATGCCCAGGCCGAAGGCCGAGCCGATGGCGAAGCCCAGCGCGGTCTCCAGCAGCGTGATACCGAGATGGGGGAAGATCTCGCCGGTCGCGAACCATTCGACGATCACCCAGAAGACCTTCTGCGGCTCGCCGAAGAAGAAGGCGGCGCGGTTGGCCTGCTCGAAATAGAACGGCGGCACCAGGCCGGGCGCCGTCAGCACGTACCAGGCGGCGATCAGCAGAACGAGCACCAGTATCTGCAGGATGCGAAGGCGCATGTCAGGCGACCTTCTGCGCGGCATAGGCTTTCAGCACTTCTTCCTTCATCGCCGCCCAGATCTCGCGATGGAGCTTGGCGAAGGCCGGCGTCATGCGGATCTCCGACACATCGCGCGGACGCGGCAGGTCGACCTTGAAGTCGCCGATCGGCCGCGTCGCCGGCCCCGCCGACAGCACCACGACACGATCGGAGAGCGCGATCGCCTCCTCGAGATCGTGGGTGATGAACAGCACCGACTTGCGGTCCACGGCCCACAGCGCCAGCAGCTCGTTCTCCATGAGCTGGCGGGTCTGCACGTCGAGCGCCGAGAAGGGTTCGTCCATCAGCAGGATGTCGGGGCTCAGGATCAGCGTCTGCGCCAGCGCCAGGCGCTTGCGCATGCCGCCCGACATCTGGTGCGGATAGCGGTCGCCGAAGCCCGCGAGGCCGACGCGGCGCAGCCACTCTTCACCTTGTATCACCGCCTCGCCGCGCGCCACGCCGCGGAACTCGAGGCCCGCGATCACATTGTCGATGCCGCTGCGCCACGGCATCAGCGCATCGGCCTGGAACATGTAGCCGGCGCGCCGGTTGACTCCGTCGGCCGCCAGCAGCCGCTCGCCGAACACTTCTACGGTTCCCGCCGAAGGTTCGAGCAGGCCGGCCGCGACATTCAGCAACGTCGACTTGCCGCAACCGGTCGGTCCGACCACCGAGACGAACTCGCCCTTGGCCACGTTCAGCGTGGCGTTGGCCACGGCCGTGTAGGGTTCGCCCACGCCGCCACGCGCGGCGAAGCGGCAAGTGATGTCGGCCAGCGCCAGCGCCGGCACCTCGCCCGTCTGCATGCCGAACTAGCTGCGCTTGCCGGCGCGCTGCGCGAACTCGTTGGTCCAGGTGTCCGCGAGCTTGATCTTGCCGGCGTCGGCCGCGATCTTGGGATCGCCGTCGACGAGGAACTTCAGGGCATTCTCCATGGCGCCTGCCGGCATCAGGCCGTCCGGCGAAATCGTCTCGCGCACGCCGACGAACGATTTCTCGTAGACCGCGCGATCGCCCAGCAGGTAGCCCTCGGGCACCGAACCCGCGACGTCGGCCGGCGTCGCCTTCTGCAGCCATTCGTTGGCACGCACGATCCCCGTCGCCAGCGCCTGCGCCGTGTTGGGGGTCTTCTTGAGAAGATCGGGTTGCGCATAAAGGCAGGCAGCCGGAAAGGCACCGCCGAACAGCTCCTGGTTGCCCTTCATGGTGCGCGTGTCGAGCATGATCTTGATGAGCTTCTTTTCCTGGAGGATGGTGAGCGCCGGATCGGCCTGCGAGATGCCATCGACCTCGCCCTTCTCGACGGCCGCCACCACCGATGCGCCTGCGCCGACGCCGATCGCCACGATATCGGTGGCCTTCAGGCCGCCCTTCGCAGCCCAGTAGTTGACCAGCATGTTGGTCTGCGAGCCCGGTGCCGTGACGCCGAACTTCATGCCCTTGATGTCAGCCGGTCCCTTGACCTTGGCGGCGACGTCCGTGCGCAGGCCGATGGCGAGTTGCATGCCACGGCCGATCAGGGCGAAGCCGATGATCGGTTGGCCACGCTGCTGCATGCGGATGGTGTGCTCATAGGCGCCGGCGACGACATCGGCGCTGCCGCCCATCAGGGCCTGCAGCGACTTGGCGCCGCCCTGGAAATCGTTGATCTCGACGTCGAGGCCGGCTTCCTTGAAGAAGCCCCTCCGTTCCGCGATCGTGAGCGACAGGTAGTAGAGGGCGGACTTGCCGCCGACCGCCAGCACGACCTTCGTCTTCTCGGGCTTGCTGCCTTGCGCCCGCACCACGTAAGGCGCGGCCACCAGCATCGGGGCTGCCGCCAGGATCGTCCGTCGCGGTATCTGAAACTTGTTCATTGTTCCCTCCAAGGAAGCGCTGTTTTTTTGCAGACTGACGGAAGCAGCCGAAACGGGCAACCGAACCGAGTCAATTGGACAGGGGTTCACGTCGCCGCGCCCTTAGGCTGTTCCAGTCAAGCTGTTGATATTACTGGAAAAATCAGGCGTTCTAAAGATTGGCCATTGGACACCAAATGGCTTGTTTTACGTCGCCGTCCCTTCCGGACGAGCCGGTAGCGGACCCAATACAGGCGCAGTTGGTCCCGCGCCCTCCCTGCCGTCGGCAACAGGAATATCAGGAAAATAGGATAAGTCAATAGGCCTATCTGGCCACAGACCCTATTTGCCGAACTGCCGCTCCCCCCACCACGGGAAGTACGACGGCATGCCGTCGCTCACCTTCATGGGGAACCTGGCCGGACGCTTTTCCAGGAACGCGGTCACGCCCTCCTTCACGTCGGCCGACTTGCCGCGGGCGTAGATGCCTTTGGAGTCGACCTTGTGCGCTTCCATCGGATGGTCGGCGCCCAGCATCTTCCAGATCATGTGCCGGTTGAGCGCGACTGAAACCGGCGCGGTGTTGTCGGCGATCTCGCGCGCCAGCGCATAGGCCGCCGGCAGCAGCGCATCGGGCTTGTGGATCGAGCGCACGAGGCGGCCGGACAACGCTTCCTCGGCACCGAAAACCCGGCCGGTCATGACCCACTCCAGCGCCTGTTGCGGCCCGACCAGGCGCGGCAGGAACCAGCTCGAGCAGGCTTCCATGACGATGGCGCGGCGAGTGAACACGAAGCCGTAGCGCGCCGCCTCGGAGGCGAGGCGAATGTCCATCGCGAGCTGCATGGTGATGCCGACGCCGACCGCCGGGCCGTTGCAGGCGGCGATGGTGGGCTTCAGCGATTCGTAGGCGCGGAGTGTGAACAGCCCGCCGCCGTCGCGATGACCGTCGAGGCCGGGATCGACCGGTCCGCGATTCTCGGCGTTGAAGGTGTTGGCGCCGCCCGACAGATCGGCGCCGGCACAGAATCCGCGGCCGGCGCCGGTGAAGACTACCGCACGCACGTCGTCGTCGCGGTCGGAGCGGTCCATGGCGTCCAGAAGCTCCGACAGCATCCTGCCGGTGAAGGCATTGAGCTTGTCCGGCCGGTTGAGCGTGATGGTGAGGATGCCGTCCCTGGTCTCGTACTTGATCTGCTCGTAGTCCACGGAATGACCCTCACGCCTGATTGATGAGAACGACGCCACCCATGATCAGCGCGATACCGCCGACCTGTTTCAGGCCGAACGGCTCGCCGAACAGGAAGTGGCCGAGAACGGCGACCAGCGCGTAGGACACCGACACGCTGGGGAAAGCAACCGACACCGGGATCTTGCGCAAGGCGATGATGTAGAGGAACGCCGCCGAGCCATAGAGCGCCAGGCCCGCGATCGTCGACGGCCGCATGAGCTGGCTGACGAAATCGGGCGCGTCGGCGCCCGCCTTTAGCAGCATCTGGCCGCCTATGCCCGTCAGGATGCCGATACCGAGCGCCACGTAATAGACTGTCATCGTTCAGGTCTCCGGTTCGGAAGGCTCGCGGTGGGGCTGGCCGCCGGCCCGCGTATCGGCCCTCGGGCGCTCGACGTCGAGCCCTCCACCCGATCCGCCTGGGCCCCGGCGGAAGACCTCGCGCACGAGATACTGCGGCTTGCGGTTCACCGCCAGGAACATGCGCCCGAGATACTCGCCGATCATGCCGATCACGACGAGCTGCACGCCGGCCAGGACCAGCACCGCCACCATCATCGAGGCCCAGCCTTGCGGCGGCTTGTCGGAGACGAATGCCTCGACGGTGGTGATGACCGCACCGACGGCCCCCAGGGCGCCGAACGCCAGGCCGGCCAAGGTGGCGAGCCTGAGCGGCATCACCGAGAAGTTGAGGAACATCGCCAGCCACAGCCGGATCAGCCGACGCAGCGTGTAGTTCGATTGTCCCTCGTTGCGCGGCAGGTGATGGACCTGCACGCGGCCGACGTTCTGAGTGACCTGGAACACCAGCCCGTCGACATACGGAAAGGGACCTTCGTAGCCCGCCACGATGCGCTCGCGCACGAAGGCAGAGATACAGCGAAAGCTCGACAGATAGAGGCCGGGCGGCTTGTCGATCAGCCGGTCGGCGCACCAGTTGGTGAACTTGCTGCCGAGGTTGCGCCAGGGCGCATGCTTCTTCTCGGCATAATAGGTGTAGACCGCGTCATAGCCGCCGTCGCGCGCATGCTCGAACAGGCGCCGGACCTCGGCGGGCGGATTCTGCAGGTCGTCGTCCATGGTGATGGCATAGGCCCCGCGCGCCCGGGCGAAGCCCGCCATCACTGCGTTGTGCTCGCCGAAATTGCGGCTCAGGCTGAGCAGGGTGATCGGAGCGCCCGGTTCGGCAGCAAGCTGCTTGCAGACATCGAGGCTGTTGTCCGGACTGCCGTCGACGACCAGCACGATCTCCAGTCCGCCTTCGATCTCGAGCGCGCGCAGCGCGCCAACCAGTTCGCCGATCGTTGCCGCCCCGAGATAGACCGGGATCACAACGGACAGGGCCGGTGCAGGAGTCTCAA
Organism: Reyranella massiliensis 521; assembly: GCA_945862125.1. Lineage (GTDB taxonomy): Bacteria > Pseudomonadota > Alphaproteobacteria > Reyranellales > Reyranellaceae > Reyranella > Reyranella massiliensis_A. The sequence goes on from CAMAYC010000043.1 coordinate 9,451, forward strand.
TCATTGTGCATGCCGCTTTCGGCGTCAGGGGAGAGGGCAATGTGCATTGTGCACGCGTCCGTCGGGCGCAGACAACCGTCAGCCATGGAACGGCCGCCTTTGATCCCCGAGTCCCTGAACATGCTCATATTTGGCCCGGCACACGTCTCTTTCACCAAGGCAGTCTCGTCTTCCCGCCTGCTTATGATATCTTCACCCCGTCTTGCCAACAGTCCCGATCAAACCTCCCAAGATTTCTCCGCGCGTCGAGCGGCTGCTGCTGGTGCCGCTGTTCGCGCTGCCGATCCTGTGGCTCGCCGGCTACTTCTTCCCGCCGATCAACCATGACGTGGCGGCCATCCTCGACGTTTCGGCACGCTGGGTTGGCGGCGAAAAGCTCTATGTCGAGGTGATCGACGAGAACCTGCCGCTCAGCTTCATCGTGCATTCCCTGCCGGTGCTGACCGCCAGGCTGCTGCCGGGCAGCGTGACGTTCTGGTTCACCGCCTGGGTGGTGGCCGGCATCTTCGCCTCGTTCGTGGCCTGCCGGCGGCTGGTCCGCCTCGTGCCATCGGCCGACCATGCGCTGACCGAGGCGTTGCTGCCGCCGGTCCTGCTGTTCCTGTTCTCGGTTCTGCCCAACGAGCACTTCGGGCAGCGCGAGCACATCATGTTCGTGGCCTGCGCGCCCTACCTGATCGCCTCGATGGCCCGCGCCGAGGCCGTGGTGCTGGGCCGCGCCGCCGCCATCGCGATCGGCCTGGTCGCCGGCGTGGCGCTGGCGATGAAGCCGCACTATCTGGCCATTCCGGCCGCGGTCGAACTCTACCTCCTGTTCCGCCGGGGCTGGCGCGCAACGCTCCTCGATCCCATTCCGTGGGCGATCGGCCTGATGGCGCTTGCCCATCTGGCGGCGATGTACACGATCTTCGCTGACTTCGGTCTCATCATCATGCCGCTCGCCGTCGAGGCCTACGCCCCAATCGGCGACTCGAGCTGGCGTGACGTGCTCGGCAGCAACGTCCTCGCCCCGACCCTGATTGCGTTGCTGATCTTCGGCATCATCGCCATCGTCTTCACCAAGACCATCTCGGCCCGCGTCCTTGTCGCGTTCGGCATCGGCGCGGCGCTCTCGGCCGTCGCCCAGGCCAAGGGCTGGCCCTATCACGTACTGCCGGCGCTCTCCGCCGCGATCCTGCTGGCGGCCCTCACCGTCTCTCAAACCGTGGACCGCTACCTGCCGATCAGCCGCAGCGGCCATCACCTGCCGGTGGCCGTCATCTCGGCCACGCTGATGGTCCTGCTCTACTTCCAGGCCGCGCTCTACACGCCGCCCTTCTACAAGCAGCGCCAGTTCGAGGATTCGATCGGCGGGCGCCTGCAGCACATCATCGAGCAGAACGCCCCGAACCGTACGATCCTGGCGCTGTCGCCCGGCATCTACCCGCTGTGGCCGATGATCAACTACATCGACGGCCGCATGGCCATGCGGTTCCTGACCCTGTGGGTGCTGCAGGGCGTCTATGCGACCTGCGACGACTTCCCGGCGCTCTACAATCCGCCCGACACGATGGGCGAGTCGGAAAAGTTCGTGTTCGACGCCGTCAGCGACGATTTCGCCCGCGAGCATCCCGACCTGCTGATCGTCGACCGCATCGCCGGCATCCCGCGCTGCCAGGGCAAGGAATTCGACTACCTCGAATACTTCCTGCAGAACCGCACCTTCGCCGACGCTTTCGAGGGCTACGACCACCTCATGGACTTCGACCGCTACAGGATTTACCGGCGGAAGAAGAAGTAGCCAGCGTTTTCCGCTTCTCCTCCCCCGTCACCGGGGGAGGTGTCGGCGTCTTGCGCCGACGGAGGGGTCATGACCCCATCGCCCTCGTAAGACGAGGGCACTTCCCCTTCGCGGAATCCGCGAAGGGGAAGGGAATGATCCCACCTCGGAGTTTACGCCTTCCAGGACGGGGCCAGTGCGGCCTTCCGCATCGCCTCGGGGATCTTGTCGACGTCGGGGACCTTGAATACGCCCGTCGCCACCAGGACGATCTCGCCGCCGCAGACGAGATCGCAGCTTGCGAAGCAGAAATTGACGGTGCGGCGTGCAATCCGTGCCGTTCCCTCGAGCCATTGGCCAAGCCTGGCGCCGCGCACGAATTCGGTGCTGAGCGAGACCGTCGGATGCGGCCAGCGGATGCCGGTGGCATGGCCCGAGCCCACGCCCATCACCATGTCGGCCACCGTCACCAGCAGGCCGCCATGAGCCCAGCCCATCGGATTGCCATGGCGCTGCTCGAGCGGCAGGCCGATGCGCATCTTCTCTCCCTCGACCTTGTACCAGAGAGGCCCGACCAGGCCGACGAAGTCGTCGGTAATGTCGAGCTTGCGGAAGCCATCAGGAACCAGTGGGGGAATCGGCGTATCGGTCATGTCTGCAATCCATCCTGGGATTCGGCGAGGCGACCCAGCATGGCGCGCACCTCCGGATCGAAGGGCGTGCTGCGATGGGTCTCCTCGTTCAGCGACACCATGATGACCCGCTGCACGGCGGTGCAATTGCCGTCACCATCGAACAGGCCCTGTCCGATGACGCACTTGCGCTCGTGCGCCTCGATCAGCCTGGCGCAGGCCGTGGCAGTGCCGGGATAAAACATCTGGCGCTTGAAGTCGGCTTCGATGCGGCCGATGACCAGGCGAAAGCGCGGCAATCCTGTACGCACGATCTGGCGCAGGTAGGAAACACGCGCATTCTCCAGCAGTTCGATGAAGGCGCCGTTGTTGATGTGGCCGTTGGCATCGACATCGGCGAAGCGGAGATTTTCAGAGGTCGAGAAACCGTAGATGCCGCGCGCGGCAAGATCGTACGCCATGAAGTCTAACGCTCCGCAAATTCCAGGGTGAGGTGGGCGGCCTCCGAGGGCGGCACGATCAGCCGGCCGGGATCGGGCTTAACGATCCTGACGCCGTTCCGGACCAGCAGCGCCTCGCAGGCGGCGAGACTGTCGACGCGAACAGAGAGGAGCGCCGGGTGATCGCCCGGCCGCACCGGCGCCACGCCGGGATAGCGCGCCGCGTAATCCTTGCGGTTCAAATAGCGAACCGGCTGTGTGCCGGTATCCACGACCAGGCCCTCGCCTTCCTGCCTGGTCGAGCCCGGGCCGAAGTATTTCTCGAGTTCGCCGATCCACTTTGCCGGCTGCTCCGCAATCACGGTGACGCCCGCGATGCCGCGCGCGCCGTTGGGATGCTTGGCCCACTCGGCCCGATAGACGAACTCCGGCGTCTGGTGCTCGCAGACGAAGAAGCCGACCACCGGCATGTGCGTCTTGGGAATGCGCACGGTCCTGAATTTGGCGTGCTCGGTCTTGCCCGCGACCTCAACGGCACGGTCGAAGAACAGCGGCGCATCGGGCTGCAGCCCTGCTTTCCTGAAAGCATCGAAGGCCAGGTCCGCGCCATCGGTGGCGAGCGCCACGTTGGCGAGACCGCCGCCGTTCTTCAGCCAGGCGCGGCGCTCGGCGTTGAACTCGGTGTCCTCGACGATGCCCAGGATCTCGAAATAATCCTTGTCGAAGATCATCAGGTGATTGGCGGTGCCGAGCTTCCTGTGGAAGCCGCGCGGTTGCACCTGGAAACCGAGGCGCCGGTAGGCCGCCTCCGCCGCATCGATACCGTCGACCATGACTACGACGTGATCGAGGCCCTTCACCGCGCGCGTCATGCCGGCTTCCTCATGCTGGCTTCCGGCGGACCATGTTGATGCCCTTCACCGTCACCACCAGCTCGCCCTTCTGGTTGGTGGCGCCCCAATGTTCGTGGATGACGCCGATATCCGGCTTGCTCTTCGAAGGCACCTTCGCAGCGCATTCGACCCAGGCGGTCAGCGTGTCGCCCGGCCGCACAGGTTTCAGCCAGCGGATCTCGTCGAGGCCGGGCGATCCTAGCGCCGTGCGCTTGTCGATGTAATTGTCGACGAACAGCCGCATCAGCTTGGACGTGACCTGCCAGCCCGAGGCGATCAGGCCGCCGAACAGCGAGGCCCGGGCGGCCTCGGCATCGACGTGGAAACTCTGCGGGTCGTAAAGCCGCGCGAACTCGACGATTTCCTGCTCGGTGAAGCTCGTCGACCCCAGCCGGTACTTCTTCCCGATTTCATAGTCTTCCCAGTATCGCGGAGCGTCGGTCGGCATGGTTGCGGTCTTCGCAGAGCAGGACCGGACACGCAAGCCCGGCCGCCGGCCCTCCCGCTGGTCAGCCGGCGGCCCCTCGGCTAGCCTCTCGGGCAGGGGGAGCGACCGATGAACGAGCCCAGCCCGGTTCGGCGTCTGACGACGATCTTGGCGATCGACGTGATCGGCTTCAGCACGCTGACGGCACGCAACGAGGAGCATGCGCTCCGCCTGCTTGCGGCCCGCCTGTCCCTCGCCGAGACCTACATCAAGCAGCACCGCGGCCGCGTCTTCAAGATGACCGGCGACGGCCTGCTCGCCGAATTCGCGAGTCCGGTAGAGGCTGTCCGGACGGCGGTCGAGATCCAGGAGGCGATGCGCACGACCAACGCGCTGGCTTCCGCCGAGGACCGCCTCAGCCTGCGCATCGGCGCCAACCTCGGCGATGTCGTCGAAAGCGGCAACGACCTGATGGGCGATGCCGTCAACGTCGCGGTGCGCCTCGAGTCGATCGCGCCGGCCGGCGGCATCTGCGTCTCGGCCGCGATCTACGAACAGATCGTGGGCAAGCTGACGCTCGGCGCCGAGGACATGGGCGAGCAGCAAGTGAAGAACATCCCGCGGCCCATCCACGCGTATCGCCTCACGGCGGAGGGCGTGTCGCCCGTGCCGCCGCCCGGCGGATTGGCCGTCAAGCCAGGCGCAAGCGCCGCCCGGCCGCGCCTTCTCCTGGTGGGCGGCGCACTCGTTGCCGTGGCGGCAGCCGCCGTCGCAGGCGCGATGCTGCTGCGCGACCCGCCGGTGCCGACGCAACCGCCGTCGCAGCTTGCACAATCCGCGGTGCCGCCGGCGGTGACGCCCGGGGCATCGCCGCCGATCCCAGCAGCGCCTACAGCCGCGCCACGCACCTTCGTCGCCGCCGATGTTCCGTTTGCGACCAACCGGCGCCGGCGCGAGCTCGACGCCTATGCACAAGCCGAGGGTGCCAAGGCGTTGGCCATCAACGTCCGCGGCTGGGTCGAGTTCGCGACCCGGCGGGTCGACGACCGGACGGCGCGCAGCGCTGCGCTGGAAGCCTGCAACGCCACCGTGCAGAGGCAGGTCCGCACTACCCGGGAGTACGACCGCTGCATGATCTATGCCGTCGGCAACGACGTGGTGTGGACGTTCAAGGCGCCCGCCATGCCGCCGCAGCCGCTTGTCGCCACCACCCGGCCTTCTCCGCCGATCGCCCTCGACCCGGCCACCGTACCGCTGACCAACGAGCCCGCGCGCAAGCAGCTTGCCGACGACTACGCCAAGGTCACCCGCAGCAAGGCGGTCGCTCTCGGCCGCAACCGGCAGGACTGGTGGGCGCCCGGCGACAACGATTCCGAAGCCATTCGCCGTGCCCTGCAGTCCTGCGGCCACGTCACCGGCCGGCCCTGCTTCGTCTATGCAATCGGCGACCAGGTGGCGGTGCAGACGCCGCGGAAATTTCGCCTCGTCGAGGTCTTCACGCCGCAGGATCTGCCGGGTCTCGATCCCCCTCAGCAGGAAGCGGTCGAGCGTTACCTGGTGGCCGACGACTGGCGGGCCATCGCCGTCGCCCGAAACGGCCGCATCGGCATCGCGAGCGGCAGCGCCAGCGAGGATGCTGCCGTCGAAATCGCGTTGCGCGAATGTGCCCGGGCCGGCGGCAGCGAATGCGCCGTATCGGCGGTCGGGCCCTTCCTCGTCACGCGCAACTGAACTGAAGTCTAGCCGGCGATCGCCGGGCCGAAGCGCTTGGCGATCTCTTCCAGCATGACTTCGGACGCGCCGCCGCCGATCGCCTGGACCCTGGCATCGCGCGACATGCGCTCCACCGCCGTCTCGCGCACGAAGCCGGCGCCGCCGTGGAATTGTACGCAGTCGTAGAGGACCTCGTTCACGAGATCGCCGGCCAGCGCCTTCACCATGGAAACCTGGGCCACGCAGTCGGTGCCCTGGGCGTCGAGCCAGGCCGTGTGATGCACGAGCTGGCGTGCCGCCTCGACCTCGGCCAGCCGCTTCGAGAGGCGCTGGCGGATCGCCTGCTTGTCCCACAGCGGCGCGCCAAAGGCTGTGCGCTGGTTGACGTATTCGAAGGTGAGACGAAGCGCCTCGCGTGCCTCGGCCATCGCCATGGCGCCGATCACCAGCCGCTCGGTCTGGAAATTGGCCATGATCGAATAGAAGCCGCGGTTCTCCTCGCCCAGCACGTTCTCGGCCGGCACGCGGCAATCCTCGAAGACGAGTTCGGCGGTGTCGGACGAGCGCCAGCCGGTCTTGTCGAGGGCACGGCCGACCCGGAAGCCCGGCGTGCCCTTCTCGACGATGAACATGGTGATGGCGCGACTGCCCTTGGCGTCGGGATCGGTGCGGGCGGCGATGAAGTAGAGATCGCCGTGCACACCGTTGGTGATGAACATCTTGGCGCCATTCAGCACATAGGCGTTGCCGTCGCGCACCGCGCGGGTGCGGATGCCGGCGACGTCGGAGCCGGCACCGGGCTCGGTGACGCCGACCGCGGTGATGAGCTTTCCCGCCATGATTCCCGGCAGGTATTTCTCGAGCTGGCGCTTGGTGCCGAAGCGCACGAGATGCGGGCTGGCCATGTCAGTGTGCACCAGCACAGTGATGGCGAAGCCGCCATGGGTGGAGCGGCCAACCTCTTCAGCCAGCACCACCGAGGCGCGGGCATCGAGGCCGGCGCCGCCCAGCGCCTCGGGCACGCGCAGCGAGAAGAAGCCGAGCTCGCCCATCTCGCGCAGGGTCTCGCGCGGCACGAAGCCGGCCTCCTCCCATTTCGGGCCGTGCGGACGCACCCGCTCGTCGACGAAGCGGCGGAGCTGGGCGCGGATGAGGTCGTGGTCTTCTGAGAAGATGGGATGTGACATGGCGGCAAAGTACCCCTTGGAGGGGCTTTTAGCCCGCTTGACCCGATCGGGGCGCGGCCGTATCTTTGCGGCTGCGAGTAAGTCGCAACTGCATGGAAGCGGGCTGGAAGTTCATGTATCTCTGCATCTGTCGGGCCATTCGGGAACGCGATGTCGACGCCGCCGTCCGGGCGGGCGCACGGCGTCCCGCCGACGTGTTCCGGGCCTGCGGCACCAGCCCGCAATGCGGGACCTGCGCCTGCGACCTGCGCGAACGCATCGCGCAGGCCAATGCGGCTGAAGAGGCCCGTCAGCCCGTCTTGATGGCGGCTGACTAGCTCGAGGCCTCGCCCTCGCCGATCTGGCTCTGCAGGTAGTTCTGCTCGCCGACTTTCTCCAGCAGTCCGATCTCCGTCTCGAGAAAATCGATGTGCTCTTCGGCGTCTTCGAGGATGTCGACCACGATCTCGCGGCTGACATAGTCCTTTGCCGTCTCGCAATGCGTCACGGCCGCGACCAGGGCGGTGCGGGCCGCGGTCTCGAGCTTGAGGTCGGCGGCGAGGCATTCGGGCACCGTCTCGCCGATCACCAGCTTGCCGAGGTCCTGCAGGTTGGGCAGCCCATCGAGCAGCAGGATGCGCTTTATCAGCTTGTCGGCGTGCTTCATCTCGCCGATCGATTCCTCGTAGATCTTCTTGCCGAGGCGGTCGAAGCCCCAGTGGTTCATCATCCGGGCGTGCAGGAAGTACTGGTTGATGGCCGTCAGTTCGTTCTTCAGGAGCTTGTTGAGCTCGGCGATGATCTGTGGGTTGCCCTTCATGGCGAACCTCCTGCGTAAAAGTGTTCGCTACAGATAGCCTCGAAAAAACCATACGCAACATCTGAGTACGCGAGTGAGAACCGTTCGCTGCGAATTGTGTGCGCGCTTGTTTTTGGCTGTGAAAATGAGGCGCAACAAAAGCTTGGCGCATGCGTTGCATAGTGTCGGTGAACGTCAACACCACAGGAGTACCGATCATGCCGTCCGACCAAGCCAAGGCCACCATTGCCCTGCCCAAGCTTCCCTATGCCGAAGATGCGCTGGCGCCGGTGATCTCAGCCAACACGATTTCCTTTCACTACGGCAAACACCACGCGACCTACGTGAAGACGCTCAACGAGCTGATCGCCGGCACGCCCTACGAGGGCAAATCGCTGGAAGAGATCGTGGTGGCGTCGGCCGCGGCCAAGGATGCGGCCGCCAAGAAGATCTTCAACAACGCGGCCCAGGCGTGGAACCACGATTTCTACTGGCACAGCATGACGCCGAAAGGCGGCGCGCCCACGGGCAAGATCAAGGACGCGCTGGAGAAGAGCTTCGGCGACCTCGCCGCCTTCAAGAAGGCATTTGGCTTGGCGGCGGTCGGCCAGTTCGGCAGCGGCTGGGCCTGGCTGGTGAAGGGCAAGGACGGCACGCTCAAGATCGAGACGACATCGAACGCCGACACGCCGATCGCGCACGGCGGCACGCCGCTGCTGGTCGCCGACGTGTGGGAGCACGCCTACTACCTCGATTACCAGAACCGCCGGCCCGATCATGTCACGGCCTGGCTCGACAAGCTCGTGAACTGGTCGTTCGCCGAGAAGAACCTCACCTAACCACGGAGACACACCATGCTGGGCACCATTCTGCTGATCGTCCTGATACTGATCCTGGTCGGTGCCTTGCCGCACTGGGGCTACAGCAGCGGCTGGGGCTACTATCCCAGTGGCGGCGCGGGCCTCGTGCTGTTGATCGTGGTGGTCCTTCTGCTGATGGGACGAATATAGGTCTCAGTAGCGGAAGGTGATGTTCACCGAACCGAACTGGGTGAACCGATCCTGCTGGTAGAACTCGGGCGTGCGCAGCACCTGCGTGTAGGTGAAGCGCACGCCGCCATAGAGAAGCGCGAAGCCCACCTGGGCCTCGCCGACGAAGGGCCGATGCCCGACGCTCTGGCTGAAACCGTCGGTGTTGCCGTCGAGGAAGATGTTCCGCGCGACCGCCTGCGCGTCGAGGCCGGCGAACAGGTACCAGCCGAAGCTGCCGTCGCCGATGAAGGCCTCCGAGCCGGGCAGCGCCGGTCGGGCGCGCGTCGGGCCGAAATCGTCGCGCAGGTTCTTGCCTATGCGCCCCGTGGCGCCGACGCTGGCATAGGTCGCGACGTTGCCGAGTGCTGCGCCCATGCGCGGGATGAAGTCGACCTCCAGCTTCGGATCCTCGATCAGCGTGGACCGCCCGGTACGCCAGCGCCGTTCGAAGGAAAGCCCCAGGGTCGGTTCGTTGTGCAACTGGTTGGCCCAGCCATTGGCGGAGGCCACGCCGATCAGTGAGTGGAAATTGTTCTGCACGAACTCGCCGCCGGCCGCCGGGCCGATCACGCCGAGGTCGAGCTGCATCGTGTCGAGCCGCATCGGGTCGTTCGTGCCCGTCTTCTCGTCGAAGCGCTTATAGGTGTACTGCAGGGCGAAGCTGCCATAGAGCCACGCCGCATAGGGCCGGTCGTTGTAGATCGGCTGCGCGACCCAGGTGTCGGCCGGCGTATAGATGTTCTGGCCGAACGAGACGGCGATGCGCCGGATGACGGAGGTCGACGGCGGCTCGCCGAAGAAGGTGGGGACGGTGGTGGCCGCCACCATGCCGGTCGGCAGCTCCGTCAGCGCGGGCGACAGCCAGCCCACGCGAACGCCGCTGGTATAGTCGCGATCGGAGCGCGCGATGCGGTTGAACACGTCGTTCTCGACCTGGAAAGTGTAGATGCTGCGCTGCTCGTCTGCGGTGGCCGAGGGCGGCGGCGGCGCTGTCTGCGCCCGGGCACTGCACGCGCCCGCCAAATGCGCGGCCATCGCCAAGGCGATTGTCGTGGCGACTCTGAATTCCATGACATCGGTAACGCGGCGCGCGCCCGCGGGTTGCGCCCTACTTCAGATTGGCCGGCGCCGTCGCATGCCAGAGTTCTTGCCGCCAGCGCACGGCGATCAGCAGCGTGAAGCCGATCCCCACCAGGCTGTAGAGCGAGCCGGTCGCGGCGAAGCCGGCATAGGCGACCAGCGGCCCCGACAGCAGCAGCCCGAGCGGCAGCCCGTATACCGCCAGCATGCGCACGCCCATCACCCGACCACGGAAGGCAGGGGCGGTGACGCGCAGGATGATGACGGCCATCGGCACCATGCAAAAGCTCTGCACCAGGCCTGCCGCAAACAGGACCGCCTCGCCCAGCAGCGGATGCTCGACCCAGGAAAAGACGAGATTGAAGGTGAACCATGCCAGCGTGCAGGCGACCATGGTGCGCGCGGGCCTGATCCGCGCGCCGTGGGTCGACACCACGATCGACCCGAGGAGCGCGCCGCTCGCAAAGCAGGCGATGAGCCAGCCCAGGCCGGTCTGGTCGAGGCCGTAGATATTGCGCGCGACATAGGCGAGGAGCGAGCCCACCAGCGGGTAGGCCGCGAAGTTCACGAGGAAGGCCAGCAGCATCACCGCGCGCACCACCGGCGTCGACCAGACGTAGAGGAAGCCCTCCTTGAGGGACTGCAGCGGCGCGCCGTGCATCGGCACTTCGCCCAGCACCCTGACGCGCCTGGTGCCGACGCCGAACGTCAGCGCGAGGCTCGTGGCATAGACGGCGCACACCGCGACATAGGCCATGCCCGAACCGAGGGCCGCGACCAGCGCCGCGCCCGACAGGGCCCCCACGATGCGCGCCGAGTCGGCGGTGGTGCGCGACACGCCCATGGCCCGCATCAGATAGTCGGAGGGCATGGTCTCGCCGACCAGCAGGTTGCGCATCGTGATGTCGGACGGCCGCACCAGGCCGATCACGGTGGCGAGCACGAACACCGGCACCGGGGATGCGAGGCCGGTCAGGAAGAGCACCATCAGCGCCAGGGCCACCATGACGTAGGTGGCGCGCATCAGGCAGAGCAGGTTGCGGTTGCCGAAGCGGTCGCCCGCCATCCCGAACAGAGGCGATATCAGCGTTCCCAGGAACTGCAGCGACCCGAACAGCGCCAGTGCCAGGACCGATTCGGTCGCGACCAGCACGAACCAGCCCAGGATCACGCCTTCCATCTCGAACGCCCAGGACGCAAGCAGGTCGGCCGGCCACTGGAACCGGAAACTCCTGATGCGAAACGGCGCCAAGGCCGGCACGCGCTCGATGAGACTCACGTCTTGGTCGTTCCCCTCCCCGCTCAGGCGTCTTGTAATGCGCCGCCGGGGACAGGAACCTGCGCCCACAGGGCAGGGTCGGCAATGAACTCCTGTTCATACCGGCCCCAACCAAAAGCGGGGCTGGCCCGTCCAAGCCCCTACTAGCTGTGGCGTTTTGACATTCCCACATTGTGAATATGCCTTTGCCGCACTTGCGTTGGCAGGCCGCTCAGAGCAGTGTGAGTTGGGAATGCCTTCTGGCGGTGGAAAGCAAAAATTGGGACCGCACGCGGGTTTAATGTGTTGGAGAAATCCGTGATGGCCAGTGCGGCAAATCGAACGCCTTTCCACTTGGTACTGATCAAGCCGACTCACTACGATGACGACGGCTATCCGATCACGTGGTTCAGGTCCCACATCCCGTCCAATACGCTCGCCGCCCTCTATGGCCTGGGCGAGGACTGCCGCCAGCGCCAGGTGCTGGGCGCCGATGTGGATATCCTCATCAAGCCGTTCGACGAGACCAACTCCCGCGTCCGGCCGGACAAGATCATCGCCGACATCAAGCGCAAGGGCGGCAAGGCCCTGATCTGTCTGGTCGGCGTCCAGTCCAACCAGTTCCCGCACGCCATCGACCTCGCCCGCCATTTCCTCAAGGCCGGCCTCCAGGTCGCCATGGGCGGCTTCCATGCCGCCGGCTGCCTGTCGATGCTGCCGGTCGTGCCGCCGGAGATCCAGGCGGCCATGGACATGGGCATCTCGATCTATGCCGGCGAGGCTGAGGAAAACCGACTCGACGAGGTGCTGCTCGACGCCTGGCACCACAGGCTGAAGCCTCTCTACAACTACATGGACGACCTGCCGGGCATCGAGGGCGCACCGACGCCGCATCTCCCGCCGGCGGCGCTCGCCCGCAACGAAGGCCGCAAGTCGAGCTTCGATCTCGGCCGTGGCTGCCCGTTTCAGTGCTCGTTCTGCACCATCATCAACGTACAGGGCCGCAAGAGCCGCTTCCGCAATACTGACGACCTCGAAGCGATCATCCGCGAGAACCACAAGCAGGGCATCACGTCGTTTTTCATCACCGACGACAACATGGCCCGCAACAAGCACTGGGAAGAGTTCTTCGACCGGCTGATCGAACTCAAGGAGAACGAGGGTATCTCCGTGTCCCTGATCATCCAGGTCGACACGCAGTGCCACCGCATCCCGAACTTCATCAACAAGTCGCGCTGGGCCGGCGTCTACCGCGTGTTCATCGGACTCGAGAACGTCAACCCGGACAATCTCCTGGCCGCCAAGAAGCGCCAGAACAAGATCACCGAATACCGCAAGATGCTGCAGGCGTGGCACGTCAGCGGCGCGTCGACCTGGGCCGGCTACATTCTCGGCTTCCCCGGCGACACGCGCGAGTCGATCATGCGCGACCTCGAGATCATCAAGAAGGAACTCCCGCTCGACATCCTCGAGTTCTTCATGCTGACGCCCCTGCCGGGCTCGGAGGACCACCAGAAGCTCTGGAAGCAGGGCGTGTGGATGGACCCGGATCTCAACAAGTACGACCTCAATCATCGCGTCGTCCATCATCCCAAGATGAGCGACGCCGAATTCGAGCAGACCTATCGCGACGCCTGGCGCACCTATTACACGCCCGAGCACATCGAGACGGTGGCGCGCCGTCACGGCTCGATCCCCGGGCGCAACCCGGCCGAGCCGGCCCAGTTCATGACCATGTTCAAGATCATGTTCGAGGCCGAAAAGATTCATCCGCTGGAAGGCGGAGTCGTGCGCCTGAAGTACCGCCGCGACCGGCGCTATGGCATGCCGATCGAGCCGATTGGCGTGTTCCACTGGAAGCTGGCGCTGGAAACCTGGCACAAGCTCAAGATTTACGGGCGCCTCGCCTGGCAGGGCTGGCGCATCGGCCAGAAGGTGCGCTTCGATCCCAAGCGCCACGAGTATACCGACCTGGCGCTGGAACCCGTGCGCGACGACGACATGGAGAAGCTGTCGCTGTTCGTCGACACCGCCGGCGGCGGTGCTGCCGTCAACAAGAAGCGCGGCGAGGATGTCGCCCGCGCCAAGGTCGCCGCAGCCCAGAACCTGCAGCGCCTCGAAGCGGCGGAATAGTCGTACTCATTGGCTGGGGGTGAGCCCTCAGCCTAATGAACGACGGGCGGCTTAACCTCGTTCAGGCCGTCGGCCACGGTGGCGGAAATCGTCGTCCGCACCATCGAGCGTTCCTTCGCATAGTCCCACGGCCGGCCGCGGTGGAGCATGGCACGGTTGTCCCACATCACCGCGTCGCCCGTGCGCCACTTGTGCGTATAGACGAACTCGCGCCGCGTCGCCTCGTCGAGCAATTGAGCCAGCATCTGGCGCGCATCGCGGTCGTCCATGCCGTCGATCGCATAGGCATGGCTCGCGACATAGAGCGCGCGGCGATCGTTCGCCGGGTTGCGCCAGTTGAGCCGCCAGCGCACCGGCGGCAGCGCCTTGCGCTCCTCGGCATTGGCGAGGTCGGGATGAATCTGGTCCCGGCTGTTGGCGTAGGAATGGGTCGCCACGGCGGTCTTGAGGCGCTCCTGTACGTCGGCCGGCAGGCGTTCCCAGGCGAGCCGCGTCGAGGTGAATTCGGTGTCGCCGTCCTCGCCCGGCAGCACGCGCGCGGTCAGCACGGAGGCCAGTGCCGGCGTCTTCTTGAACGACGAATCGGTGTGCCAGAGCGCATTGGCCTGGGCGACCAGCACCTGGCGGTCGGTCGGCGGCACGATCTCGCCGTTCCGTCCGACATTGGTCAGGCGCGAATAGAAGCTGTTCTCGCCCAGCGACGCCGCCTTGGTGAGTTCCAGCGGTCCGAAGGCGCGGCTGAAGGCGACCTGGATGTCGTCGGCGATCGGTTGGTCGCGGAACACCAGCAATGAATGGGTCTCGAAGGCCTCGCGCACGGCCTTGTAGGCCTCGGCGTCGGTGGCGACATCGAGCATGGTGACGCCCTTCACTTGGACGCCAAACCCAGGTCCCAGCGGAACCAGTTCCATCGCGTTCCTCCTTACGGTTCTTATTTGGTGGGGATTTTATCGCAAGGCGGCACCATCCGGCTATAGTGTGATTCTTGCATAGAGGGCATTGCAGCATCCCGATGGCCGACTCCAACACGCCTAAGCTCGCATTCGTCGCGGCCGCCACGCCGACGGCACGGGCCGCGCGCGCGCGCCTGGAGAAGCGCTACGGCGCGGTGAAGCCGGCCGAAGCCGACATCATCGTGGCCCTGGGCGGCGACGGGTTGATGCTGCAGACGCTGCACCGCCACATGAGACGCCAGACTCCGATCTACGGCATGAACCTCGGCACCGTCGGCTTCCTGCTGAACACTTTCAGGGAAACCGGCCTGCTGCAGCGGCTCAAGCGTGCCCGCAAGGTGAGCCTGACGCCGCTGCGCATGATCGCCACCAACACGAGGGGCCAGACCTTCGAGGTCATGGCGATCAACGAGGTATCACTGCTGCGGTCGAGCCGGCAGACCGCCCGCCTCACCGTCTCGGTCGACGGCCAGAAGCGGCTTGCCGAGCTCTCCTGCGATGGCGCCCTGGTCGCCACGCCGGCCGGCTCCACCGCCTACAACCTCTCCGCCCATGGCCCGATCCTCCCGCTGGGCGCTGGCCTCCTGGCGCTGACGCCGATCAACGCCTTCCGGCCCCGGCGCTGGCGCGGCGCCCTGCTGCCGCGGGCGTCCCGTGTCGATTTCACCATCCTCGACCCGCGCAAGCGGCCGGTGGCGGCGGCGGCCGACTCGGTCGAGATCCCCAACGTGGCAAAGGTGACGGTGACCGAAGCCAACGACGTGGAACTCACGCTGCTGTTCGATCCCGAGCACGACCTCGAGGAGCGCATCCTCAAGGAGCAGTTCGCGCCTTGAGCGGCAAAGCGGCCCCTCTCAAGATCGAGAAAAAGCGCATCATCGGTTACGACGGCTGGGGCCCGCTCGCCCTGGCGCTGCTGATCGGCACGATCGGCGGATTCGTCTTCAACTGGCTCCGCATGCCGCTGGCCTGGATGCTGGGCGCCTGCGTCTTCTCAACGGCGGCCGCCTTCCTGGGCCTGCGCATCGGCATGAGGATACGCCTGCGCCAGGGCATGATCATCATTCTGGGCGTGCTTCTTGGGTCGGGCTTCACGCCGGACCTCGTGCAGCGGCTCGGCGAATGGGCCGTCAGCCTCTGCGTGCTGACCGGCATGACCATGACGGGCGCCAGCCTCTGCTACGTCTGGCTGCGCGTGTTCACGGGCTGGGACCGCGTCACCTGCTACTTCGCCTCCATGCCGGGCGGGCTGAACGACATGACCATCATGGGCGGCGCGCTGGGCGGCGACGAGCGGTCCATCGCGCTCGCCCATGCGTTGCGCATCCTCACCGTCGTACTCACGATTCCCATCTGGTACCGGCTGGTGAACGGCGCCCAGACCAGCGTCCTCACAATGGTCCATGGACCCACGGGCAACGACTGGAAGGATTACGCCGTCCTCATCGCCTGCGGCATCGTCGGTGCCGCCGTCGGTCGCCTGCTCCGGCTGCCCGCGGCCTTCATGATGGGACCGATGATTGCCAGCGCCATCGTCCATCTCGGCGGCTTCACCGATTCCCAACCGCCGGGCGTGCTGGTCGCCGCCGCCCAGGTCGTGGTCGGCACCGGCATCGGCTGCCGATTCGTGGGCACGAACTTCGACCGGCTGCACAAGGAGATGGCGGCCTCGATCGGGGCCGCCTTCCTGCTGATCGGCTGCGCCGTGGGCTTCGCCGTGATCACGGTCAAGCTGACCGGCCTCAACCTCGATGCCACCGTACTGAGCTACGCCCCCGGCGGCTTCGCCGAGATGAGCCTGATCGGCCTGGCGCTGGGCATCGAGATCGCCATGGTGGCGACCCACCATCTCTTCCGGCTGTTTCTGATCGTCCTCACCGGCCCGCTGGTCTTCCGCGCCTTCCTCCAGCGCGCGCCCTAGTTCCGCGCTTTAGGCCCTCACCGTGATGCCGCCGTCGACGACGAGCAGGTGGCCGTTGACGTAGGCCGCCTCGTCCGAGGCCAGGAACAGCGCGGCGTTCGCCGTATCCCAGCCCGTGCCCATCTTGCCGGTCGGCGAGGCCTTGTCGCGGAGCGCAATCATCTTGTCGTAGGCCTGGTTGTGGTCCTTCTCGCCCTTGGCGTACTGCTCCGCCAGGAAATCGATCATCGGCGTGTGCATCAGGCCGGGCAGGATGGCGTTGCAGCGGATGCCCTTCTCCGCGTACTGCGAGGCGATGGCGAGCGTCAGCGAATTCACCGCGCCCTTGCTCGCATTGTAGGCGAGGTAGGAGATGCCCTTGGGGCTGCGGATCGAGGCGATCGAGCTCACGTTCACGATCGAGCCCTTGCCCTGCTTCTCCATCACCGGAATGACGTGCTTGGCGGTCAGGAAGAAGCTCTTCACGTTGACGTCGAAGACCTTGTCCCACTCGTCCTCGCTGAGATCGACCGGCCCGCCCTGCGAACCGATGCCGACATTGTTGTCGAGCACGTCGATCCGGCCCCATTTGGCGAGACAGGTGTCGACCATCGACTTCACATCGGAATTCCTGGACGCATCGGCCTCGAAAGCGACGGCCGTGCCGCCCTCCTTCTCGATCAGGCCGACGGTTTCCTCGGCCGCGGCGCGCTTGCGGTCGACGCAGAACACACGGGCGCCCTGGCGCGCGAAGGTGAGCGCGGTGCACTTGCCGTTGCCCCAGCCCGGACCACTCGAGCCCGCACCCACCACGATCGCCACCCTGTCCTTCAGTCTGCCGGTCATGTCTTTTTGCTCCCAGTCCTTTTGCGTAGAGTCTTCTTGCGAAGATGATGCGTGAGCGCGAGGCCGATGCAGTGTCCGAGCGGACGTACCGGCAATCGATCCTTCGCATCGAACACGATGGCACGGTTGCCCTCGTAGGTGAATGTGTCGGGATAGAGCTCGCGGAACTGATCGACCAGGCCGCTCTGGCAATGGAAGTAGATCGCGTAGCCGTCATCGCCGTTCTTCAGGCGATCGATGCGCACGGTCGTGCCGCTGCCGCTCTCGGTCGTGAGATAGCTCGGCTGCCCCCATTTCAGCGCCTCGCTGAGACGACCGACGCCCTCCGTCCGGCTGGCCGTGTCGAACACCAGCTCGCGGAGCGCCACGAGGCGAGCCCTGAGGCCGGGCGGATAGGCCTTGAACACCGCCGCCACCCCGGCGTCGTCGAACCGTTTCATGCGCGGACCCTAACACACGGCTGGCGGCCGGGGGCGAGCCATGGAATGCTCGCGGGCAACGAACGCAGAAACGAACCCAGGGAGGGTCGCAGGAATGCTTCGACGCACGTTCACAGGCGCGCTGGCGTTGGGTGCGGCCGCTTCGATTCGCCCGGCCACGGCTCAAACCCAAGCCCAGGCGTGGCCCACCAAGCCGCTGCACATCGTCATCCCCTATCCGCCGGGCGGTCCCTCCGATGTCTCGACGCGCATCGTCATGGAACGCGCCGGCCAGATCCTCGGCCAGAGCGTGTTGTTCGACAACAAGGCCGGCGCCTCGGGCATGATCGGCGCCGAGTATGTTAAAAACCAGCCGGTCGATACCCACACGTTCCTCACCACCACCACGGCGATGGTGTGCATCACCCGCCACCTGCAGCCGATTCCGTTCGTGCCTGAAAAGGACTTCATTCCGGTGGCGCGGATGACGACCTCATGGGGCGCCTTTGCCGTGCATCCCTCTGTGCCGGCCAAGACGGTTGCGGAGTTCGTGGCCTATGCCAAGGCCAACCCGGGCAAGATCAACTTCGGCTCGGCCGGCCTCGCCACCATCACCCACCTGTTCGGCGAGATGCTCAATCTGGAAGCCGGTATCCAGATGGTGCACGTGCCCTATCGCGGCAGTGCGCCGGCGACCAACGCGCTGCTGGCCGGCGAAGTCCAGGCCCAGTTCGACCAGACGACGCTGCCGCACATCAAGGCGGGCAAGCTGCGCGGCCTCGCCATGCTGGCCGAGGTGCGCCATCCCGATTTTCCCGACATTCCGACGCTGCGCGAGCAGGGCTACGGCAAGGAAGGCGGCGATTCCTGGTTCGGCGTGCTCGCGCCCGCCGGCACACCGCTGGCCGTCGTGGCCAGGCTCGACCAGGCAATTGCCGCAGCCCTTCGTGCGCCCGACATCATGGCGAAGGTCCACAACGGCGGCATGCGCGTGACCTATCTTGGGCCCGCCGATTTCAATGCGCGCATCGGGGTCGAGACCGCGATGTTCGGCGACATCATCAAACGGGGCAACATCAAGCTCACCTGATCTGCTGCGCGGCGCGGCACCGGTTCGGTCCTGGGCATCGACCTGTCGAGCGCCTTGATGGAACTGGCGCGGGCCATCGAAAGGAAGGACGGACTGGGCCTTTCGTATCGGGCCGGCGACGCCGCCGCCGCTCCCACGGCCAGCGACGACTGGAGTGACTTCCTCCGCGACTGTCCGGTCACCGGGCTCGAGGCGCGCCGGGAGGTGTAAGGGGCCGGCTGGACCACAGGCCGGGCCACAGGAGCGACAGCAGCAGCACGGCGAGCAGGCCGCCGCCTGCCGTCACGAAGGCGAAGCGGTAGCCGGCGAGAAATCCCGCCATGTTCCAGATGCCCTCGGCGCCGCGCGCATGCAGGGCCGTCAGCACGGAGGCGCCGGCCACGATGCCGATGGTGCGCGTGAGCAGCGACAGGCTGCCGGCGACGCCGCGATCGCGCGGCGGCAGGGTGGCGGTCACGATGTCGGTGTAGGCCACCGTCAGCAGCCCCTGCCCGATCCCCTCCAGCACCAGCAGTGCCGCAACCACGAGGACCGGCGTCTGGAGATCGGTGAAGCCGAGCGGCAGCAGGCCGAGGCCGACGCAGGCGACGCCCGCGAACACGGTCGGCCGCTGGCCGATGCGCTTCACCAAAAAGGCCGAGAGCGGTGCGCCCATGAGACTGCCGGCGAAGGCCATGGCCAGCACGATCCCGGTGCCCAGCGCCGTGAGCTTCAGCACGTTCACCAGATAGTAGGGCGTGAGCAGCAGGATCGAGAAGCCCGCGAGGTTGGCCAAGGCATTCAGGACATTGGGGATGGTGAAGCGTGGGTCGGCGAACAGCGCGGGCCGGATGATCGGCTCGGCGACGCGGTTGGCGCGTCGCACGTAGGCGAGCAGCAACCCGAGCGACACGGCGAACAGGAGCAACGCCCAGAGGCCCGGAACCTCGCGGCGCTGCGAGAAGACCAGCGACAGCAGCAGCGAACTCATCGTGGCGGCGAGCAGGAGCGCGCCCGGCGCATCGAACGGCCGCGCCTCGAGCTTCGGCGACGGCAGCAGGACCGAGAGCGCCAACGCCGTGAGGGCGATAGGCACGCGGACCCAGTAAACCGCGGGCCAGCCCCACAGCTCGACCAGGATGCCGCCCAGGAATGGGCCGACGGCGGCCGCCAGCGCCATCGAACTGGCAAAGCCCGCCAGCGCCTTGGTGCGCTCGCTCTCAGGAAACAACGAGGTGGCAAGCGCCGGCGTGCAGGCCAGCGCCAGCGCCGTGCCGACCCCCTGCACCGCCCGTGCCCACAGGAAGAGCGGCCAGTCGGGCGCGGCGGCGCAGGCCGCACAGCCCACGGCGGAGATCGCGAGACCGATCTGGAAGACGAGGCGATGGCCGAACAGGTCGCCCAGCTTGCCGGCGACCAGCATCAGCGAGCCGTAGACCAGCACGTAGCAGATCACCAGCCACTGCACGTCGGCCAGTGCCAACCTGAAGTGACCGGTGATCGCCGGCAGCGCCACGTTAACGGCGATGTCGAGCGGCGCCAGCGAGGCGCCCAGCCCGACGATGACGAGACCGAGCGCCGGCCTCGTCATCGGAGACTTGTCGGTCAGAGGTGCTTGCCCAGGAAGGCCAGCATGCGCTCCCACGCGGCATTGGCCGACTTCACATGGTAGGCCTCGCTGCGCTCGCTGGCGAAGGCGTGGGCCGCGTCGTAGCGGTAGATTTCCGGCTTCTGTCCGCCGGCGATCATCGCCTTCTCGAACGCATCGACGACGGCCGGCGTGCACCAGTCGTCGGTGTTGGCGAAGTGACCCTGGATCGGCACCTTGATCCTGGCCGGGTCGGCGAGCTGGCCGGGCGGAACGCCGTAGAACGGCACGCCGGCGGCAATCCCCGGGACGCGCGCGCAGGCAGCAATGGTGAGCGCGCCGCCCATGCAGAAGCCCATGACGCCCACCTTGCCGCCAATGCCTGCGAGATGCTTCACGGCACCCGCAATGTCCTGATCCGAGGCACCGACGAAGTCGAGGCCGCTCATCATGTGGTTGGCTTCGTCCGACTTCTGCGTCACGCGGCCCTTGTACAGGTCGGGCGCCAGCGCGTTGTAGCCAGCGCGCGCGAAGCGATCGGCGACGCCGCAGATCTGGTCGTTCAGTCCCCACCATTCCTGGATCACGACGATGCCCGGCTTGCCCCCCGACTTACCTGGGCCGGCTTCGGCGAAATAGCCTTTGCAGGTGCTGCCGTCGGGACGCTTGAAATCGATCATGCTGCCCATGCGTTCCTCCTAAAGCTTCGTTCTGAGTTCGGTCTTGAGAATCTTGCCGTAGTTGTTCTTCGGCAAGGCATCCACGAACTTGTAATCCTTTGGCCGCTTGAAGCGCGCGATGTTGTCGAGGCAAAGGCGGTCGAGCTCGGCGGGCTTCACGCTCGCGCCCTGTCGGGGCACGATGAAAGCCACCACTTCCTCGCCCCACTCCGGATGCGGGCGGCCGACCACCGAACATTCGGCGACGGCGGGATGGAGGTTCAGCACGTCCTCGATCTCGCGCGGATAAATGTTGGAGCCACCCGAGATGATCATGTCCTTGGAGCGGTCCTTCAGCGTCAGGAAACCCTCCTCGTCGAAGGCGCCGACGTCGCCCGTCCACAGCCAGCCATTGCGCAACGAGCGTGCCGTGGCTTCGGGGTTGTTCCAGTAGCCCGACATCACCGTGTCGCCTTTGCAGATGATCTCGCCGACTTCGCCGGTGGGGACTTGGCGTCCGTCCTCGTCGACGACGCGGACCTCCATGCAGGTGTCGGCGATGCCGGCCGAGGCGAGCCTCGCCTCCCAGCGCGGATGATCGCGCTCGGCGTGAAACTCCCGGCTGAGATGGGTGATCGTCATCGGGCTCTCGCCCTGGCCGTAGAGCTGCGTCAGCACGTTGCCGAGCAGGTCCATGGCGCGCTTGAGGTCGCTCACATACATCGGCGCACCGCCGTAGGTGATCAGCCGGAGCGCGCCGGGCTGCAGGTCCGCGGCACTGCTGTGCTCGACCAGGCGCTTCACCATGGTGGGCGCGAGAAAAATGCTGCAGTCGGGCCAGCGGTTCATGAGCTCGACCGTCTCAGGTACGTCGTAGTGGCCACTTTCGGGAAAGACCTGGACGACGCCGCGCGCCAGCATCGGGAAGTTCCACAGGCCGGAGCCATGGCTGATCGGGGCGGCATGCACGATCGAGCCGCCCGGCGGCGGCCGGTCGACGTCGGCATAGTAGTTGAGCGTCATCGCCAGCAGGTTGCGGTGCGTGAGCGTGGCGCCCTTGGGCCGGCCGGTCGTGCCCGACGTGTAGAACAGCCAGGCTGGGTCGGTGGGCTCGGCGTCGGCCATCGGGCCGGGATCGCCCACCGCCATGAAGCCATAGGCGCGCGTCGTGGTATCGACGATCTCCTTCAACGCAGATGCCTCGCGCGCCGCCTCGGCGATGGTGCCGGCGAGATCCGGGGTGACGAAGCAGAGCTTCGCGCCGGAATTCTCCAAGATGAAAGCGAACTCCTTGGCGTGAAGCTTGGCGTTCATCGGCACGGCGCAAAGGCCGGCATGCCAGATGGCGTACATGATCTCGATCGATTCGACGCAATTGGTCATGGCGAAGGCAACACGGTCGCCCTGAAGCAGGCCGAAGCGGCCGCGCAGGTGCGTGCTCATGACGGCAACCTTGCGCCAGAGATCGCGGTAACTGAGATGCGGCGAGGCCCCGCGCGCCAGGGCGGGCAGATCGCGGAACTCCCGGGAAGAACCGAGCAGCAGGTGGGCGATATTCATGGCCGCCCGACTATTGCAGGCATGGCATCGACCTTGCAATGTGCGGCCCATGCAGGATTTCGATTTCGCCATCATCGGCGCCGGCATTGCCGGGGTTTCCGCCGCCTATCATCTCGCCCCCCAGCTCGCATCGGGGGCCAAGGTGGTCGTCCTCGAGCGCGAGCATGTGCCGGCCTATCACACCACCGGCCGCTCGGCGGCACTGCATTCGGAGACCTATGGCAACGCCTCGATCCGCGCCATCACCGTGGCCTCGGGCCGCTTCTACCGCCAGCCGCCACCGGGATTCACCGACCATCCGCTGCTCACCCCGCGCGGCGCGCTGATCGCTGGCCACGCCGGGCAGGAGGCCGACCTCAAGAAGGCGGCTGCCGAGTATGCCCGCCTGGTGCCCAGCGTGCGCTGGCTCGACCCGGAGGAAACGCTGCGCCTACAGCCGCTGCTCAAACCCGAGGCAGCGGCGGGCGGGGCAATCTTCGAGCCCGAGGCCGACGACATGGACGTGGCCGCCATCCACGGCGGGTTCCTCAAGGGCGCGCGCGCGGCCGGCGGTGTGCTGCGCCTCAACGCCGAAGTCGTGGCGCTCGATCGCAAGGACGGGCGCTGGACCGTGAAGCTGCGCGACGGCGAGTCGATCACGGCCGCCAACCTGATCAATGCCTCGGGCGCCTGGGCCGACGTGATCGGCGAGATGGCCGGCTGCGCGCCGATCGGCCTCGTGCCGAAGCGGCGCACCGCCTTCACCTTCGATGCACCTGAAGGTCTTGATCTGACCGATCTGCCGATGGTGATCGACTTCGACGAGAGCTTCTACTTCAAGCCCGAGGTCGGGCAGTTCCTGGGATCGCTGGCCGACGAGACGCCCTCGCCGCCCTGCGACGCCCAGCCCGAGGAGATCGACGTCGCCACCGCCGTCGACCGCATCGAGACCGCGAGCACGCTCACCATCCGCCGCATCAAGAACAAATGGGCCGGGCTGCGAAGCTTCGTCGCCGACAAGAGCCTCGTCGCCGGCTACGACCCCAGGGTGGAAGGCTTCTTCTGGCTGGCCGGCCAGGGCGGCTACGGCATCCAGACCGCTGCGGCGGCCGGACGGCTGGCCGCCGCGCTGGCGCTGGGCAAGGAGCTGCCGGCGGAAGTCGCCGAGCTCGGCGTCACCGAGGCCGCACTCTCCCCCGCCCGCTTCACGCGGCGGTGATCGAACGATCACGGGGCATCGCCAAGCCCTGACTTCCCGGTGAGGACGCCTCGGCGCATGGTTGCGCCGTGGAGACGCCCCCGCGTCCTCCGCGACGGATCTCAACAAGGGAGCGAGACATGACCAGGAAGACCCTCATCGCCACCGCGACCGCCATCTTCGCCGCCGGCGCCTTCGCCACGTCGGCCGGCGCCCAGACGACCGTGAAGTGCGGTGGCACCAATTCGTGCAAGGGCACGAGCGCCTGCAAGTCCGGCGCGTCGGCCTGCAAGGGCCAGAATGCCTGCAAGGGCCAGGGCTGGACCGACGCCGCAAACGCCGGCGAATGCACGGGCAAGGGCGGCAAGGTTCTCTAGGCTTCTCAGCCCCCTGAGAAGCTCGGGCGTCCGGGAGAAATCGCGGACGCCCGTCCCCTTCGAGGAGTAGAGTCGACCGCATGTGCGCCGCCGCCGTGGATTTCGGCCTGGGCCTCCGGCCTGAGCATTACGAGGAGATCGCCGCCAGCCCCGGCCGGGTGAGCTGGTTCGAGGCGCTGTCGGAAAACTACATGGTCCCGGGCGGCAGCCCGCTCTACTGGCTCGACCTGATCCGCCGCGACTATCCGGTGGCGCTGCACGGTGTGTCGATGTCGATCGGCTCGATCGATCCGCTCGACCTCGGCTATCTCGACGGCCTGAAAGCGCTCGCCGACCGCGTCCAGCCGATGTGGATCTCCGACCATCTCTGCTTCACCGGCCTGCGCGGTCTCAACATGCACGACCTGCTGCCGCTGCCCTACACCGGGGAAGCGCTTGACCATGTCGCCGAGCGCGTGAAGCGCGTGCAGGACCACCTCGGCCGCCGCCTCGTGCTCGAGAACGTGTCGAGCTACGTCACCTATGCTGCCTCCGAGCTCAGCGAATGGGAGTTCATCGCCGAACTCGCCCGCCGCGCCGACTGCGATATCCTGCTCGACATCAACAACGTCTATGTCAGCGCCTTCAACCATGAATTCGACGCAAGCGAGTTCCTGCGCGCCATGCCGCGCGAGCGGGTGCGGCAGTTCCACCTCGCCGGCCACACCAACAAGGGCAGCCACATCATCGATACCCACGACCATCCCGTCGTGCCCGACGTCTGGGCGCTCTATGCCGAAGCGGTAAAGCTCTTCCCCGGCGTGCCGACCATGATCGAGCGCGACGCCGATATTCCGCCCTACGAGGAGCTTCTGGCCGAGCTCGACGTCGCGCGCGGCATCGCCGCCGGCATCCCGCGTGAGGTTGCCGCATGAGCAGGGCAAATGCCGGCTCCCTGGGTGACCTGCAACGAGCCTTCCAGGATTACCTGGTCCGCGACAGCGAGGCCTTCGAGGCGGCAGTGCGCGACAGCAAAAAGGCCGACCGCGTCACGCTGCTCGACGTCTACCGCGACGGCTATGCGCTCCGCCTGATCGAGGTGCTGACCAACGACTATCCCGGCCTGATGGCGATGGCGGGCCCCGCCGATTTCGACCATGTGGCGCGGGCCTATATCGCGGCCCATCCCTCGCGCCATCCCTCGGTGCGCTGGTTCGGCGCAGGCCTGGCGGATTTCATGGACAGGACCGCGCCCTACAACAAGGCGCCGGCCGCCATCGAGATGGCGCGTTTCGAATGGGCATTGGGCGAGGCCTTCGATTCGGCCGACGTTGCCCCCATCGCCGCCGACGGGCTGCTGGCCCTGCCGCCGGAGGCCTGGGAGACGCTCACTTTCACGGCCCTGCCCTCGCTGCATCGCTGCACCTTCGCCTTCGAGGTGGCGCAGGCCTGGCAGCGCCGCGACGAGGTCGAGCCCGGCAATCTCGAGGTCGCCCGCTCGGACGAGCCGGTCACCTGGGCGATCTGGCGGCCCGAGCGCATTTCCAGCTTCCGCTCGCTCGAGCCCGACGAAGCCGCGATGCTCGACGCGCTGGTCGCCGGCCGTACCTTTCCCGCACTCTGCGAGACGGTGGCCGCCTTCACCGGCGACGATCAGGCGCCCGCCCGCGCCGCCTGGCTGCTGCGCACCTGGGTCGAGGGCGGCATGATCGCGTCGTTCAAACACTGATGCTTTCATTTGGCGTTGGCCGCCCGTAAGGTCCCGCGCGGCGCGCCCGCTTGATGGAATTGGTAGACATACGAGACTTAAAATCTCGAGGCCGTAAGGCCGTGCTGGTTCGAGTCCAGCAGCGGGCACCA
>CAMAYC010000044.1 GCA_945862125.1 Reyranella massiliensis 521
GGGAATGAAGCCGCGATAGGGGAAGGGCGAGGCGTTGAAGGCCACCAGCTGGGTCTTCGCCTCCTTCGGCGGCGGTGGCGGCGACTTCTTCGCGGCAGGCTTCACCGCCTGCTTGCGGGCCTTGCCCTGGGCGTGCGCGGCCGTCGGCATCAGGAACACCCCGGCCAGCAGCAACGCCCGGCGTTTCACGCCGCCCCGAGATTTGTCCCAATTGGCCGCCCCTTTTCGAGCGGCATCAGGACGGAGAAGAAGGCGGGCAGTGCGACCAGGTAAGCAAAGGCGCCGACCAGCACGACGGCCGGCAGGCCGAAGCTGGTTGCCACGATCGGCACCAGCGCGGCGCCGATCACCGAGAAGCAGCCGTTGATGCCCCAGGCCCACAGGAACATGTGGTCCTTGCCGAGGCGGCCCAGCACCGTCATCGCCGTCGGCATGGGGAAGCCCATCAGGAAGGCCGGCGGGAACAGCAGCAGCATGCAGAGCGCGATGCGCAGCGCATAGGGAAGCGTGCCGATCCAGTCGAGCGCATAGTCGATGGTGAAGGCGTAGAGCGTCAGGATCGCGAAGATGGCGAGGAAGATCTTGGGCATGAAGGTGCGCGCCCGGTCGAGGTAGCGTTCCGAGAAGAAGCTGCCGCAGCCCGAGAAGACCAGCATGCCGGTGATCAGCACCGAGGCCGATACCGTGGCGTTGGAAAGCGCCAGGATGAAGTGCGAGATCATGCCGACCTCGACGATGATGTAGCCGAGGCCGAGGCAGAGGAAATAGAGCATCGTGCCGGCCTTGCCGGGGTAGCGGCTGAAGATCGTGCGCCAGCCGAAGATCACGGGGAGCAACACGAGGGTGAGCGCGAAGACCGTGGCGATGCCCAGCGTCGCCCACAGCAACAGGTAGCCCCACTCGTCCTGCACCAGTTCCAACCGGTCTGTGAACTTCAGCAGGTCACCTACCTTGATGTAGGCGGCGAAGTACGGCTGGTGGTTGGTCAGGATGCGGGTGTCGAAGACATAGTTGTCCGCGATTTCCTTCTGCCAGCCGCCGTTGATCAGATAGTGCCAGGCAAGGCGACCCAGCACCGTCGCCGGCACGATCGGCGCGGGTGGCGCGGCGTCGGCTTTGACTTCCGTCGTACCGGGCGCTCCCCCCGTCATTCCGGGCGGCGGCTTGTCGTTGGGTTCCTTCTCGGACGGCGCCGTCGGATCGGCCTGCTCGCCCGCGAAGAAGAACTGGTCGCGATAGTCGGAGAGGATCTGCGGCAGCGTCGAGGTGTCCACCTTGAAGCCGGGATAGTAGATCTCGTCGAACGACATCGCCTTGGTGTGGGCGTTGAGCTCGGCCACTTCCTGGGGCGTAAAACCGTCGCGCTTGTAAAGCACGGTCGCGGTCGAGAGGTAGGACGAGACGACGTAGAATTTCTGTGCAACGTCCTTGCCGCCATCGACGTCGCGCGCCGCGGCCACCATCGTGGCGTAGAGCTTCAGCACCGACTTGGGCGGCTCTTCCTTGTTCCACATGGTGACCGACAGGATGCCGCCGGGGCTAAGCGCGCGCATGTAGGCGCTCATCGCCTCGCGCGTATAGGAATACTTCTCGACGATGGAGAAGCCGCCGGGGCTCGAAAGGCCGGCCGAATCGGCCAGCGACAGGTCGATGATGTCGTAGCGGTTCTTCGTACCCGCGACATAGAGGCGGCCGTCATAATCGATGACCGTGACCTTGGGATTGTTCAGCACGTCGTTGGTGAAGTCGCGCAGACCCTTGTCCTCGCGGAAGGCCGTCAGCAGCGCGGGATTGCCTTCAGCCACCGTGACGTGCTTCGAGCCGGACTTCAGCGCCACCGCGGTCGAAATGCCGCCGCCGAACTGCACGACGAAGGTGTTGGGGTCCTTCTTCAGCAGGTAGGGGTAGAACATCGGCAGATACCGGAAATACGGCGTCTCGTCGGCCGGCAGGTCCTTGATGATGCCCGACGGCCCCTCGGAGTCGATGTAGAGGCCGAGATAGGCGTTGGACGGCATCTTCGGGACATTGAAGGCCGCGTTGTCGGACTGGCCCGGCGCGAAATGCAGATAGGAGCTGGAATAGACTTCCAGATAACCGAACGGCGAGGCGCGCTCGTAGGTGCGCACCGCATCGGGAAACTTGCGGGCGTAGGACACGCCCTTGTAGTCGGACACTGCGAGCTTGGGGATGTGAAGCAGCGGCGGCGCCGCGTAGTGCACGACCGCCGACAGGACGGCGACTCCCACGATGACGGCGATGCCGCGCCGGTCGCTCATCGCCACGAACCAGAGAATACCACCGGCCAGCCACAGGATCAGCGGCGCCATGATGAGATCGTCGGGCTTGAAGAGGTACATCGCGAGCAGCACGGACAGACCGCACAGGCCCGAGCCCACGAGATCGGCGAAGTAGACGCGGTTAAAGGTCTTCTGCGCTTTGAGGAAGACGACGCCGAGATAGAGCGCGCCCGCCAGGAACGGCATGAAATAGAGCACGAAGTTGGCGAGCAGCCGCCACTTCTGCATCGGGTCGGAGATCAGGAAGATGGCGTTGAACGGCACCTGCTGGGCGGCGAGGTTGCACACCACCATCAGCGGCCCGAAGGCCAGTAGCGCGCCCTTGACCGCGCCTTCCCAGTGCCGCTCGAACCAGCCCTTGCCGACGCACATGACGGCGCTGGTGAGGCCGAAGCCGAACATCGCGAGGCTCACGACCAGCGAGCCGAAGTGGGCCCAGCTGCCCACCGAGAACACCCGCATGATGCCGATCTGCAGCGCGATGATGCTGCCGGCGACCAGACCTACGGAAAGATAGAAGGAAAGAGACGGACGATTGTCGAGATCGACGGAGACGGTCAAAGGGGGAGGCTCCGTGGTTTAGTTTGTTGTTGGGCCGTCGTTGCGGCCGATCAGGGCCGCGCTTTCGCGCGGCCCTGTCGCGTAGTCGTGTCGACGTCAGCGGTTGTGCGTGCCCGCGATCTTGTCGCCCTCGAGCTTGGTGAAGGGCACGAACGGCACGATCTTGCCGCCGTAGATGTCCTCGCGGCTCGTGGTGATGGAACCGTCGGCGCCCTGGGTCTTGGAGACCTTGAGCACGCGTTGCGCGCCCGGCGGGCCGACCGGAATGACCATGAGGCCGCCGGTCTTGAGCTGTTGCAGGAGCGGCGGCGGCACGTGATCGATGCCGCAGGTCACGATGATCTTGTCGAACGGACCCGCCTCTTCCCAGCCGTAGTAGCCGTCGGAGTTCTTGGTCTTGATGTGCTTGTACTCGGTGTAGCCCTTGTCGATCAGCTTGTCGTACAGCGCGCGCGTGCGCTGGGCGAGCGGGGCGATGATCTCGATCGTGTAGGCGTTCTCGGTGAGGTTCGCGATATAGGCCGACTGCACGCCGGAGCCGGTACCGATCTCCAGCACCTTCTCGCCGCGCTTGACGTCGATGACGTTGGTCATGCGGCCCTGGAGGTGGGGGCCGGACATCGTCACGCCGTAGCCGATATCGAGGAAGTTGTGCTCGTAGGCGCGCTTGTAGATCGCCGGATTGACCGAGGCGAATTCTTCACGCGGCGTCAGGAGGAAGGCGCGGATGGTGGTCGCGCCCCAGATGTCCTTGTTCTTGAGCAGCGCCTGGAAGCGATCCCAGCGCTGGCCGAGGAACACGGGATCCTCGCCGCGGGCCTTGCCCCAGGCGATGAAATTGTCGCGCGTGTCGGTCGGCGGGTTGAGATCCCAGCTATAGGGCTTGATCGTCGCGGCAAATGCCGACGAGCCGAAACCGGCCGCGGCGAGCGCCGCTGTACCGGAGACGAAAGTGCGCCTCTTCAAGATAGTCCTCCTTGGCGCGGACCCCGTGAGAGGGGGGCGAACCGGCCGGAAGAGCCCGGCGATTCGGGGGCGACCGCACAGCGACTAGATACGGGAATTGTGGCGGATTTGCCAGTGGGCGCGTGGTACGGCTCGCCGCAATGACGTTGAAAACCGTGAGGAAACAATGATCCGCCGTCTTTCCCGCCGCGCCACCCTGGGCGCCGCCGCCGCCCTGCCCGCCGCTGCCTTGCTGCCTCGCGGTCTGGCCGCCCAGTCGGCCTGGAAACCCACCCAGGGCGTCAAGATCGTCGTTCCGGCGGCCCCCGGCGGCACCACCGACATCGTGGCCCGCCTGCTGGCCGCCCATCTCCAGCAGGCCTGGGGCCAGTCCTGCGTCGTCGACAACAAGTCGGGCGCCGGCGGCGTCATCGGCTCCAACGAAGTGGTCAAGTCGGCCCCCGACGGAAATACGGTCCTGATGGGTAACATCGGGCCGCAGTCGATCGCCTACTCGCTTTACCGCAACATGCCCTATACGCCGGCGAGCCTGGCCCCGGTGTCCTGCGTCATCACCGCGCCCAACGTCCTGGTGGTCCACCCCTCGGTGCCGGCCAAGACCGTGCCGGAGTTCGTCGCCTGGCTGAAGAAGGAGGACGGCAAGGTCTCCTATGCCTCGTCGGGCACCGGCCAGTCGCCGCACCTGTCGGCCGCCTGGTTCCTGCAGCTCACCGGCACCAAGGCCACGCATGTGCCCTATCGCGGCGCGGCACCGGCGCTGAACGACCTGGTGGCGGGCGTCACGAGCTTCTTCTTCGACAACCTGACCACAGCGATCGAGTTCGTGCGCGCCGGCAAGCTACGTGCGCTGGGACTCACCTCCAAGGAGCGCAACCCGATGGTGCCCGACCTGGTCCCGATCCGCGAGACCATGCCCGAGCTCGCGCCGTTCGACGTCTCGACCTGGTTCGGCGTGTTCCTGCCGGCCAACACGCCACGGCCGATCGTCGATTCGCTCAACGCCCAGATGAAGGCGTGGCTCGACGACGCCAAGACGAAGGAGCGATTCATGCAGATGGCGGGTTTCCCCGCCTACGGCACACCCGAGCAGTTCAACACCTTCGTCAACGCGCAGATCGCGCAGTGGAAGGGCGTGATCGACAAGGAAGGGCTGAAGCTCGACGCGAATTAAGTCAGCGGACCGCGGGCCTCCAGGCCCGCGGTCCGTCACATGATCTGGTTCACGACGCCGCCGTCGACCCGCATCGCCGCGCCCGACGTTCCCGAGGCCACCTCACTGCAGAGATAGACGCCCAGCGCCGCCACCTCGTCCGCAGTGGTGAAGCGGCGGATCAGCGAAGTCGGCCGGTGGTCACGGAGGAACGCCGCCTCGATCTCGGCCACCGTGACGCCCGCCGCCTTGGCGCGTTCGGCGCGCAGCCGGTCGGTCGTCTCGGTGTGGGTCGGGCCCGGCAACAGGGCGTTCACCGTTACCCCCGTGCCGGCGAGCTCCATGGCGAAGCCGTGGCTGACCGAGAGCTGGGCGGTCTTGGTCATGCCGTAGTGGATCATCTCGGGCGGGATATTGAGCGCCGATTCGCTCGACACGAAGAGCACGCGGCCCCAACCGCGCCTGGCCATGCCCGGCGCATAGTGGCGCGTGAAGCGGATGCCGCTCATGACATTGGTCTCGAAGAAGCGCCGCCATTCGGCGTCGTCGATCTCGAAGGCGGGCTTGCGGCCGTAGATGCCGAGGTTGTTCACCAGCACATCGAGGTCGGGCACGCGCCCGAACACCGTGGCCGCGCCCTCGGCCGTGGCGCAGTCGGCGGCGATGCCGGTCGCCTTGGCCTCGGGCACCGAACCGCGCAGGCGCTTCAGCGCCGCGTCGACGCCCGCTTGCGTGCGCCCTGTCAGGACGACATGCGCGCCCTCGGCCGCAAGGCCCCTGGCGATGGCGTAGCCGATGCCGGCGGTCGAGCCGGTGACCAGTGCGTGCTTGCCGCCCAGACCCAGTTCCATCGCACCCTCACGTATACTTGCGAACGTCGTCGATCACCTTGCCGTCGTTGGGCAGGCTGCCGGGCGGCGCGAACTCGATCTTGCCGCCGACCTTGCAGACTGTGCGGACCGTGCCTTCCATCGCTTTCTCGAGATCGGGTGTCGGCTGCGCCGCCTCGACCCTGAGGGTCATGACATCGGCCTGGTTCACCCAGTCGACCACCAGCCTGAGCCGGCCGAGGCCAGGATGCTTTTTGGCGATCTCGGCGACTTGCTCGGGATCGACGAACATGCCGCGCACCTTGGTGCGCTGGTCCGCACGCCCCATCCATCCTTTGATGCGCATGTTGGTGCGCCCGCACGGGCTCGGCCCCGCCAGTACCGCCGACATGTCGCCGGTGCCGAAGCGGATCAGCGGATAGGCGCGGTTGAAGGTGGTGACGACGACCTCGCCGACATCGCCCTCGGGCACAGGCTCGCCGGTGCCGGGACGCACGATCTCGACGATCACGCCCTCGTCGACCGTCATGCCTTCTATGGCTTCGGACTCGTAGGCGATAGTGCCAAGATCGGCCGTGCCATAGCTCTGCAAACAGGTCATGCCCTTGTCGATGAACATCTGGCGCAGAGACGGCGGCAGCGCCTCGGCACCGACGAAGGCGTGTTTCAGCGAGGAAATGTCCTTGCCCAGCTCAGCCGCCTTCTCGATCAGGATCTTCAGGAACGACGGCGTGCCGACATAGCCCGAGGGCCTGATGGCGGCGATGGCGTCGAGCTGCAGCTCGGTATTGCCGACGCCGCCCGGCACCACGGCGCAGCCCAGCGCGCGCAACGCATGCTCCATCATCAGGCCGGCAGGCGTGAGGTGATAGGAGAAGGTATTGTAGACGATGTCGCCCGGCCGAAATCCCGCGGCATGCATGGCGCGGGCGCCGCGGAAATAGTCGGGCTCGTCGGTGTCGATCTCGAAGATCGGCCCGGGCGACATGAAGACGTGGCGCACGCGGCTCATCGGCACGGCGATGAGACCGCCCATCGGCGGGTTCTTCTTCTGCACCTCGCCCAGCACCGACTTGCGCAACACCGGCAGCGCGGCGAGTGCCGTGCGCGAGGTGATCGCCGCCGGGTCGACGTCCTTCAGCCATGCGGCAAAGAACGGCGCATTGGCCTTGGCGTGGGCGATCTGCTGCGGCAGTGCCTGCATCAGCGCCTTTTCACGTTCGGCCTGGGAACGGGTCTCCAGCGTGTCGTAGTGCTTGGACATGATTTCCTCGGTCTTTCCCCGACCGTAGAACCCCGCTCCCCGCCTTGCAACGAAAAGGCATCCATAATATCAGAGTACGAATATTATGGAGCCGTCATGTCTCACGTCCGCATTGCCTACGATACGTTCCAGAAGACCGCGCCGGCCGCCCAGGCCGCCCTGCTCGCCATGGGCAAGACGGCCGACGAGTCGGGTCTCGACAAGGAGATCGTGGAACTGACCAAGCTCCGGGTCTCGCAGATCAACAACTGCGCCTTCTGCCTGCAGATCCATCTCAACGTTTCGCGCAAATACGGCATCGCCCAGGAGAAGCTCGACCTGGTGGCGACCTGGCAAGAGGCCGGCATTTTTTCGGAACGCGAGTGTGCCGCCCTCGCCTGGGCCGAAGCGCTGACGCAGCTCGCCGGCCACAGCGTCTCCGACGCGGCCTACGATTCCGTCCGCAAACACTTCAGCGAAAGCGAGATCGTGTTCCTGAGCACATCAATTGCCACCATCAATGCCTGGAACCGGCTGGGCGCAGCCTTCCGCTTCGCGCCACCGATTCCCAGGAAGCTGGTGGCCGACAAAGCGGCCTAGAGCCAGCGCTTGCGCCGGCGGTAGTGCTTGACGTCGCGGAACGAGCGGCGGCCTTCGCCGGCGATGCCGAGGTAGAATTCCTTCACATCCTCGTTCTCGCGCAACGAGTCGGCCTTGCCGTCGAGCACGACGCGGCCATTTTCGAGGATGTAGCCGTAGTGCGCATAGCGTAGCGCCACGTTGGTGTTCTGCTCGGCCAGCAGGATGGAAACCTTTTCCTTCTCGTTGAGGTTCTTCACGATCTCGAAGATCTCCTCGACGAGCTGCGGCGCCAGCCCCATCGACGGTTCATCGAGGAGGATGGTGGTGGGCCGGCTCATCAGGGCACGGCCGATCGCCGTCATCTGCTGCTCGCCCCCGGACGTGTAGCCAGCCTGGCTGGTGCGGCGCTCCCGCAGGCGCGGAAAGTAATGATAGACCTTCTCCAGATCGTCGGCGATCTGGCGGCGCTTGCTGCCGTGGATGAAGGCGCCGGTCAGCAGGTTCTCCTCGACCGTGAGATGGCCGAAGCAATGCCTGCCTTCCATCACCTGGATCACGCCGCGCCGCACCAGGTCGTTGGGCGTGAGCCCATCGACCCGCTCGCCGCGGCAATGGATGTGGCCCTTGGTGACCTCGCCACGCTCGGTGCGCAGCAGATTGGAAATCGCCTTGAGCGTCGTCGACTTGCCGGCGCCGTTGCCGCCCAGCAGCGCCACGATGCCGCCCTCCGGCACCGACAACGAGACGCCCTTCAACACGAGGATGACGTGATTATAAATCACCTCGATGTTGGCAACGTCGATGACGTTGATAGGGGCCGTTATCGATGCCGGAGCGGGACTCATTGTTGTGGCTCAGCTCTCCTTGGAGCAATCGCGGACGGGAAGCTTCTTCTCGTCGGCGTACTTCTTGGCCGCGGCGTCGACCATCGGCTTCAGCACCTTGTCGTCGGACTGATACCAGTCGGAGACGACGACCCACTTGGCGCCGTCCCACTGCTGGATGCGTCCGGCGCGCGTGCCCTCGTGGTCCTGGCAGGTGACCTTCAGGGGCTGCAGCATGCCCTCGAAGCCCAGCTCCTTCAGGCGCGCGGCACTGACCTCGAGATTCTCGATGCCCCAGCGGACCTGTTCGCCGGTCAACGGCTTGTTGCCGAACTTGGTCTGCGCCTTGCGGATCGCCTCGACGCCCAGCATGGCGTTGACCAGGCCGCGGTTGTAGAGGACCTCGCCGGTCTCATCGAACTTCGCGACGCCCTTGCCCTTGTCGTAAAGGAACTTCTTGAGGTCGGCATGGACGCCGAACTGGCCGGCGCCGTGCTGCAGCATGGCGGCGCTATAGCCCTTGGCGCCGCCCTCGGCCGGACGGACGTCAGGCTCGGCGCCCGACCACCACACGCCGAACATCTTCTCGCGCGGGAAACCGACCGCGGCCGCCTCCTTGATCGAGGTCGAGTTCATGACACCCCAGCCCCACAGCAGGACATAGTCCGGGCGGTTCTGGCGGATCTGCAGCCACGTCGCCTTCTGCTCGACGCCAGGATGCGTGACGGGCATCGGCGTGAACTCGAAGCCGTGCATCTTGGCCCGCTGCTCGAGGAGCGCGATCGGCTCCTTGCCGTAGGGCGAGTCGTGATAGACCAGCGCGACCTTCTTGCCCTTGAGCTTCTCGAAGCCGCCCTCCTTGAGGGCGATGTGCTGCATGATGATGTCGGCGGCCGACCAGTAGGTGCCGAGCAGCGGGAAGTTCCACTGGAACACGCTGCCGTCGCGGCTCTCGGAGCGGCCGTAGCCCATGGAGATCACCGGAATCTTGTCGATCGGCGCCTTCTCGGTGAGCGCGAAGGTGATGCCGGTGCTGAGCGGATTGACGTAGGCGGCACCCGTCGGCCCTTTGTTCTTGAGGCGCTCGTAACACTCCACGCCACGGTCGGTGGCATAGCCAGTGTCGCATTCCTCGTAGAGAATTTTCACGCCGTTGATGCCGCCGTCGCGCTCGTTGACGAGCGCATAGTAGTCGGCGACTCCGTTGGCGAACGGAATGCCGTTCGGCGCGTAGGCGCCGGTCCGGTAGATCAGGCCCGGAATAAACTGCTCGTTCTGGGCCTGGGCGGCCGACGCGAACGCCAATCCCGCCGCCGCGATCGACGCGCCCAGAAGCACTGCCTTGCGTAGTGTCATCGTGTTCCTCCTCATAAGTGGGCGGTCCTTGCCGGCCTGCCCTTGCCAGAAAGCCTAGTAGATCAGTGCGGAAACGGCCAGAGCCGCAGTTTCTCCTTGGCGACCGACCACAGGCGGGCCAGGCCATGCGGCTCGACGATCAGGAAGAAGACGATCATGGCGCCGAACACCATGAATTCGAGATGGCTGAGCAGGGCCGTCGACATCCTGATGCCGAACCAGCCGGGAAGCTGGTTGAGCAGGATCGGCGTCAGCACGATGAAGGCCGCCCCCAGGAAGCTGCCGAGCAGCGAGCCCAGGCCGCCGATGATGACCATGAAAAGGATCTGGAACGAGCGGTTGATGTCGAACGCCAGCGGCTCCCAGGCGCCGAGCCGCAGGAACGCCCACATGGCGCCGGCCACGCCGATGAAGAACGAACTGACGGCGAAAGCCGTGAGCTTGGTGCGCAGCGGCCGGAAGCCGATGATTTCGGCGGCGATATCCATGTCGCGAATCGCCATCCACGAGCGGCCGATATGGCCGCGGACCAGATTCTTGGCGACGAGCGTGGCCACGACGACGAGGCCCAGTATCAGCAGGTAGCGGTCAGCCGGCGTATCGACATGCCAGCCGAACACCTCGAGCTTGCCGACCGCGACCGAGCCCGACGGCGTGTAGTTGGTCAGCCATTTCACGCGCGCGAACAGCCAGTCGAGAAAGAACTGCGAGGCCAGGGTCGCGACTGCGAGGTAGAAGCCCTTGATGCGCAGCGACGGGATGCCGAACAGAATGCCGACCGCCGCCGCCATCAGGCCGCCAAACAGGAACACGACGATGAGGTTGTTCAGCTCCGGCACGCGGAGCCAGAGATTGTAGGCGGCGTAGGCGCCGACCGCCATGAAGCCGCCGGTGCCGAGCGACACCTGCCCGCAGTAGCCGACCAGGATGTTGAGGCCAATCGCGGCCAGCGACAGGATCAGGAACGGGATCAGGATCTCGGTGTAGAGGTAGGGCGAGGCGAACATCGGCACGGCGAGGAACGCCAGCACGATCACCGCAAGCACGAACAGGCGATCCTGCAGGATCGGGAAGATCTGCTGGTCGGCGACATAGGTCGTCTTGAATTGGCCGGCTTCGCGGTAAAGCATCGCCTACACCCGCCCCCTCTAAACTCGTTCGATAATGCGTTCGCCGAACAGGCCCTGCGGCCGGAACAGCAGGAAGACGAGCGCCAGCATGTAGGCGAACCAGTTTTCGATGCCGCCGCCGGCGAGATCGAACGCTTTCACCAGGATCGGCGCCAGGAACACCTCGGAAAGCTTCTCGCCGGCGCCGATGATCAGGCCGCCGACGATGGCGCCTGGCACCGAGGTGAAGCCCCCCAGGATCAGTACCGGCAACGCCTTCAGCGCGATCAGAGAGATCGAGAACTGGACACCGAGCTTGGCGCCCCAGATGAGGCCGGCAGCAAGGGCCACGAGCCCCGAGACCGTCCAGACGATGAGCCAGATGGTGTTGAGCGGAATCCCGACCGACTGGGCGGCGGCATGATCGTCGGCGACGGCACGCAGCGCGCGGCCGACGCGCGTCTTCTGGAAGAAGATGGCGAGCACGACGACCAGTGCCGCCGCGATGCCGGCGGCCACGAGATCACCCGGGTCGATCAGCAGCCCTCCCGGGAACACGTTCTCGAACAGGAAGATCGGATCCTTGGGCAGGCCGAGATTGATCTTGTAGATGTCGCTGCCCCACAGGGTCTGGCCGAAACCGTCGAGGAAATAGGCGATGCCGAGCGTCGCCATGAACAGGATGATGCCTTCCTGGTTCACGAGATGGCGCAGCACCAGGCGTTCGATGGCATAGGCGAGCAGGCCCATGATGGCTGCCGTAGCCGCGATCGCGAGCCAGATCGGCCAGGCGCCCTTGCCATAGCTGTAGGCAGCTATGCCGCCAACCAGCGCGCCGACAGCCGCCAGCATCTGCATCTTGCGCCGCTCGCCCGGTCCGGCGCCGCGCGCGACATACTCCCGCCATGCGTACCAACCGATGAACGCCACCGCGACGCCCAAGATCGCCGCCGCCACGACGAAGTTGGCGAGATGGACTTCCTTGCCGTCGATCTCGCCGCTGAGCCGCGCGATCGTCAGCGCCGCGAACAGCACCATCGCCCCCTGCGCGAAGTTGAAGACGCCGGAGGCCTTGAAGATCAGCACGAAACCCAGCGCCACCAGGGAATAAAGCACGCCGGTCAGCAGGCCGCCGATCAGGGTTTCGAGGAACGGGCCCAACATGTTCACTCCGCTCAGTGGCTGACGCCGAGATAGGCGGCCACGACCGCCTCGTTGCTCCTGACCTCGTCGGGCACGCCGTCACCGATCTTCTTGCCGTAGTCGAGGACGACGACGCGGTCGGAAATGTCCATGACCACGCCCATGTCATGCTCGATCAGGCAGATCGTCGTGCCGAACTCGTCGTTCACGTCGAGGATGAAGCGGCACATGTCCTGCTTTTCCTCGATGTTCATGCCGGCCATCGGCTCGTCGAGCAGCAGCAGCTCGGGCTCGGCGGCGAGCGCGCGGCCCAGTTCGACGCGCTTCTGCAAGCCGTAGGGCAGCTGGCCGACCGGCGCCTTGCGGATGTGCTGGATCTCGAGGAAGTCGATGATCCGCTCGACCGCCTTGCGGTTCTCGATTTCCTCGCGTTGCGCCGGTCCGATGTGGAGCGCCTGCCAGAACAGGCCGGTCTTCATGCGCAGATTGCGGCCGGTCATGATGTTGTCGAGCGTCGACATGCCCTTGAACAGCGCGATGTTCTGGAAGGTCCGCGCGATGCCCTGCTCGGCCGCCTCGTGCGGTTTCATCTGGCTGCGCCTGACCCCCTTGTAGGTGATGGCGCCCTGCTGCGGATGATAGAAGCCGTTGATGCAGTTCAGCATCGACGACTTGCCGGCACCGTTGGGACCGATGATGGCGCGGATCTCGCCCTTGGCGATGTCAAAGCTGATGTCGGTCAGTGCCTTTACGCCACCGAACGACAGGCTGATGTTCTCGACCGAAAGAAGAACGTCGGGAAAGGAACGCGCGCGGGCAACCATTGCGGTCAACTCGCCTTCTTCAGCGCGACGTGAGGTGCCACGTCGCGGACGGTCACGTCGCCTTCGATGGCTCCCTTGCGGCCGTCTTCAAAGGTTACATCGACCTTGATATGAGCGGTCCTGGAGCCGTCGTAGAGCGCGTCGACCAGCGGCTTGTAGCGCTCGCCGATGAACCCGCGCCGTACCTTGTTGGTGCGTGTGAGTTCGCCATCGTCGGCCTCGAGCGCCTTGTGCAGGATCAGGAAGCGGCGGATCTGGGCGCCGGCCATGCGAGGATCCGTGGCGAGGTCACGGTTGACCTGCTCGATCTCGTCCTGGATCAGGTCGTAGACTTCCGGCCGAGACGCCAGCTCCTGGTAGCTCGCGTAGGAGACGTTGCGCCGCTCGGCCCAGTCGCCGACGGCGATCATGTCGATATTGACGAACACGGCGACGTAGTCGCGGCCGTGGCCGAATGCCACGACCTCGTTGATGTGGGGATAGAACTTCAGCTTGTTCTCGATGAACTTCGGCGCGAACAACGTGCCGTCCTTCAGCTTCCCGACGTCCTTGGCGCGGTCAATGATGCGCAGGTGCCCGCGCTCGTCGAGATAGCCGGCGTCGCCGGTATGCACCCAGCCGTCCGCCGTCTTGGCGTCGTTGGTCGCCTCGGCGTTCTTGAAATACTCCTTGAACACACCTGGACTGCGATAGAGCACCTCGCCCGAGTCGGCGATCCTGAGCTCGACTTCGGACACCGGCTTGCCGACCGTGTCGGGATAGACCTCGCCGTTGGGATGGATAGTGACGAAGACCGATGCTTCGGTCTGACCGTAGAGCTGCTTCATGTTCACGCCGAGGGCGCGATAGAAGTTGAATATCTCCGGCCCCACCGCCTCGCCCGCGGTATAGGCTACGCGCACACGGCTCATGCCCAAGGTGTTCTTGAGCGGCCCATAGATCAGAAGATTGCCGAGCGCGTAGGACAGCCGGTCGATCGGCGACACCGGCCGGCCGTCGAGCAGCGCCGGCCCGACGCGGCGGGCCAGCATCATGAAGAACTGGAACATCCGGCGCTTTAGGTACCCCGCGTCCTCCATGCGGATGGTGACCTGGGTGATGAGGTTTTCCAGCACGCGCGGCGGCGCAAAGTAATAGGTCGGTCCGATCTCGCGCAGGTCGGTCATCACCGTGGCCGCCGATTCGGGGCAATTGACCACCAGGCCGACGACGTAGCCCTGGGCATAGGAGAAGATGTGGTCGCCGACCCAGGCCATCGGCAGATAGGACAGGAGTTCGTCGCCGGCCCTGAGGCCGTCGAACGAGGCACCGGCGCGGGCCGCCCAGATGAGATTGTCGTAGCTCAGGATCGCGCCCTTGGGCCGGCCGGTCGTGCCTGATGTGTAGAGCATGATTGCGTCATCCGAGCCGCAGCCCTTGGCGACCTCCGCCGACACCGTATCGGGCGCCGCCGCCAGCAGTCTGGCGCCCCGTTCCTGCACCTCGGCAAAAGACTGCAGCTTGTCGTAGTGCCGCATGCCGCGCGGGTCGTCGTAGATGATGACATCGAGCGACGGCACCTTCTTCTGGATCGCCAGCAGTTTGTCGACCTGCTCCTGGTTCTCCGCCAGGGCAAAGCGCGCGCCGCCATGCTCGACGACGTAGGCCAGTTCATCGGCCACCGAGTCCTGGTAGACTGGCACGGGCACGCCTCCCAGCGACTGCGCCGCGCACATCGACCAATAGAGACGAGGCCGGTTGTCGCCGACCACGATCAGCCGGTCGCCGCGGCGGAAGCCGAGATCGGCGAGGCCGGCGGCCAGCAGCCGGACCTGTGCCGCGACATGGCCCCAGCCATAGGTCTGCCAGATGCCAAGCTCTTTTTCACGATAGGCAGGCTGATCGGCGCCGGTGCGGGCGCGCTCCGCGAGGAGCTTCGGAAACGTGTCCCGAGTCCCGGTGCCTGTGTCGGCCATCCCCGTTGTCATCCCTGCCTCGCGTTCCCCGCGCCCAATTTTCGCTCTACGGCGATTTCGTCAGGCAGATAGCCATAGCTGCTTCGAACCGGTCAAGCCAGCCGTTGGCCGAATGTGACGGCGTTATGCCGGCCGAAGCTTGAGGGTGAAGATGGCGCCCCCGGCAGGCCGGTTTTCGACGCTGATGCTACCGCCATGCGCCGCCGCGACGCGGGCGACGATCGCCAGGCCCAGGCCGCGGCTGTCGGGGCGAGCACGATCGCGGCGCCAGAAGCGCCTGAAGATCGACTGCCGATCAGTCTCCGGCACGCCGGGGCCGTCGTCTAGAACACAAACGGTGCCGTCGGCGGAAACGTCGACTTCAATGGATGTTCCGCGCGGCGTGTGCCGGATCGCGTTCTCGACCAGATTGCGCACGGCGCGGAACAAGGCATCGGGATGGCCGTGCACCCAGACTGCACTGTCGGCGCCGGTGAGCGCGATCGTCTTGGACATGTCCACGGCAAGAGGGGCCATGAAGCCCACGGCGTCGGAGCAGACGGCATGAAGATCGGCCTTCGCATCGTCGCCGACCACGAAGCTCTCGAGCTCGGCGATATCGAGGACCTGGCCGACCGTACGGGCCATGCCGACGATGTCGGTGCGAAGCGCATCCTGAACCGGTCCGGCGCCCAGCGAATCGACGCGGACGCGCATGATGGCAAGTGGCGTACGCAGCTCGTGCGCGACGTCGGCAGTGAACTCGCGTTGCGCCCGGAAGCCCGACTCCAGGCGCTCGAGCGCCTGGTTGACGGCTCGGACCAGCGGCACGATCTCGGTCGGCATCGATTGCTCGGGCAGGCGGACATCGGTGCGCGCCGGGCCAATCGCCGCCACCGTCGTCGAGGCTTCGCGCACCGGGTCGAGCGCCCGACGAAAGATCAGGATGCTGATCAGCAGCAGCACCAGCAAGATCGGAAAGGTGATCCAGGCGACGCGCGAGAAGAATCCGGCAACGATGTCGTCGATGATGACGTCACGGTGCGCTAGATCCTGGCCGATCTGGATCCAGTAGAGACGATCGCCGACCGTGCGGACCACCGTGAGGCCGAACAGGCCCGATCCCGATTGCCGCCGACGCGTGCTGCTGTCGTCCTCGGCCGATGTCCCCGGCGGAAACAGGGCAGCCCCGTCGGCACGAGAAGAGAATAGAACCCGCCCCGATGCATCGAGGACCGCGTAGGCATAGAGCCCATGGGACTCGGCGTAGAGCGGCCGGACATCGTCGGGAATATCGAGCGTAGCTTTGCCATCGGCCTGTGGCCGCAGGAAGCTGCCGATGGTGACGGCCTGGCTGCGTAGCGTTTCACGGTGAAGGCTGTTGGCCGCCGTTTCGAGCAGCCAGTAGAGCGCCAGCGGCATCAGGACGGACGTGACGCCGATCGCAACTACTTGAAGCGCCACGACCCTCGAGATGATCGAGCGGAAGTATGTCACCCGACCTTATCCTCGGTCAGCAGGTAGCCGACGCCGCGCACGGTGTGGATCTTCACCGTAGCGCCGGTGTCGGCCAGCATCTTGCGCAGGCGATGGACATAGACCTCGACCGCGTTCGACCCGACGTCACCCGACAGGCCGAACAGGTGATCCTCGAACAGCCGCTTGGGCGCCACGTTGCCGCTGCGCCTCAGGAGGATTTCCAGCACCGCGGTCTCACGGGCCGGGAAGGCATGCACTGCGCCTGCCACGAAAATCTGCCGGCCTTCGGTGTCGAGCGCCACATTGCCGAAGGTGAGACGGCGACCGAGCAGGCTTCCCGGACGGCGCAGCAGCGCCTGGATGCGGGCAATCAGCTCTTCCATGGCAAACGGCTTGGCGAGGTAATCATCGGCGCCGGCGCGCAGGCCGGTGACACGATCGCTGACGCCGTCGCGCGCCGTCAGCACGAGGACCGGCGTCGACTCGCCGCGGCGACGAAGGTCACGCAACAAAGTGATGCCGTCTTCGTCGGGCAGGCCGAGGTCGAGCACGATTGCAGAGTACTGCATCGTGGCGAGCACATGGTCAGCATCGCCAGCGGTGCCCACCGCATCGGCTTCGATGCCGCCCTGCGAGAGCCCCTTCTTCAGCAGAGAGACGAGCTCCGTATTGTCCTCGACGAGAAGTACCCTCATCGGCGTTCGGCTCCCATCATGTGCACGACAGATGCGCAACTTCTAACATGCCGAATGGCCGCTCGCCCCCAATGGATTGGGTACCTTCTCATGCCAGCGCGTCCCGGCTACACATCGAGTGTGACGACTTCCGACAGACTGATCACCCTCGGCGACCGCCAATTGCGCGTCCGGCGGCTGATGCCCCAGCAGGACGATGGGTTCGAACGCACGACGCTCGTCTTCCTCCATGAAGGGCTGGGCTGCATCGAGATGTGGCGCGATTTTCCTCAGTCATTGTGCAATGCCACGCGATGCAACGGCATCGTCTACGACCGCACGGGCTATGGCGGCTCGAGCCCGTGGCCGTCGAACCCCGGCGTCCGCTACATGGAGATCGAGGCCGACGAGGTCCTGCCGCGCCTGTTCGAGGTGCTGGGCGTCGAGGATTGCGTGCTGATCGGCCAC
Organism: Reyranella massiliensis 521; assembly: GCA_945862125.1. GTDB lineage: Bacteria > Pseudomonadota > Alphaproteobacteria > Reyranellales > Reyranellaceae > Reyranella > Reyranella massiliensis_A. Next base: position 17,444 of record CAMAYC010000044.1, read on the forward strand.
AGCGACGGCGGCACGATTGCACTCAACTACGCAGCCTCCGATCCCGAGCCGTTGCGCGCCGTGGTGACTCTTGCCGCGCACGCCATCAACGAGTCTGTTTGCGTCGACAGCATTCGAAGCGCCCGTGAGGCCTTCGCCACCGGTGGCCTGCGCGAGCGGCTCGCCCGGTATCATGGTGGCAATGTCGACGCCTGTTTTCGCCTGTGGTCCGAGGCGTGGCTGGCGCCGGGCTTCGAGCCGATGGACGCCAATGGCCGACTGCCCGGCATCCTTGTCCCGGTGCAGGCGATCCAGGGCGAGGACGACGAGTATGGCAGTGAACTGCAGCTCGGCATCATCGCCGGCAAAGTCGGTGGCTATTGTGAGACCCGCCTGGTGCCCGGCTGCGGTCACGCCCCTCATCTGCAGCAACCGGCCTATGTGCTGTCCGAAGTCGCCCGCTTCGTGTCGCCTCTCGCTCTCGTCGATTAGAGCCGCTTGAGCTCGCTGGTTGCCGCCCAGTTGAATTCTGACACGGTCGGACAGCGCGCCTGGGCGAGCTGAAGCTGCTCGCGCGCGCGCTGCTTGTCGCCGCGGCGGATCGCGTCGATGCCCATGAAGAAGGCCGACGGGCATTTGCCATTGCTGCGCTTGGCCGCATCATCGGTTTCGGCGGCAACCTCGAGTTCACCCGCCGGCAGCTTGCCCAGCAGGAACTTGGCGATCGGCGCAGGCCACTCGGAGAGATCCTCGTTGCCGAGATCCTTGGCGAGGCCAGCGCGCGCGTCGCGTTTGGCACGGACTTGGGCGGCATACCGCCACAACAGCGGCGACAGCCGCGCCTTCACGGTCGCGCGGCCCTCGAGCGAGGCCTCGAAATCATCGGCGGCCTCGACATACCGGCCGAGGTCGAAGTTGGCATGGCCGCGAACGAACAGCGCTGCACGCCGGTCGGTCGCCGTCGTTGGACCGGCAAGCGTCCCGTCGAGCAGGGCATGGGCGCGCTGGAAATCGGCGATCTGCATGTGGACCTGCGCCTGGGCGATCGCCAGCGACGGGTCGCCCGGCTTGCGCAGGAGCGCGTGATCGAGCGTGCGCAAAGCCGCCGCGCGGTCGCCACCACCCGCCAGCTCGGGCACGGTGCTGGACAGCACCATCTGCCAGCTCGTGGGCAGGACCTTGCCCATCTCATCGATATCCTTGCGGCTGTCGGCTTCACGGCCGAGCCGGCTCAACTGATAGGCGCGGATGCCGAGATAGAGCGAACGATCGAAGGCCGAGAGCTTGGGGCTCGACAGGATCTTGTCGAGGGCATCCAGGGTATCGTTTCGCTTGCTGGCGGACGCGCCCGGGCCGCTGCCGCCCGGCTGCTGGTCGATGCCGCGCGCCGGCAGATCCCAGTCACTGCCGTTGCGCTGCGCCACGGCCTCGGCGGAGACCGTGACGAGGGCTGCAAAAGCCCCAATTGCCTTCACGATTGCCCGCTGCATCGGGGCAATCTGGCACATGCCTCAACCGCCTGCATCCGCCGATTGCCTGCGGAGGTCCCTGCCCCTATTTTGCCACCGTCGCCCAAAACCGCCTTCCAGGAGTACCCGACCATGGCCGCCGTCCATCCCAACAGCTTCAAGGCCCGCAAGACGCTGAAGGTCGGCGCCAAGACCTATACGTATTTCAGCCTCAAGGCGGTCGAGAAGGAGGTCGGCGACCTCAGCCGTCTGCCCTTCTCGCTGCGCGTCCTGCTCGAGAATCTCGTGCGTCATGAGGACGGCACCACCGTCAAGAAGGGCGACATCGCCGCCTTCTCCGACTGGCTGAAGAACGGCGGCAGGTCGGTCAAGGAGATCAACTTCCGACCGGCGCGCGTGCTGATGCAGGATTTCACCGGCGTGCCGGCAGTGGTCGACCTCGCCGCCATGCGCGACGCCATGGGCAAGCTGGGCGGCGACGCCAAGAAGATCAATCCGCTGGTGCCCGTCGACCTCGTGATCGACCATTCGGTGATCGTCGACAATTTCGGCAACAATGCCGCTTTCGGTGCCAACGTGAAGCTCGAGTACGAGCGCAACCTGGAGCGCTACCAGTTCCTGCGCTGGGGTGCGATGGCGTTCGACAATTTCCGCGTCGTGCCGCCCGGCACCGGCATCTGCCATCAGGTCAACCTGGAATACCTGGCACAGGTCGTATGGACCAAGAAGGAAGGCAAGGAGACGGTCGCCTATCCCGACACGCTGGTCGGCACCGACAGCCACACCACGATGGTGAACGGCCTCTCGGTGCTCGGATGGGGCGTCGGCGGCATCGAGGCCGAGGCCGCCATGCTCGGCCAGGCGCAGCCGATGGTGATCCCCGACGTCGTGGGCTTCAAACTGACCGGCAAGCTGCCCGAGGGGGCGACGGCGACCGATCTCGTGCTCACCGTCACGCAGATGCTGCGCAAGAAGGGCGTGGTCAGCAAGTTCGTGGAATTCTACGGCGAAGGCCTCGACGAGATGCCGCTCGCCAATCGTGCCACCATCGCCAACATGGCGCCGGAATATGGTGCGACCTGCGGCTTCTTCCCGGTCGACGACATCACCCTGGGCTACCTGAAGACCACGAATCGCGGCGCCGCGGCCAAGCTGACCGAGGCCTATGCCAAGAAGCAGGGACTGTGGCGCAACAAGAAGTCGGTCGATCCGATCTTCACCGATACACTCTCGCTCGATCTCGGCGACGTCGTGCCGAGCCTCGCCGGACCGAAGCGCCCGCAGGACCGCGTGCCGCTGTCGGAGGCGGCGCATCAGTTCGTCGCCAACATGGAGAAGGAATTCGACCGCAAGGACACCGGCAAGCGCGTCGCGTGCGCGGGGACCAACTACGACCTCGGCCACGGCGACGTGGTGATCGCGGCCATCACCTCCTGCACCAACACGTCCAACCCCTATGTCATGCTGGGTGCCGGCCTGATCGCGCGCAACGCGGTGAAGCTCGGGCTCAAGGTCAAGCCGTGGGTGAAGACCTCGCTGGCACCGGGCTCACAGGTCGTGACCGAGTATCTCGATGCGGCAGGCCTGTCGAAGGACCTGAACAAGATCGGCTTCAACCTGGTGGGTTACGGCTGCACCTCCTGCATCGGCAACTCCGGCCCGCTCACCGAGCCGGTGACCAAGGCGATCGGCGACGGCGACCTGGTGGTCTGCTCGGTGCTGTCTGGCAACCGCAACTTCGAGGGTCGCGTCAATCCGCTGACCCGCGCCAACTATCTCGCCTCGCCGATGCTGGTGGTGATCTACGCGTTGGCCGGCTCGATGAAGATCGACATCACCAAGGACCCGATCGGCGTCGGCAAGGGCGGCAAGCCGGTCTACCTGAAGGATCTCTGGCCATCGAACATGGAAGTGTCGAAGGCCGTCGACAAGTTCGTCACCACCAAGGCGTTCAAGAAGCGCTACGCCGACGTCTTCAAGGGCGATCGCTTCTGGCGCAGCATCAAGACCAAGCCCAGCCTGACCTATGCCTGGGACGACAAGTCGACCTACGTGCGCAACCCGCCCTACTTCGACGGCATGGGCAAGACACCCGGATCGATCACCAACATCACCGGCGCGCGTCCGCTCGGCCAGTTCGGCGATTCGATCACGACCGACCACATTTCGCCCGCCGGTTCGATCCGCAAGGATAGCCCGGCCGGTGCCTATCTCCAGGAAGAAGGCGTGGCGCCGAAGGACTTCAACCAGTACGGCACGCGCCGCGGCAATCACGAGGTGATGATGCGCGGCACCTTCGCCAACATCCGTCTCAAGAACGAGATGGTGCCGGGCGTCGAAGGCGGCTTCACCCATCACTGGCAATCGGACCAGGCCGAGCCGATCTACGACGTGGCGATGCGTTACCGCAAGGAACACACGCCGCAGATCCTGATCGCCGGCAAGGAATACGGCACCGGCAGCTCGCGCGACTGGGCCGCCAAGGGCGTCAACCTGCTCGGTGTGAAGGCCGTGGTGTGCGAGACGTTCGAGCGCATCCATCGCTCCAACCTGGTCGGCATGGGCGTGCTGCCGCTGCAGTTCAAGGACGGCATGACGCGCAAGACTCTGAACCTCAACGGCACCGAGAGCTTCGACGTCGGCGGCATCGACGGCGGCCTGAAGGTCGGCATGGACGTGCCGCTCACCATCCACCGCCGCGACGGCACCAGCGAGAAGATCGTCCTCACCTGCCGAATCGATACCGCAGAGGAAGTCGAATACTTCAAGAATGGCGGCGTTCTGCACTACGTGCTGCGCAACCTGGCACAAGCGGCCTGACGCTGCGGCCATGGCGACGGGGCTCACCGGGCATGCCGTCGCCATGGCCCGCAACAACATCTGGGCGAACCATCGTCTGCTGACGGCCTGCAAGCCGCTGTCGGCAGATGAGTTCGCCGCGCCGCGGACGGGCTTTTTCCCCTCGCTGCGGGCCACGCTGAACCACATCCTCTGGGTCGACGTCTACTACATCGACGCGCTGCATCGCGATCCCACAGTGCTCAGGCGTTATCACGACCCGATCCCCGATTTCCCGGACGCGGCGTCCCTCTACGACGCGCAGATCGCCAGCGACCGGCGGCTGCTCTCCTTCTGCGAATGCCAGACCGAGGCGTCGCTGGCCGAGGGACTGGTCCTGCCCCGGCCCAACCGCACGCCGCCGCCATCGAGCGTGATCTCGATCCTCGAACATCTCTTCCAGCACCAGACGCATCATCGCGGGCAGGCCCACGCCATGCTGGCCGGCACGAGCGTGAAGCCGCCGCAGCTCGACGAGTTCTTTCTCGCCGGTGAGCAGCACCTGCGACGCGACGAGTTGTTGGCGCTGGGCCTGGAGCCGAGCTGATGCGTCCACGCTCTTCCTTCGCCGGTGCCGCGATCGAGGTGAGCGACCTCGCGCGCTCGGTGGCGTTCCACCGGCTGTGGCTGCCGATGCTGGGCTTCCATCGCGTCTGGGCAAGCCCCGACCGCGTGATGTGGTCGCGCGGCTACGACCATTTCGTCATGCGTCAGGCCAAGGACGGCATTTCCTATGGGCCGGGCGCGCTGTGGCTCGCCGTGTCGGCCGACAGCCGCGCCCAGGTCGACCAGGTCTTCGCCGAGCTGCGCGACGCAGGCGCCGAGATCATCCAGCGCCCGCAGGAACTCGACTACCTGGCGCCAGGCTACTACTCGGTCGGCTTTCGAGATCCCGACGGCGTGCCCATCGAAGTCATGCATCGCTGGGACGAACTGCCCGACATCGCCGATGCCGAGCAGGTGCGCGTGCCCGGCCACGGCATCAGCCTGGGCGGCTACTTCTTCAAGCCGCAAGCCGGCCAGCCACCTTATCCGGCGCTGGTCCTGCTTCACGGATTTGCCGGCCACGCCCACAACATGGTCGGGCTGGCGCGCGCTGCCGCGGCCAATGGCTATGCCGCCCTGGCGCTTTCGCTGCGCGGGTGGCTGGGTTCGGAGGGCGAGAACGACCAGGGGCTGCGCCAACCGCTCGACGTGCTGGCCGCGATCGACTGGCTGGCCAAACGGCCGCTTGTCGACCGTGATCGTATCGGTCTGGTCGGCGCCTCGATGGGCGGGCAGGTCGCGCTGCTCGCCGCCGCCCACAAGCCGCCGGTCAAGGCTGTCGCCTCCTTCTTCGCGCCAACCGATCTCGCACGCTGGCGCGAGGCCAATCCCTTCATGCGCGACTACCTCGACGATCTGTGTGGACCCGAGGGTCTGCCGGTGCGCTCGCCGATCCTGCGCGTGGCGCAGATCGACGCGCCGGTGCTGCTGATCCACGGCGATCTCGACGAAAACGTGCCGGTGGCGCAGAGCGTTGCCATGGCCGCGGCGCTGCGCGACCACGGCAAGGACGCCGAGGCCTTCGTGGTCACCGGCGCCACCCACTATTTCACCGAGCAGCAAAATGCCATCGCCCGGCGTAAGCTGTTCGACTTCCTGCGCCGTCATCTCATCCGGAGTTAACCGTTCATGCGTGTTTCCGAAGCCATCAATTCGCGCCGCTCGATGCGGGTCTTCTCGCCGGAGCCGGTGCCGAAAGCCGACATCGAGTGGATCGTGACCAACGCCAACCGGGCGGCCTCCAACGGCAACCTGCAGCCTTGGAAGCTCCACATCACGACGGGCAAGGCGCGGCTGCGCCTCTCTGCGGCGATCCTGAAGGCGATGGACGACGGCGATTCGGGGCCGGGTGCGGAATACGACGTCTATCCGAAGGAATTCGCGCCGATCTACGACCAGAGGCGCAAGCTGGTCGGCAAGCAGCTCTACACCCTCCTCAACGTGCCGCGCGGCGATGCCGCCGGCATGCTGAAGCAGTTCCGCAAGAACTACGACTTCTTCGACGCACCGGTCGGCATGATCCTCTGCATCGAGCGCGGCATGGGCAATGGCCAGTGGATCGACTGCGGCATCTTCCTCGACCAGCTCATGCTGCTGGCCCGCGAGAAAGGCCTGCATACCTGCCCTCAGGCCGCCTTCAGCCGCTTTCAGCACGTCGTGCGGCGCGAGTTGAAGATCCCCGACAACCAGATCGTGATCTGCGGCCTGGCGCTGGGCCACGCCGATCCCGACGTGGTGCCCAACAGCCTGATCACGGAGCGCGCGCCGATCCAGGATTTCACGACCTGGCACAACGAATGACATCGTCGTCGCGGATCGACCTGCGGATTGCCGCGGCCTTCTGCGGCGTCATCGGCCTCTACGACACGCTCTACGTTTCCTTTCTGCTGTCGGGCGGACCGCGCATCGGCCCGTTCATGGATGTCCTCTTCCCGGACTTCCTCGTTTTCCACGCCGCCGTGCGCGCTTTCCTCGAAGGCAAGCTCGCCCTGATCTACGACATCGACGCCTTCACGCAATTCCAGAACGTCATCTACCCCGACCGCTTTCCCGGAACGGTGCTTTTCCGGCCATTCTTCTATCCGCCGACATGGCTGCTGATGTTGCTGCCGCTCGGCCTATTGGCGGTCGGTCCGGCCTATGGCGCATTCATGATCGCCACGGCCGCCGCCGCGACCGCAATGGAAGGCCGGCGCGACTGGTGGGGTTGGCTCGCCGTCGCTTCCTCCCCGGCCGCCGTCTGGGTGGTGCTGGCCGGCCAGAATACGTTTCTCAGCCTTGCCTGCTTCTACGGCGGCTTGCGCCTGCTCGATCGTTCACCAGCCGCCGCCGGCATTCTTCTCGGTCTGCTGAGCTACAAGCCGCAGATCTGGGTACTGGTGCCCCTGGCCCTGCTGGCCGCACGGCAATGGCGGGTGCTCGCCTGGACGGCCGGCACCGTGGCCGTGCTGTCGCTGGCAAGCCTCGGCGTCTTCGGCCTCGATTTCTGGCTCGCCTTCGTCGATGCCATGCGCGAGGCCGGTTCGGAGAACGTGGCGAACACCATGTTCAAACGCATCTATATGCATATGACGACGCTGGTGGCGGCCGCCCGCATCCTCGGTCTCTCGCCTGGCATTGCCGGCGCGATCCAGATCGCCGGCGCCGCGTTGGCAGTGGCCGCTGTCTGGTTCGCCTTCCGCCGGTATCGGCCAAGCGACGCGCGCATCGCGGTGCTGGCGACGGCGACCTTCCTGGTGTCGCCCTACACGCTGAATTACGACCTGCTGTTGCTGATGCCGGCCGCCGTGGCGTTGTTCCGGCGCGGCGCCGCGCTCGGTTTCTATCCGCTGGAACGGCTGGTCTATTTCGTGCTGTGGTTGATGCCAACGGCCGGCATGGTCCTGAACCGGCTCGACCTGCCGATCATGCCGGTGGTTATTCTACTGTTTGGTGCGATCGCCTGGGCACGGCTGCGGGCCGAGTCCAAAGTCGAATTGCCGAGCGCCGCGGCGGCGCGCTAAAACCGCAACAATTCAAGGCACTAAGCCAATCAGGAGGAAATAATGGCCGATGAGGTGATCGCCGTCAGCCCCGACTGGGCCAAGCGCGCCTATGTCGACGGCGCCAAGTACAAGACGATGTATGAGGCATCGACCCGGGATCCGGCGACCTTCTGGGGTGAACACGGCAAGCGCATCGACTGGATCAAGCCTTACAGTCCTGGTGCCGTGCGCGACGTCGACTATACCGGCCAGGTCCGCATCCGCTGGTTCCATGACGGCGTGCTGAACGTCTCGGCCAACTGCATCGACCGCCATCTCGCCAAGCGCGCCGACCAGACGGCGATCATCTGGGAAGGCGACGATCCGTCGAAGTCCAAGAAGATCACCTATCGCGAGCTGCATGCCGAAGTCTGCCGCATGGCCAACGCGCTGAAGGAACTGGGCGCCAAGAAAGGCGACCGAATCACGATCTACCTGCCGATGATCCCCGAGGCAGCCTACGCCATGCTCGCTTGCACCCGCATCGGCGCCATCCACTCGGTGGTGTTCGGCGGCTTCTCGCCGGACAGCCTGGCCAACCGCATCCAGGATTGCGAAAGCAACATCGTCATCACCGCCGACGAAGGCCTGCGCGCCGGCAAGCATGTGCCGCTCAAGGCCAATTGCGACGAGGCGGTGAAGAAGAGCCCCGGCGTCAAGAAGGTGCTGGTGGTGAAGCATACCGGCGGCAAGGTCGCGTGGGACGCCGGTCGCGACGTGTGGTGGCATGAGATCGCGGCCAAGGTGCCGGCCGACTGCAAGCCCGAGCCGATGGCCGCCGAGGATCCGCTGTTCATCCTCTACACCTCGGGCTCGACCGGAAAGCCCAAGGGCGTGCTGCACACGACCGGCGGTTACATCGTATTCGCCTCGATGACGCACCAGTACGTCTTCGATTATCACGACGGCGACGTCTACTGGTGCACCGCCGACGTGGGCTGGGTGACCGGCCACAGCTACATCGTCTACGGACCGCTCGCCAACGGCGCCACGACCCTGATGTTCGAGGGCGTACCCAACTATCCCGACTCCAGCCGCTTCTGGCAGGTGATCGACAAGCACCAGGACAACATCTTCTACACCGCCCCCACCGCCATCCGCGCGCTGATGCGCGAGGGCGAGGCGCCGGTGAAGAAGGCGAGCCGCAAGAGCCTGCGCCTGCTGGGTTCGGTCGGCGAGCCGATCAATCCCGAGGCCTGGCTCTGGTATCACCGCGTCGTCGGCGACAGCCGCTGCCCGATCGTCGACACCTGGTGGCAGACCGAGACCGGCGGCATCCTGATCACGCCGCTGCCCGGCGCCACGCCGCTGAAGCCCGGCTCGGCGACCCAGCCGTTTTTCGGCGTGCAGCCGGTCATGGTCGATGCCGAGGGCAAGAAGCTGGAAGGCGCCTGCTCGGGCAATCTCTGCCTGGTGGGCTCCTGGCCCGGCCAGATGCGCTCGGTCTACGGCGACCACCAGCGCTTCATCGACACCTACTTCAAGACCTATCCCGGAATGTACTTTACGGGTGACGGCGCGCGACGCGACGCGGACGGCTATTACTGGATCACCGGCCGGGTCGACGACGTGATCAACGTCTCGGGCCATCGCATCGGCACCGCCGAGGTCGAGAGCGCGCTGGTCGGCAACACCAAGGTCGCCGAGGCGGCCGTCGTGGGCTTCCCGCACGACATCAAGGGCCAGGGCATCTACGCCTATGTGACACTGAAGGCAGGCCAGCACTCCTCAGACGACCTGCGCAAGGAGCTGGTCGCCTGGGTGCGTAAGGAGATCGGCCCGATCGCCACCCCCGACGTCATCCAGTGGGCCCCCGGCCTGCCCAAGACGCGATCAGGCAAGATCATGCGCCGCATCCTGCGCAAGATCGCCGAGAACGATGTGTCCAATCTCGGCGATACTTCCACCCTTGCCGATCCCGGCGTGGTCGACGACCTGGTGAAGAACCGCACAAAATGAACCCGACGATCCAGCAGCTCAGCGCCGACCTCGCGGCCGGCCGTACCACCTCGCGCAAACTCACCGATGAGGCGCTCGCCCGCATCGAGGACCCGAAGGGCGAAGGCAAGCGCACCTTCATCAAGGTCTGGAAGGCGCAGGCCTTGGCCGCCGCCGACGCCAGCGATCTAAGGCGCAAGGCAGGTCTCGTCGCCTCGCCGCTGGAAGGCATCCCGGTCTCGATCAAGAACCTCTGCGATGTGGCAGGCGAGACCACGCTGTCGGGCTCGAAGGCGCTCGACGATGCACCGCCGGCCAAGGCCGACGCACCCGTCGTGGCGCGCCTGCGCGCCGCCGGCGCGGTGATCGTCGGCAGCACCAACATGAGCGAGTTCGCCTTCTCGGGCGTGGGCTTCAACCCGCACTATGGCACCCCGGGCAATCCCGCCGACCGTACCCGTGTGCCCGGCGGTTCCTCGGCCGGGGCGGCCGTCTCGGTCGCCGACCGGATGGCCGTGGCGGCGCTAGGCACCGACACCGGCGGCTCGGTGCGCATTCCCGCCGCCGTGTGCGGCATCGTGGGTTTCAAGCCGACGGCCCGGCGCGTGCCGATCGACGGTGTCATCCCGCTCTCGACCTCACTCGATTCGATCGGGCCGCTCGCCAACTCCGTGGAAGATTGCGCCATCGTCGATGCGGTGTTCGCCAACCAGCCCATTCACGTGCCCGAGGCGATGCCGCTGTCTGGCCTTCGCCTCGCGGTGCCCAAGCATTTCGTGATGGACGACCTCGATCCCACCGTCGCCAAGGCCTTCGAGCGCGCCCTGAAAGCGCTGGCCGCCAAGGGCGTGAAGATCGACCATATCGACCTGCCCCAGCTCAACGAACTGCCCACCATCAACGCCAAGGGCGGGTTCGCCGCGTCAGAGGCCTATGCCTGGCACAAGGAGCTGATCGCCCGCCGCGGCAATGCTTACGACCCGTTCGTGGCGCCGCGCATCATGCGCGGCAAGGAGATGACCGCCGCTGACTACATCGAGCTCCTGGGCAAGCGCACCGATCTCTGCCGCCGCGTCTCGGCGATCACCTCCAATTACGACGCGGTCGCGATGCCGACCTGCGCCATCGTGGCACCGACGCTCGACGAGGTGTCGACGGCCGAAGGCTTCACCAAGAAGAACATGCTGCTGCTGCGCAACACCACGGTCGGCAACTTCCTCGACCGCTGCGGCATCAGCCTGCCCTGCCACGGCACAGGCGAATTGCCGGTGGGCTTCATGCTGATGGGCGAGGCAATGGCCGACCAGCGCGTGCTGGCGATGGCGCGGTCGGTCGCGCCGGTCGTGCGCCCGAGCTGAAGCTTAGACCAAATTCGGGTGCTTTCTCAGACACGATCTGTCCAGAATGTGTCTGTCTGAAAATTCACAAGTCGTTGGCCCGCTTGAACCGGACGATTCTTTTCAACGCAGGCCGAATCGTCGGGCCTGTCTGAAAAATAGGCGAAGAAAAACGCCCGGAACGGAGCCGTTCGGGCGTTGCCAGCAGTGGCTGCACATAGGTTCCCACTGTAGCTGAAATCTAGCACGAAACCTGCTGAACTTGCAACTAGAATATCAAGGATCATCAGGCCGCCGCATCTTCCAGACATTCTCGGTCGTGGTGTATTCGCTGTACCCCAGCCGCGCGACCGGCTTGAAGGCCATCGTATCGATTCGGCCGTCCTTGACGATGCCGTCATCGACATGGATGCCGACGACGCGGCCGAACACCACGGTCGCCCGGTGCGCCTCGCGGCCCTCCTCGACCGGCATCTCGACCGTCTTCCAGTATTTGCACTCCAGAGCGATCGGCGAGCGGGCGACGCGCGGCGGCTTGACGAAGCGCGACGGCGCCGGGGCGAGGCCCGCCAGCTTCATCTCATCGACGCCGTAGTCGACCATCGTGGTCGTGACGTTCATCTGCTCGGCGAGCTCGGCGCTCACCATGTTGACCACGAACTCGCCCGTCTCCTCGGCGTTGCGCCGGGAATGCTTGGTCGGGTTGTCGCCATAGGTGCCGGTGGTCGAGAAATAGACCATGGGCGGCGAGCCGCTGACGGCGTTGTAGAAACTGTAGGGGGCGAGATTGACACGGCCCTGACCGTCGACCGTCGAGATCCAGCCGATGGGCCGCGGCACGACCAGCGCCGTGAAGGGAATCTGCATCCCGCCATGGTCGCGGCCGGTCATGTCGTAGAACATCTTTCGATCTCGTCTTGCTTGGGGCGACTACTTGGGGCGACTACTTGGGGTCGTCCGGCCGGCGCATCCGCCAGACATTCTCCGTGGTGGTGTACTCACTATAACCTAACCGGGCAACCGGTTTGAACGCCAGAGTATCGATGCGGCCGTCCTTGATGATGCTGTCGTCGATATGGACGCCGACCACCTGGCCGAACACGACCGAGCCGCGCTTGGCCTCGTGGCCCTTCTCGGTCGGCATCTCGATGGTGCGCCAGTACTTGCATTCGAGGGCGACGGGCGATTCCTTTACGCGCGGTGGCTTCACGAAAGTGGAAGGCACCGCCGTCAGGCCCGCGAGCTTCAGCTCGTCGACGCCGAACGCCACCATCGCCGTGGTCACATTCATCTGCTCCGCGAGGTCGGCGCTCACCATGTTGACGACGAATTCGCCGGTCTGCTCGGCATTCATGCGGCTGTGCTTGGTCGGCGTGTCGCCATAGGTGCCGGTGGTCGAGAAATAGACCATCGGCGGGAACTCGCCGACGCCGTTGTAGAAACTGTAGGGCGCGAGATTGACCCGGCCCTGGGAATCGACGGTCGAGATCCAGCCGATCGGCCGCGGCACGATCAGCGCCTTCAACGGATCCTGCGGCAGCCCGTGGTCGCGCTTGGCGGCATCGTAGAACATGGTCTTCTCCCTCACCCAAAACGAGCTTAGCCAAATCGAATGGGCGGCGCCTGCACCGTGGGCGCCGCGGCGTCGAGGATCGACCGGCGATCGCCCGACCGCGGCGGATAGATGCGCTCGCGGTTGATGATCTCCTTGGTCCGCTTGGCCGTAGCGCCTTGCGATACCAGCTTTCGGTCCCAGCCCTCGGTGTAGACGGCGCCCCACGGGCCGAGGTCGAGGATGGTCGTGTACCAGTCGATGCGAAGCGGCAGCAACGGCTGGCCGAGCAGATCGCAGACGACATTGTGGCCTGCGAAACGGCCCATCGGCCTTCCGTGCTGGCACGACATCACCGAGCAGTGCACGTCGTCGACCAGCAGCCAGGCGCAATCGCCCGCGGCGAACTCGGCCGCCAGGCCTTTGATCTTGAGCGACGGTTCGACCGGCAGCCGGCCCAATCGGTCGCGTTCGACCGGGAACTGGGCGGTGAGCGGATGGGCCTTCATGCCGGCGCACCAAACGACGGTGGCGGCGGCGATGCGTTCGCCTGTGGCCAGGGTCGCGCCTTCGGCATCGACCGCCGCCACCGAGACACCGCCGCGCATCTCCACGCCAAGCGTGCCAAGAGCTTCGTCGATCACAGGCTGGGCGCCCGCGCCCATGTCGCTGCCGATCCGGGGCGCATGATCGGCCAGGATGACGCGGGGCGACGCGATGCCGGCCGCCCGCAGCTTGCCGGGCATCTCGGCCGCCGCTTCGATGCCGGTCAGGCCGCCACCGACCACGAGCACGGTCGACCTGCCCGATGACACAGGCTGCTTCACCAGGCTTGCGATGTGAGTGTTGAGCCGCTGGGCGGCCGCATGCGTGTCGACATCAAAGGCATGATCGCCCAGCCCCGGAATCGGCGGGTGGGCAAGTCGGCTGCCGAGCGCAAAGACCAGCCGGTCGTAGGCGATGTCCTGTGAGGCCCCATCGGATCGGTAGGTGACGGTCCGTTGCGCGACGTCGATGCCGGTGACCTCGCCCTCGAGACGACGGACGCCGATCGGGCCCAGCACGCTGTCCAGGGCGACACGTGTGTCGCCGAGATCGGCCTCGTAGTTGCGCACGCGGATCGAATGCCAGGCCGTCCGGTCGATCACCACGATCTCGACCCGGTCGGCGCCGACCTTCAATTCATCCAGCGCACGGGCCGCGCCGATCGCGCTCCACAGGCCGGCGAAGCCGGCACCAAGCACCACGATGCGCTGCGCCACCGATCCGTCCTCCTCAGCCGAGATGCCGCCTGGCATCGGCATAGGCCTGGTCGAACGCCGCATCGAGCGTGGCGTTGAGACCGCGGCACGAGCGCACCACCTGCTCGGCCCAGCCGACATAGTCGCGCAGCCGCTCCGGCGTCCATCCCTTCGGCGGGCTGCTCACCATGCTGCGCAGGTTGGACGTCTTGTCGGCGACCTTCAGCAGCTTCGCCCGCCGCGACTTCGACGGTGTCTTGTCGATCTGCAGGCGCTTGCGCTCTTCCTTGGGCAGCGACTTGTCGTCGGTTACCTCGGCCACCAAGGCAGCGACGTCGGGGCCGAAACGCTGTGTCAGATCCTCGTAGGTCGCGTCGGTGTCTTCGAGCGTGTCGTGCAGCAGCCCGCCGGCCAGCAGCGTGACATCGGTGCCTCCGGTCGCTTCGGCGAGCAAGGCCGCCACCTCGGTTAGGTGGTTGATGTAGGGCTCGGCGCGCTCGCCCTTGCGCCGCTGGGCGATGTGCTGGCGGGCGGCGTAGTCGGCGGCACGCGCCAGGAGGACGATATCGGCGCTCATCAATTCCTCTTGTGCGACCAGTGGTCCGGCTTGTCGAGCCGCCCGGCCCGGCCCATGTTCCCCGCCATGTCGCGTACCATGAAAGTCCTGCTGGGCGTCTGGATTGCCGCCCTCGCCGTCGCCGCCGGCTGGATCGGCTGGGATGCCGTCCGGGGCGACCGCCCGAGCATCGGCGGGCCCTTCACCCTGGTCGACCAGGACGGCCGCACCGTCACGAGCGACAGCCTCAAGGGCAAGCCGACGCTGATCTACTTCGGCTTCACCTACTGCCCCGACGTCTGCCCGACCTCGCTGTTGCTGATGGAGACGGCAATCGAGCAGCTAGGGCCCGATGCCGCAAAGAAGGTGAACCTCGTCTTCATCACCATCGATCCCGAGCGCGACACGCCGGCGCTGCTGAAAGGCTACGTGCCCAATTTCGGCCCGACCTTCATCGGCCTCACCGGCACGCCGCAGCAGGTGGCCGACGTCGCCCGCGCCTTTCGCGTCTATTATCAGAAGGTCCCGGGCAAGGATGGCGGCCCCTACCTGATGGACCACTCCTCGATCGTCTATCTGCTCGACCGCAACGGCCGGTTCGTCACCCACTTCACCCACGAGGCCAAGGCCGATGCGATCGCCAAGGCCGTGGGACGGTTGCTCTAAGTCCTTGAATTTGCACGAATTGTGCGCTGCAATATTGAAGTGACAAGCATTCGCTTCAGCGTACAATCCGCGCCCCATGCTTTATCAAGCCTATGAATTCCAACGGCAGTTCGCGAACCCGGTCCGGCTTTGGGCCAACGCGCTCGAGCAGGCCTATTCCAGCCCCTACAACCCCCTGACTGAAACCTGGGTCGGCAAGTCGATCGCGGCGAGCGCCGAGATCGTCGCGCGGCTCACGCAGAACTACGGCAAGCCCCACTTCAACCTGAAGACCACGCAGATCGGCAATGAGACTGTCGAGGTCAACGAAGAACTGCTGCTGCGCAAGCCGTTCTGTGACCTGGTCCATTTTCATCGCGATACCGCCCGGCGCGACCCCAAGGTCCTGGTGGTGGCACCGATGAGCGGCCACTTCGCCACCCTGCTGCGCGGCACCGTCGAGGCGCTGCTGCCCGAGCACGACGTCCACATCACCGACTGGAAGGATGCCCGCGAGGTGCCGCTCACCGCCGGCAACTTCTCGCTCGACGACTACATCGACTACATCATCGCCTTTTGCCGCTACCTCGGGCCCGACGTGCACGTGATCGCCGTCTGCCAGCCCTCGGTGCCGGTGATGGCCGCGGCCGCGCTGATGGCTGAAGCCAAGGACCCGCGCCAGCCGCGCTCGCTCACCCTGATGGGCGGCCCGATCGACACACGCCAGAGCCCGACCGTTCCCAACGACCTGGCGATGCGAAACTCGATGATGTGGTTCCGCCAGAACGTGATCTCGACGGTGCCCTTCGGCTATCCCGGCGCCATGCGCCGCGTCTATCCCGGCTTCCTGCAGCTCACCAGCTTCATCTCGATGAACCTGGACCGGCACGTGAACGCCCACATGCGCCAGTTCGAACATCTGGTGAAGGGTGACGACGATTCGGCCGATGGCCATCGCACCTTCTACGACGAATATCTCGCGGTCATGGACCTGAGCGCCGAATTCTACCTTCAGACCATCGAGGTCGTTTTCAAGGAACACCTGCTGCCGCGCGGCGAATGGGTGAGCCGCGACCGCAAGATCGACCCCTCGTTCATCGAGACGGCCCTGATGACGGTGGAAGGCGAACTGGACGATATTTCGGGCATCGGCCAGACCAAGGCGGCCCACGCGCTGACGCCGAACATTCCCGGTGCCCGCCACGTCCACTGGGAGCAGCCCCGGGTCGGCCACTACGGCATCTTCAACGGCCGCAAATGGCGCGAGCAGATCATGCCGCGGGTCCGCGCCTTCATCCGCGAGAACGACGCGCGCTAGCCCGGTGGAGGAAGAATTCGAGCGGCGGGTACCGGCAGCGGTGGAGCGCCGCGCGGGATAGGCTTACCATCGGGCCATGGCCCTCCCTGTCGACATCTCCGCCTGGAAACCTGCGCCGTTCGATCTCAAGGGCGAGACCGTGTTCGCCATTGGCGATGTCCATGGCTGTGCGGCCGAACTGGCCGTTCTTCTCGAGGCCATCCGCGGCCTCGCGCACGACACCAAGGGCAAGCGCCGACTCGTCTATCTCGGCGACATGATCAACCGCGGTCCCGACAGCGCCGGCGTGCTGGAACTCTGGGCGCGGGGCGAGGAAGCGCACGGCGTCGATCACGTCGACCGCTTGATGGGCAACCACGAGATCATGATGATGCTGGCCGCCATGGGCGGGCCGCATGCGCACAAGGCCGAAGTCATGTGGCTGAGCAAGCGCATGGGCGGCCAGAAGCTGCTTGACCAGATGGCGGCGCGGGCGGGCCACGCGGCGGCTCACGCCGACCAGGCGCTGCTCAAGGCGGGGCTGGGCGACGATGTCGTGCATCGCCTGCAGGCCATGCGCTCGCATGTGCGGCTGGGCAACACGCTGTTCGTCCACGGTGGTCTCGACCCACATGCCGATCCCGACGAATTTCTGGCGCGGCCGTGGCTGATCTTCACCGAGGCGCGCTGGGCCTGGATCAATCACGGCTT
>CAMAYC010000045.1 GCA_945862125.1 Reyranella massiliensis 521
TCGGGCCGAGCCAGGTCGAGTTCACCTTCCGGACCGCGACGGGCCTGGAATCCGCCGACACGATGATGCTGTTCCGCAGTGCCGTGAAGCAGGTCGCCCAGCGTCACGGCTTCCACGCCACGTTCATGTGCCGGCCCAAGCTGCCGAACGTGATGTCGAGCGGCTGGCACCTGCATCAGTCGCTAAAAGACCGGAAGACCCACGCCAACGCGTTCATGGACCCGGCCGAAACGCTGTCGGCCGTGGGTCGACATTATATGGCGGGGCTTCTCGACCATGCGCGGGCCGCCGCGGCGTTCAGCACGCCCACCCTCAACGGATACAAGCGCTACCGCCCGTTCTCGCTGGCGCCCGACCGCGCCGTCTGGGGCCGCGACAATCGCGGCGTCATGGTCCGCGTGCTGGGTGGGCCGGGCGATCCGGCAACGCATCTGGAAAACCGCGTCGGCGAGCCCGCCGCCAACCCCTACCTTTATATGGCGAGCCAGGTCGCGAGCGGCCTCGACGGGATCAGGCGCGAGCTCGACCCCGGCCCCTCAGCCGACACGCCCTACGACACAAAGGCACCGGCCCTGCCGCGCAGCCTCGGCGAAGCGCTGGAAGCGCTGCGTGGCAACCAGGTGCTGCGCGACGCCTTCGGCGATTTCTTCGTCGACTACTATCTCAAGTTGAAGCAAGCCGAGATCGACCGTTTCGCCTCGGAGGTCAGCGACTGGGAGCAGCGCGAGTATTTCTCACTTTTCTGAAGGGAGTGCCGGTCGTGAGCCTCGAATTCCTGATCACGTCTCTCATTATCGTCGCCTCGCCCGGCACCGGCGCGCTCTACACGCTGGCGGCCGGTCTCTCGCGCGGATCCCGGGCCAGCGTCGTGGCGGCGTTCGGCTGCACGCTCGGCTGCGTGCCGCACATGGCAGCGGCGATCCTGGGACTGGCGGCGCTCCTGCATACCAGCGCGCTCGCCTTCGAGACCTTCAAGTATCTGGGGGTCGCCTACCTTCTCTACATGGCCTGGAACACGCTGCGCGAGCGTGGCGCGTTGAGCCTAGACGAGGAGACCGGCGCCAGGACGGACGTGCAAGTGACGGTCGAAGCCGTGCTGATCAACATCCTCAATCCCAAGCTGTCGATCTTCTTCCTGGCCTTCCTGCCGCAGTTCGTGAGCACGGACGAAGCGCATCCGGTGCCGCACATGCTGATGCTGAGCGCCGTCTTCATGCTGATGACCTTCGTGGTCTTCGTGGCCTACGGCCTGTTCGCGGCCTCCGTGCGCGACCATGTGATCTCGCGGCCGCGGGTGATGATGTGGATGCGCCGCACCTTTGCCGGGGCGTTCGCAGCGCTGGGCGCCAAGCTGGCATTCACCGAGCGTTGAGCGGCTAGCCGCCCTCCAGCATCCTGGTCCAACGCTTCTGCATCTCGGCCGGGCTCACATTCTCCTTGGGCGTCGACAGCGCCCAGCGGTAACCGAACGGACAGGCGACCATGCCCATGCGGTCGCCGTAGAATTCGTCCTGCACTGGGCGCACCGCGGTGGCGCCGGCCTTGAGGGCGCGGGCGACGGCGGCATCGGCATCCGGTACCTGGATATGGAAGGCAACGGGCGAGCCGCCGACGGAGGCCGGGCTTTTGGCGCCGAAGTCCGGGTATTCATCGTTCAGCATCAGGACGCTGTCGCCGATCTGGATCTCGGCATGGCCGACCCGGCCCGCCGGCTCGACCAGACGGAACAGTTCCACCGCGCCGAACGCTTTTATGTAGAACGCGATCGCCGCTTTGGCGTCGTGCACGGTGGCATGGGCCCGCAAGGTCTGTTGCGCGAAAGTCTGGGGCGCGGCCTTCTGCTTTGCTGTCATGGCATCACCTGTGTTATATTACGTTACGTACCGTAACATTAATAGATGGCCCGTCAACCCGCCTCATCCACAACCACGCGCGGCCGGCCGCGCGATCCGCGCACACGCGCCGCGATCCTGGCCGCCGCCCGGGCGCTGCTGGAGCGCGGCGGCCTGACCGCCGTCACCATCGAGGCGATCGCCCAGAAGGCCGGTGTCAGCCGCCCTACGATCTACCGCTACTGGCCCAACGCGCCCGCCGTGGCGATGGCTGCATTCCTCGACGTGACCGGCGCACCGGAGGCGGCTCGCAGCACCCGCTCGCCCTATGCCGCCCTTCGCGCCCAGCTCCACGCGGTGGCCGACGCCTTTGCCGCCCCCGCCGGCCGCAGCGTGGCGGCCATGGTGGCGGCGGCGCAATCGGAGACCGAACTCGCCAAGGCCTTCCGCAACGAATTCATCGCCCGCAACCGCGACGCCACGCGCCTGCTGCTAGAACGCTGCATCGAGGACGGGCTGATCGCCCCGCCCGCCGACATGGAGCTCGCCCTCGACCTCGTCTTCGGGCCGCTGTTCTACCGCCTGTTGATGGGCCACGCGCCGATCACGCGCGGCTTCGTCGACCGGCTGCTCGACACGGTCATCCCCGCGTCCGCTTGAGCGCCGCGTCGGTCTCGATCACCAGATTCGCAATGATGCTACCGGCTGGCATCTCCCGCGCCAGCGTCGGCGCCTGGCCGCTCCACAGCGGCGTGAAGTCGGTCGAGCCCTTGGCCTCGGCCGGGCCGCGCAGAGGCTGCGTCGCTTCGGCGGCGCGTGGAAAAGCGGGCGCGGCGGCGCTCATGGGCCCGACCTCGCGCACGATGCGATTGACGATGCCGCGCGCCGGGCGGCCGGTGAACACATTGGTGAGCACGGTGCTGTTGTCGTTGGCCTGCTTCAGCGCCGCGCGATGAAGCGGCCCCGTCTTGGCCTCCGGCGTCAGCATGAAAGCCGTGCCGATCTGGACGCCGGCAGCCCCCAGCGCCAGCGCCGCCGCAACGCCGCGGCCGTCGCCGATGCCGCCGGCGGCGATCACTGGCACCTTCACGGCATCCACGACCTGCGGCACCAGCGCCATCGTGCCGGCCTGGCGCGAGATGTCGTCGACCAGGAACATGCCGCGATGGCCACCGGCCTCGGCGCCTTGCGCGATCACCGCATCGGCGCCCTCGCCTTCCAGCCAGCGCGCCTCCTCGGCCGTGGTTGCCGAACTCAGGACCAGAATCTTCGCCGCCTTCAGGCGCTTCACCAGGGCACGATCAGGCAGGCCGAAATGGAAACTTGCCACCTTGGGCCTGAACTCCAACAGGAGGTCGCACATCGAGGTGTCGAACGCGGCGCGCGACGGCCCCTTGGTATCGAGCGCGACACCGAGTTCGCCATAATATTGCGCAAGCTTCTGCCGCCAGCGGGCGTCGCGCTCGGCGTCCACCGCAGGCAGCTTGTGCACGAAGAAGTTGACGTTAAACGGCCGGCCGGTCCCCTGCTTGACCATCTGAAGCTCCTGGCGCGTGCCCTCCGGCGTCAGCATCGCGGCGGCAATGGCGCCCAGCGCCCCCGCCTCGGAGGTTGCGATCGCCATCTGCGGTGAGGTCACGCCGGCCATCGGCGCCTGCAGAATGGGGTGTTCGATCCCGAACAGGTCGAGCAGACGACGGTCCTGCCATTTCATGCCGCTTCTCCTTGCGTTTCGTCCCGAGACTAGCCGCGCACGTTCTTTGCAAGTAGCTGATTCTCCAGGGGCGGCCCCTCTGATAATTTGTGCGGCATCGCCCGCCTGGGAGAAGTCCGATGATGCGCGGCAGCACGACCATCTTCACCGTCAAGGACATCACGGAGAGCCTCGCCTACTACCGTGATAAGATCGGCTTCGACGTCGCCTTCGAATACGGCACGCCGACCTTCTATGTTGGGCTGTGCTCCGGTGCGGTCACGCTCCACCTCGTCTCAGCGGCGCAAACGCCGCGCCAGCCCGGCCACGGCGCCGTCAGCATCTTCGTCGACGACGTCGATGCGATGCACGCCGATCTCGTCAAGCGCGGCGCCAAGGTGCTCAAGGAACCCAAGGATTACGACTACGGCCTGCGCGACTTCGACGTCTCCGACCTCGACGGCAACGTGATCTTCTTCGGCATGGAAAGCCGGAAAGCGCCCTGAGTCGCCTCACGGCAGCATCCCTCAAACGTGACTTCACACGGCGGTCGTTCGACCTCATTACCTGGAGGCTGAAGCCGAGCGTTGGAGGATTGTCATGGCGTGGAGATTTCTCTTGATCGCGCTATTGCTGACGCCGCTGGCCGCCTGCGGCGACCCGCAACCCTGCCCGTGGGATTGCACGCGCATGCGCGGGAACTGACGCCGCACCGGCATACTTGCCAAAGGCACGCTTCTCCCGGACGCTGCGACGACGCAAGGAGAAGCTCACATGGAACTTTGGCAGTACGACGCGACCGACCTGGCGCGACTCATCCGCAACGGACAGGCCTCGGCCCGCGAAGCCGTCGATTCGGTGCTGGGCCGCCTGCATAAGGTCAATCCCGCGATCAACGCCGTGGTGCGCGTGCTGGAAGACGATGCCCGCGCCCAGGCCGAGACCGCCGATGCCGCCCGCGCCCGCGGCCACGCGCTGCCACCGCTGCACGGCGTGCCGGTCACGACCAAGATCAACGTCGACCAGGCGGGCTTGCCGACCGACAACGGCGTCATCCCGCTGAAGGACCTCATCGCCAAGGAAGACAGCCCCGTCGTCGCCAACCTGAAGCATGCCGGCGCCATCATCGTCGGCCGCACCAATGCGCCAGCCTTCTCCATGCGCATCTTCGCCGACAACGCTCTGCACGGCCGCACGCTCAATCCGCGCGACCCCTCAGTGACGCCGGGCGGGTCGAGCGGCGGCGCGGGAGCGGCCGTCGCCACCGGCATCGGCCCGATCGCACACGGCAACGACATCGGCGGATCGGTGCGAATCCCCGCCTACTGCAACGGTGTGGTCGGCTTGCGCACCGGCTTCGCCCGCATCCCGTCCCTCAACCCGACCGCAGCGGCATCAGGACGGCCGATCGGCGCCGTGCTGATGGCGGTACAGGGCCCACATACCCGCACGGTACGCGACGCGCGCCTCGCCCTCGAGGTGATGGCGCGCGGCGACCGGCGCGACTGGCGCTGGAACGACGTGCCGATGCAGGGCCCGCCGCCGGCCCGGCCGATCAAGGTCGCGATCGTGCCCGAGGTGCCGGGTGGCAAGAGCCATCCCGCACAGGCCGCGGCGGTGCGCCAGGCCGGCAAGCATCTGCAGGCCGCAGGCTACGTCGTCGAGGAAATGCTGCCGCCCGACATCGAGCGCGGCGTCGAACTCTGGCACGAGATCTGTGTCACCGACGTCATCGGCGGCCTGTGGCCGACCATGCAGAAAATGGGCGATCCCGACGGCATTGCCGCCATGAGGGGCTGGCTCGACATCCACAAGCCGGTCGACCTCGCGACCTATGTCGCCGCCCTCACCGAACGCGAAAGCCTGCTGTTCCGCTGGATGACCTTCTTCCAGCAATGGCCGCTGGTGATCCTGCCCACGCTTTCCGACCTGCCGCCCAAGCAGGTGGCCGACATCACCCGCGACGGCCAGGCGACGGTGCTGGACGCGATGCGCCCCGCCCTGCTCGCCCCGCTGCTCGGCCTGCCCGGCCTTGCCGTGCCGGTCGGCAGCCACGGCAAGCTGCGCACGGGTGTCCAGATCATGGCGATGCGCAATCGCGAGGATCTCTGCCTCGACGCGGGTGAGGTGATCGAGGCGGCCGAGGGCATCGTGACGCCGATCGACCCTTCGTGAGCTAGCTTCGGATCTCGCGGAAGATGCACTTGTCGACGCCGTCGCCCGAGACGGCGGCGCGCTTCGACCATTGCCACAGCGGATTCCAGTAGGACTCGAGCATCGCATCGGCGCCCTTGCGATCGTCGATGATGTAGCCGAACTCCTGCAGGTTCACCGGGTACATATTGTCCGAGCCGATATAGAAAACGCGATCGTCGACCATCCAGAACTTGGAATGGTTGGCGATCGTCTTGCCGCCGGGCCATGAATCGTCCGGCCCGAAGCGAAACGGTGCGAGGTGGAAGCGGCTGCACAGCAGCGCGTTCACCGGATCGGGGCCACGGCGAATCGCGTAGCGCGACTTGGGATCGGCTGCATCGACGCGCTTCTGCACGATCTCCTTGAGGCGCTTGGCCAGCGCTTCCATCGGCACGTCGTTGAAATACGGGCTGCCGCTGTTGCCGATAGAGCCCGGATTGGAGAGCACGACGTAAACGTTTCCCTCGCGCTCCATCATCAGGTCGACCATCTCGTTCAGCGCGCCTTCGGGAAAGAGCGTGTCGGAGCGGCCGAAGCGGAAACCGAGGTCCTGCTGGGCGAGGTAGATGTTCTTCCGGGCGGCACCAAACATCAGATCGCGCGCCAGCTCACTCTGATTGGCGAATTCCTCGGTGATGCCCGAGCCCAGGCGGCCTATGGCCATGACTTCCAGGCTGCCGGCGACCGCAATCGGGCGGCGCTGACCCCGGGCCGCAAAGGCCGGTGGACAGCGTTGCCCCGGCTCGCCCTCGCCCGCGGCGAAACTCACCAGAGAGATCGATGCTTTCTGGCCGACGTTGTCGCAGACGAAGCGCCACATCCGGTCGGCGAAGCGCGAGGCGCTGGCGGCCGCCGGGCCGCGGACCTGCATCGAGAGATCGTGCACCGGATTGTCGGTGAGATAATCCTCGGTCCAGAGATTGTGGCCGCCGACCAGCGCCTCGCGGTCGTCGACCACGATGTACTTACCATGGCTCCACGAGAAGCTGTTGCAGGTCTCGAAGGCGGTACAGGATCGCATGGCGGCGACGCTCACCGAGACACGCGACCCCGGGATGCCCCGGGCGCCGGATACGAGTTCCTTGAGAAGCGCCGCGGCATCGACGCCCTTGGGCGGAAACTGGCCGATCAGGAATCGGACTTCGACTGGACGTCGGCTGTAGGCGATCTGGGTGATGGCGGCGCGCAGGGCCGCGACGAAGCGGCCATCGGGTGCCGGCTGAAGCTGCACGATGTCGACGGTCTGGCGCGCGCGTGCCACCAACTCGTGGATGCGGACCGGCAGGGCATCGGAATGGCCGAGGCAAACCTTGCGCCTGGCATCCCGCCGGCCGGGCGTGAGCGGCCAGATGGCGGCGCAGGTGCCGCCACGGCAGTCGGCATCGCTGCTGCAGGACGGCAGCGAGATGTCGGGTTCGCAATCCTTGCAGCCCATGGCGAACCAGATGAGGTCGTCGGCCTTGCGGCCCCAGCGGTTGGGCGTCTGCACCAGCCAGTCGGCCATCAGCGTGTTGCCCCGCGTGAGATCGTAGGTGACGCCGGCATAGGCGCCCGTCGGATCGCTCTTGGCCAGTTCGCGCTTGAGCTGCCGCAGCAGCGGCTCGGACCTGGAGGGATCGGGCGCCTCCAGTCCGCGGTCGCGGATCAGCGAGCTGAGCGCGGTCGACGGGGTCAGCAGGCCGTAGGCACGCTCACCCTGCCCCTCGGCGACCGAACCGCTCGGGAGATCGCCACTGCACGAGGCCAGTGCCGCGAACAGCAGCAGTCCCCAGATTTTCCATGCCATGACAGTAATTGAGCCCTCTTGCAGACCGCAGCGCAACATCCGCCTCCAAAGCAAGTGGCATTGAGGCGGCATAAGGCGCTACCATCGCCACAACGACTATCGGAGGAAAAAGATGCTCAAGACTTCGCGCCGCGCGATGCTGGCCGGCGTTGCCGCCAGCACGACCCTGCCCCGCTTCGCCATCGCCCAGCCGAAGGAGAAGATCCGCATCGGTGTGCCGACCAAGACCTATTGGCCGACCATCGTGTGCGAGACCGCGCTCCGGCAGAAGCTGTTCGAAAAGGAAGGCCTCGACTGCGAACTCACGATCTACCGCGGCGGCGCCGAGGGTTTCGAAGCGATTGCCGCCGGGGCCGCCGACCTGATCCTGAATTCCTCCTCCAGCGTCGCCGCCGGCATCAAGAAGGGCGTCAACGTGAAGTGCGTCGCCAACGGCTCGAACGGCTACTACGGCTGGTACCTGGTCGTGAAGCCCGACTCCAAGGTGATGAAGGTCGAGGACCTCGCCGGCAAGAAGGTCGGCATCACCTCGGCCGGATCGGGCTCCGACATCCTGGCACTCTGGACCGTGAACGCGAAGAAGGTCCAGTTCACCCGCGTGCCGCTGGGCGGCGGCGGCCTCGTGCCCAACTTGCTGTCAGGCAACATCGACGCCACGGTCCTCTATTCGCCCCTCACCTACAAGGTGATGCAAGGCAAGGAAGCGCGTCCCATCATCGACTTCGGCGCCGAAGTCCCACCGCACTCGACGGCGAGCTGGATCGCCACCGACAAGATCATCAAGGACCGCCCGGCCGTCGTGCAGAAGGCTTTGAACGCCATCTATGGCGGCGTGGCCTTCCTCGATGCCGACAAGAACCGCGATGCCGCGGTCAAGATCATCGCCGAGATCGACGAGATCCCCGACTCGATCGCCGCGGCCGAGCTCGACGGCAACATCAAGAAGCTGTCCCGCGACGGTCTCTTCACCAAGGACTGGATGCAGCTCGCCCTCGACATGGCGGCGATGATCGGCATGAAGGACCTGGCGCCGGTCGAGCAGATCTACGTCGAGACCTTCAAACCGGTGCCGACCAAGGCGTGAGCTTGCGTTGAGTCAGTCCCAGATCGTCGCTTTCCGGCTGGCGTTGCTGGCGGCTGTCGCCGCCGCGTGGCAACTGCTGCCGAGTTCCGGCATCGTCGACGCGCGGCTGTTGCCGCCGCTGGGCGACGTGCTGGCCATGCTCGGCCAGCTCCTTGGCCGCCCGCAGGTGCACGAGGCCATCCTGGTCACGGCATCCGAGGTCGTGCTGGCGTTCGTGATCGCGGTGCCGCTGGGGGCCGCGATCGGCGTGCTGGCGGCCGAGAACGAGTATTTCGGCCAGATCTTCAAGCCGATGCTGTTTTACGTGTTCAGCGTGCCCAAATCGATCTTCCTGCCGATGTTCATCCTGATCTTCGGTATAGGCTTCGAACAGAAGGTGGCCTATGCCGCCTTCTCCACCGTCTTCATCGTCATCATGAGCGCCACCGCCGCCGTCGAATCGGTGAAGTCCGACCATGTCCTGGTCGCCCGCTCGTGCGGCGCCACACGCAGCCAGATCCTGCTGCGCATCTACGTACCCAGCATGATGCCGGTGCTGCTGGAGACACTGCGGATTTCAATGATCTTCAACTTCACCGGCGTGATGATCGCCGAGATGTATGCGTCGCGCACCGGCATCGGACATCTGATTGCCAATTGGGGAGAAAACTTCCAGATGCCGCAACTGTTCGCGGGCGTAATCCTGCTGGCCACCGTCGCCATCCTGTTCAACGAGGTGATCCGCCATCTCGAAGACCGCTTCTCGACTTGGCGTACGTGAGTGGAGTGGACATGAGCGCGATCGCCGTCGAGAAACTGAGCCACGTCTACTCTGGTGCCGAGGGTGGCGTGCCGGCGCTCGAGGACATCACCATCGATGTCGAGCCCGGCAAGTTCGTCGTCATCGTGGGCCCCAGCGGCTGCGGCAAGACCTCGCTGCTGATGATGCTGGCGGGGCTGCGCCACCAGACCGAAGGCACGATCCTGTGCGCCGGCAAGCCGATCCCCGAGCCCGACCCCGAGCGCGTCGGCGTCGTCTTCCAGGAGGCGAGCCTGTTTCCCTGGCTGACGGCGCTCGACAATATCGAATTCCCGCTGGCGCTGCGCGGCACCCCGCGCGACGACCGCCGCCGCCGGGCCGAGGAAATGCTGTCGCTGGTTGGTCTGGACGGCTTCGGCGCCCGCTATCCGCACGAACTGTCGGGCGGCATGAAGCAGCGCGTCTCGATCGCCCGCGGCCTCGCCCAGGACCCGCCCGTGCTGCTGATGGACGAACCCTTCGCCGCCCTCGATGAGCAGACGCGCATGACCATGGGCCATGAGCTGCTGCGCATCTGGTCGACCACGCGCAAGACCGTGGTGTTCATCACCCACAGCCTGACCGAAGCGGTCTATCTCGCCGACGAGGTGCTTGTCATGTCGGCCCGCCCCGGCCGCATAATCGACCGCATAGAAGTCACGCTGCCTCGCCCGCGCACCTACGAGATGATGGCCACCGACACTTTCGGCAAGCTGCGCGAACGGATCTGGCAGCAGATCCGCAAGGTTCCGTGAGGCCCGCGATGCGCTGGCCCAAGCCCTCGACCGTGCGCTGGGGAATCCTGGTGGCGTTGCTCGTCCTCTGGGAAGTGATGCCTAGCACCAAGATCATCCCCGAGCTGTTCCTGCCGTCGCTGTCGAAGACGCTGACGGTGCTGTGGATCGACCGTGTCGAGTACGCCGAAGCACTTGTCGTCACCCTCTACGAAGTCGGCGTCGCCATGCTGATCGCTTGCGGTGCCGGCATCCTGACCGGGGCAGTGGTGGGCGGGATCGCCACTTTGCGCAACGTCATGTTGCCGGTCTTCTCCAGCCTCTATGCCGTGCCGATCGTGATCCTCTATCCGATCTTCACCGCCTGGTTCGGCATCGGCTCGGAATCCAAGATCGCCTTCGCCGGCATCTACGGCTTCTTCCCGGTCATGCTCTCGACGGCGGCCGGCATCCGCACCATCGATCCGCAATACCTGCTCGCCGCCCGCAGCATGGGCGCGACGCTCTTCCAGCAGATCACCCGCATCATTATCCCGGCTTCGATCCCGACCGTTCTGACCGGGCTCAGGCTGGGCGGCGCGCTCACCATCATCGGCGTTGTGGTCTCGGAGATGCTGACGTCTTCGGCCGGCATCGGCTATCTGGTCACGCGCTACCGCACCATCCTCGACAGCCCCCACGTCTTCGCCGCGATCCTGATGATCCTGGTGCTGTCGATCATGTTCGACCTGCTCGCCCGCGCCGTCGAGCGGCATACCCTTGTCTGGCAAACCGCCGGCCGTCGCGAACGCGGCGCGCCGTCGGCCCGTCCATCCACCCTGCCGGCCCCCGCGCCGGTCTAGTCCGAGGAGCGTACCCATGGCCGAGACCCTGTTGCAGACGACCGTCGTTGGCAGCTACCCGCAGCCCGATTGGCTGGTGAACCGTGAGATGCTGTCCAAAGTCGTGCCGCGCACGCGACTGAAGGAAATCTGGCGCGTGCCCGAGGCATACCTGCAGCAGGCGCAGGACGACGCCACCCTGCTCGCCATCCGCGACATGGAGCGGGCCGGCATCGACATCATCACCGACGGCGAGATGCGCCGCGAAAGCTACTCCAACCATTTCGCCACGGCGCTCGAGGGAATAGACCAGGAGACCCCCGGCTACGTGATGACGCGGTCGGGCCAGAAGACGCCGGTGCCGCGTGTCGTCGGCAAGCTCCGGCGCACGCGGCCAGTCGAAGTGCGAGACATGCAGTTCCTGCGTGCCAACACCGAGCGACCGGCCAAGATCACTCTTCCCGGGCCGTTCACCATGGGCCAGCAGGTGAAGGACGAATTCTACAAGGACGCCGAAGCGATGTGCATGGACTACGCCGCAGCGGTGAACGAGGAGGCGCACGAGCTCGTCAAGGCCGGCGCCGACGTGATCCAGCTCGACGAGCCGTGGCTGCGCAACAATCCAGAGGAAGCCAGCCGTTACGCGGTGAAGGTGATCAATCGGGCGCTGAAAGGCATCAACGTGCCGACCGTCATTCATCTCTGCTTCGGCTACGCCGCCGTGGTGCCCGGCCTCAGCAAGCCCACCGGCTATTCGTTCCTGCCGCAGCTTGCCGACACCATCGCTCAGCAGATTTCCATCGAATCGGCGCAGCCTAAGATCGACCTCGGCGTGCTGAAGGATCTGGCGCCCAAGAAGGTCATGCTGGGCGTCATCGACCTCAACGATCCCGAGATCGAGACTCCGGAGAAGATCGCCGGCCGTATCCGCGCCGGCCTGAAATACATGTCGCCCGACAAGCTGCTGCCGGCGCCCGATTGCGGCATGAAATACCTGCCGCGCGCGACGGCCTTCGGAAAGTTGAAGTCCCTGGCCGAGGGCGCGGCGATCGTCCGGAAGGAACTCGGCTAGCGGGCGACGACCGGCCCGCGAGTCGGGACGGTCACCGACTTCTCCACGTTGCCTTTCGTCGCCTTGGCCGTCCATTGACCGTCAGAGCCGCGGCGCAGGTCGTGCACATCCTTGTAGCCCAGGGTCTGCAGGCGGACCTTGGCGTCGGCGCTGCCGATTGGGGCGCTCTGCTTGGTCTGGGCCGCGGCGACATCGGCCACAGGGATCAGGGCGAGCGCGAGGACAATCCGCTTCATGATGCCAGTTTGCCCTTCAAAACGTGGCCGAAGTAAGCTCCGGTCGCCTCGCCGTTCTCGAAGGCCACGGCGCCATTCACCAGCGTCGCCTTGATGCCGTCGGCCTTCTGCACCAAGCGCCGGGCGCCGCCCGGCAGGTCAGTCTCAACCGTCGGCAAACGCGGCCGGATGCCGTTCTCCTCGAACAGCACGACATCCGCCCGATAGCCTTCGCGGATCAGGCCGCGGTCGTCGAGTTCCCAGGCCTTGGCGTTGTCATGGGTGATCTTCTTCACCGCCTGCTCGAGCGTGAAGGCGCCACGCTTGCGCACCCAGTAGCTCAGCAGGTGCGTCTGCAACGACGAGCCCATCTCCTGTGCGACATGGGCGCCGGAGTCGGAGAAGGTCGCGAGCGTGCGGTCGTGCTTCAGGATGCCCAGTACGTCGTCCGGTGATTCATTGACCAGCGGCTGGACATAGACCTGGTTCTCGTTGGCCAGCGAAAGGTCGATCATGACTTCGACTGGATGCTGTCCGCGTGCCCGGGCGAGTTGCTCCACGGTCGGATCGTCCCAGTCGACGCCGTTCATCGCGTACAGGTTGGAATAGTCCGGCTTGCGCGGATCCGTGGTCGCGGCGCCGCCTCCCTGGAAAACATTGTCGCGCGGTTTCATCCGCTCTTCGGCGGCAACCAGCCCGCGGCGCACCTCGGGATCGGCCAGCCTCCGCTTCTGCTCCGCCATCGGCAGGTCGCGGACCTTGCGCCAGGCCGGGAGCACGTCGAACGGCAGGTAGGATTTCAGCGAGAAGATCGCATTGATCGACCGTGTCGTGCCCTGGCCGAACATGCGGCCGCCGGCAGCGACCGTCTCGTCGATATAGCGCGTCTGGTAGGCCCAGCCTGTCGGGTCGTTGCCCTGTTTGGTGGCCAGTACGCCGAACATGATCGGCCGCTTGTAGGCAAGCGCGACCTCGCGCAGGCGTGCGAGGAAGGCTCGGTGCGCGGCGCCGCTCGCGATGTCGGGACCGACCTGGAAGATTCCAGCGTCGAGCTCGGCCATCGCCGCCACGATGCGGTCGATCTCCTCCCATTCGGCGACGCGGCTGGCGACCGGCGTGTCGTCGGGCGTCACATGTGTCGAGGCGCGCGAGCTGGAGAAACCCATGGCGCCGGCGCGCAACGCCTCCTTCACGGCCGCGGCCATGCGGGTCATGTCGTTCTCGGTGGCCTTCTCCGAGAGCGCGCGCCTGCCCATGACATACATGCGCAGCGCCGAATGGCCGATGTACATGCCGTAGTTGATCGCCTTGGGCAGTCGCTCCACGGTCGCGAGATATTCCGGGAAGGTCTCCCAGGTCCAGTCGATGCCGGCCGCCATCGCCGCGGTCGGGATGTCCTCGACCGCGGAGAGGCAGCGCGCATACCAGTCGCGGTCTTCGGGCTTGCAGGGCGCCAGCGCGAAACCGCAGTTGCTCATCACCACAGAAGTAACGCCGTGCCAGCACGAACAGGTGCCCAGCGGATCCCAGGCGACCTGGGCATCCATGTGGGTGTGGCCGTCGATGAAGCCCGGCGAGACGATCAGCCCATCGGCATCGATGCTGCGCGTGGCGACCGACTTGATGCGGCCGACCTCGACGATCTTGCCGTCGGCAATGCCGACGTCGGCCGTGAAGCGCGCCTTGCCGGAACCGTCGACGACCGTGCCACCACGGACCACCAGGTCGAGGGCCATCAGAGACGGTCCTTCTGCTCGACGATCTTCCAGTAGGTGTCCTTGGCCGAGATCTTGCCGCCACGGAAGGTGTAGATGTCGCAGCCTTGGTAGTTGAGGTCCTCGCCGTCGGCACCCTTGCCTTTCACGGTCCAGACCGAGATCGCTCGATTGCCGGCGTAAATGTACTCCTTGTGGTCCCAGCGCATGTCGGGGATCACCTTGAAGCGATCGCTGAGCGTCTTGCGGATCGCCTCCTTGCCTTTGAGCGTACGCCCGACCGGCTCCGGTCCGCGCGCCAGCCAGAAAGTGGCGTCGTCGGTAAAGCAGGCCACGATGCGATCGACGTCGCGACTGTTGAAGGCCGCCGAAATCGACTTCATGAGTTCAGGTGTGGCGATGTCGGCGTTTGCGGCTGTGATGTCCGGCATACGAAACCTCCCGCGCAGCGTTTCGAAACGATTGCAGGCTTCGCCGGTCGCGGCAACGCCGAAAGCCTGCCCCGTCTTGCGACGAGGCAGGCGATCGTGGCCGTTCCTGAGGAACGCCTACTCGGTGGTGACGGTGCCGTTGGCATCGACGACGATGCCGACACGAGCCCCGCCACGCGTAGCCTGGCCGCGCCACTTGCCGTCGGTGCCGCGATTGAGGCCCTGCACGTTGCTGTAGCCATTGGCTTCGATGCGAGCCTGGGCGCCTGCCGATCCCTCGGCATTGGGCGCCGGCAGAGTGGCAATGCTAGGCGCCGTGACCGGTGGCGACGTGACGCTGGGCGTGGTCGCGCCGCCCGACGTGGTGCCCGGCGGCATGATCGTGGCGCCACCGACGGCGGGCGCACCGGGGACAGCCGGAGTCGTCACGGCGCCCGGATTCACGGACGGGGTCGTCACGGTTCCGGAGCCGACGGACGGCGGGGTAACGGTCTGGGCGCCAGCGGCGCCGGCGGCAGCCACAAGGGCCAGGGTCAGCAAGGTGCGTTTCATAATCGTGCTCCTCTGTTGAGGCCTCCTGTGTTGGGGGCAATCCGGGAACGCGCCCAGCGGTAGGCAGTTCCGCAGCCAATTCTTGCTTTGGCCACATCGGCCCGCAGGCGTGCTAGCGTGGGTCCAACAAACAGGGGAAACGCGCGGTGTACGACTACATCATTGTGGGCGGTGGCTCGGCCGGTTCGGTCATGGCCAACCGACTCTCGGCCAGGAGTTCGAACAAGGTGCTGCTTTGCGAGGCGGGCCAGGACACGCCGCCGGGCAAGGAACCGCCGGAAATCGCCGACAGCTATTCCGGCACGGCCTACTTCGACCCGCGTTTCCATTGGACCGAACTCAAGGTCCATACCCAGATCGTGAGCCACAACAATCCGCAGGAGAACCGGCCGCCGCTGCGCAAGTACGAGCAGGCGCGCGTGCTGGGCGGCGGCTCGTCGATCAACGGCCAGATGGCCAACCGCGGCGCCCCCACCGACTATGATGAGTGGCAGGCGCGCGGCGCCGCCGGCTGGGGCTGGAACGATGTGCTGCCCTATTTCAAAAAGGTCGAGCGCGACCTCGACTTCGATGGGCCGCTGCACGGCAAGGACGGGCGCATTCCGGTGCGCCGCATTCCACGCGAGCACTGGAGCGGACACGCCGAGGCCGTCGGCAAGGCCTTCGAGGAGAAGGGTTTCAAGTTCCTGCCCGACCAGAACGGCGAGTTCGTCGAAGGCTACTTCCCCGTCACCCATTCCAACGCCGAAGAGCGGCGGGTGTCAGCGGCGATGGGCTATCTCGACGCCGAGACGCGCAAGCGCGCCAATCTCACGATCTCGACCGACACTCAGGTGAAAGCCCTGCTGTTCGAGGGCACGCGCTGCGTCGGCGTGACGGCGATGATCGGCGGCAAGGAACAGGAGTTCCGCGGTCGCGAAATCATCCTCTCCAGCGGCGCCATCCACACGCCCGCCCATCTGATGCGGGCGGGCATCGGGCCGGTGGGCCAACTCGCCGAGCTCGGCATTCCCGTGGTCGCAGCCCTCGAGGGGGTCGGCCAGCGGCTGATGGACCATCCCTCGATCGCGCTCTCGTCCTTCATCAGGCCCAGCGCCCGCTTGCGCGAACATACGCGCCGGCACATCCATGTCGGCCTGCGCTACTCCTCGAACCTGCCGGGCATACCCAAGGGCGACATGTTCGTGGCGGTTGCCAGCAAGTCGGCCTGGCACGCAGTCGGCGAGCAGATCGCCTCGCTCCTCACCTTTATCAACAAGACCTACTCGGAGACCGGCCAGGTCAAGCTCGCCTCGCGTGACTGGCGGAGCGAGCCGATCGTCGAATTCAATCTGCTGTCCGACAAGCGCGACATCGACCGGCTGATGAGCGGCTTCAAGCTGATGGCCGCGTTTCAGATGACCGATGCGCTGCGCAAGGTGACAGATGTCCCCTTCCCGGCCTCCTACAGCGACCGGGTGCGCGAGATCGGGGTGGTCAACACCAAGAACAAGTGGCTGACGAAGTTCGTCGCCACCCTCCTCGATGGTCCGGCGGCGCTCAGGCGCTACATGATCGACAAATATGTCGTCGAGGGTTTCACCTTCGAGCAGGTGATGACCGACGACGAGGCGCTGGAGGCGTTCGTGCGCAAGGCCGCGATCGGCGTCTGGCATGCCTCCTGTACCTGCCGCATGGGCCGCGACGACGATCCGATGGCGGTGGTCGACACCTCAGGGCGGGTACGCGGCGTCCAGGGCCTGCGGGTGGTCGACGCCTCGGTCTTCCCGGTCGTGCCCTGCGCCAACACCAATTTCCCCACTTTGATGACGGCCGAGAAGATCTCGGAAGCCGTTCTCGCCGGGCACTGAAGGAGCAACGCATGTCGGTCGTGCTGGGCAGCGGCGAGCATCGTTACCGCGTGGTGGAAAACTGGGCCAAGCTGCCCGACGGCTGGGAGTTCCGCGATGTCGCGGCCGTGGCGGTCGACAGCAAGGACCGCGTCTATGTCTTCAATCGCGGCCAGCATCCGATGATGGTGTTCGACCGCGAAGGCAACTTCCTGCGTTCCTGGGGCGAAGGCCTGTTCAATCGCGCCCACGGCATCGACATCGACAGCGATGACAATCTCTACTGCACCGACGACGGCGACCATACGGTTCGCAAGATCACCACCGACGGCAAGGTGCTGCTGACCATCGGCGTCCCCAACCAGCCGGCGCCATTCCTGAGCGGCAAGCCGTTCAACCGTTGCACCCATACGGCGCTCTCGCCCAAGGGCGAAATCTACGTGTCGGACGGTTACGGCAACTCCTGCGTCCACAAATATTCACCCAGCGGCCAGCACCTGATGTGCTGGGGCACGACCGGTACCGATCCCGGCGAGTTCAACGTCGTGCACAATGTCGTCACCGACGATGACGGCTGGGTCTATGTCGCCGATCGCGAGAACCACCGCGTCCAGGTATTTGACGGCAACGGCAAATATGAGGCGCAGTGGAACAACATGCACCGGCCTTGCGCCCTCTACTGCTGCGGCGGCAAGAACCCGCAGTTCATCATCGGTGAACTGGGACCGGGCATGCCGGTCAATACCCACCACACCAATCTGGGCCCACGTCTGGCTATCGTCGACAAGCAGGGCAAGACGCTCGCGCGGCTGGGCGGCGAGCACGGCCCCGGCTTGGAGACTGGTCGTTTCCTGTCCCCGCACGGCCTCGCGGTCGATTCGAAGGGCGACATCTATGTCGGCGAAGTGAGCTACACCAATTGGCCAAGCACCCATCCCGGCGTGCCGGTGCCGAAATACCTGCGCTCATTGCAGAAACTCGAGAAAGTCGTCTGAGGAGAACATTGATGGTTGAACGCGTACTCGTGGTCGGACCCAAGGACACCATCTCCATGGTCGACGACCTCGCGCCCAAGGGCTTCGAGATCGTGAAAGCACTGCACAACTCGCCGGAGATGAAGGCGGCCCTGCCGGGCACCGACTACTTCGTGGGCTTCATCCAGCAGTACGTCACGCCGCAGCTCTTCAAGGACGCACCGAAGCTGAAGCTGATCCAGATGCTGAGCGCGGGCTACGACCGCGCCGACCTGGACGCCGCGCGCAAGAGCAAGGTCCCGCTGTGCGCCAATGGCGGCGCCAACTCCGTCGCCGTCTCCGAGCATGCGATGCTGTTGATGCTCGCGGTGTCGCGGCGGATCATCACCCAGCACACCAACGTCACAGCCGGCCGCTGGCACGGCAACGCACCCCCGACCGTCCACGAAGTGCGCAACCGGGTGCTGGGCATCGTGGGCCTCGGCACGATCGGCAAGAAGGTCGCCAAACTCGCCTTGGCCTTCGGCATGACGGTGCACTACTACGACATCAAGCGCCTCAAGGAAGAAGAAGAGGACGCGCTCGGCGTGCGCTTCCGGCTGCTGCCTGAGATCCTGCGCAACTCCGACATCCTGTCGCTGCACGTGCCGCTGAATGCCTCGACGCAGCACATGATCGGTCCGGACGACCTTGCCATGATGAAACAATCGGCGATCATCGTGAACACCTCGCGAGGACCTGTCATCGATGAGAAGGCGATGACCGCCGCCCTCTCGACCGGCAAACTGTTCGGGGCCGGCCTCGACGTCTTCGACGAGGAGCCAACGCCACCCGACAATCCCCTGCTCAAGCTGGATAACGTCGTACTGACGGCCCACCTGGCCGGCCCGACCTATGAGAGCAACATCACACGCCTGCGCAACGGCTTCGATAATGTCCAAAGAGTTGCTCGCGGCGAGCCCGCGCTTTGGGTCGTTCCTGAACTTCTGGAGTAGATCGAAATGGGCAAAATCACGCGCCGCGGCCTCGTCGCGGCGGGTCTCGCCGCAGGCGGCGCGCTAACTTCGTGCTGCAGGCGCCGCGCGGCGGCCAGACCTTCCTGATCGACGCCGCCAACCAGGTGACCAATCCCCACCTGATCAAGGACCTGCCGTTCGACTATCCGGCGACGTCCTCGTCACGCTGATGTCGAGCTTCCCGCATGTCGTGGCCGTGAAGCAGGATTTCCCCGCGCAGACGGTCCAGAAGTACCTCGCGGCCGCCACAGCCAAGCCCGGCACCATCAGCTACGGCACGCCACCTGCCGCCGGCATGGGCCAGATGGCCGGCGAGGAGCTGCAGCGCCGTGCGGAGATCAAGCTGATCCACGTGCCCTATCGAGGCGGCACCGATGCCGCGCGTGAGATCGGAGCGGCTTCCGTCGATTCGGTGATCACCACCCCAATTGGACTCGCCCGCCCGTCGCTGCCCGACGCGTCCACCCTTAACGAAAGTGGCCTTCCGGGCTTCGACCTGAACGACTGGAACGGCATGTTCGCCGCCACGGGGACGCCAGCGGCAATCGTCGACCGCATGCAGGCCGTGATCGCCGAGGCGGTCAAGGATACGAAGGTCCGCGAGCGACTCGACCCCACCGGCGCCGATCTGGTTGCCAATTCCCCAGCCGAGTTCAAGACCTGGCTGACTGGACAGCGTGAACTTCTTGGAAAGCTGATCGTCGCTGCCGGCATCAAGTTGCAGTAGGCGCTAACCCACTTCTAGCCGGGACCTATAGGTCTCCTTGAAGCCCAGTAAGGCCACGAAGGTGATCGCCGCCGCGGCCATGATCATGAAGGCCGGGCTATAGTCGTTGCCTGTGCGTTCGACCAGCCAGGTCGCCGCCAGCGGACTGAGCCCGCCCACGATGCCCAGGGTGACGTTGTAGCCCAGTGCAATCGCCGTGCAGCGTACGGCCGCGGGCGCGGCCTCGACCATGAGAGTGGGCTGCGTGCCGACGAAGGTGCCGACGGCTATGACAAAGCCCATCTGACCCAGGAGCACGAGTCCGGGATTGATGCTGTGCATCAGCCAGAAGAACGGCCAAGCGCCGACGAAGCCGAACACGAGGGCGCACAGCATTACGGGCTTGCGGCCAAAGTGATCCGTCATCCAGCCCATCAGGATCATTAGGGGCAACAGCGCCGCCATGCTGATGGTATTGATGCCGAGTGCGTGCGCCGGCGGTATGCCGTCGACGAGTTCGAGCCAGGTCACGATGTAGACGAACATCAGGTAGAAGCCGACTGAGTTGAAGACTGACACGGCAGCGAGG
This sequence comes from Reyranella massiliensis 521, assembly GCA_945862125.1. Taxonomy (GTDB): domain Bacteria; phylum Pseudomonadota; class Alphaproteobacteria; order Reyranellales; family Reyranellaceae; genus Reyranella; species Reyranella massiliensis_A. The sequence continues at coordinate 20,024 of CAMAYC010000045.1, forward strand.
CGCAGTAGCAGTGGACTGTGATTGCGCATCGTCTCGACCAGCGGCGAGCGCCTCTTTTTGTGGACCTTGGGCTCTTCCTGGACGTGACGCCGCAAAAGGAACCCTGCCAGGCCGACGAGAAGACCGAGCAGGAACGGAATGCGCCAGCCCCAGGCCTCAACGGCTTCGGCCGGCATGACCGAGGCCAGCAGCGCGCCAGTCGCCGAGCCGAGCAGGATGCCGCCGACCGCGCCGCAGCCGGCCATCGCACCAATCAGGCCACGCCGGCCCGGTGGCGCCCGCTCGACCATGAAGACGATCGAGGTCGTGTACTCACCGCCGACCGATAGACCCTGGATCATGCGCAGGAGGGTCAGGAGAATCGGCGCGGCAATCCCGAGCACCTCGTAGCCCGGCAGGACGCCGACCAGGAACGTCGGGATCGCCATTGCCGCCACCGAAAAGGTGAGCGCAGCGCGACGCCCGAACTTGTCGCCGATATGGCCGATCAGCGCGCCGCCTACGGGCCGCATGAGGAAGCCCACGGCGAAGATGCCGAACGCCGCCAGCACCTGGGCCACGGGATCTTCGCTGGGAAAAAAAATCCGGCCGATGGCGGCGGCGAAGTAGCCGTAAACCGCGAAGTCGTACCATTCCAACACATTGCCGATGGCGCCGACCGCAATGGTCCGCCGTGTACTCCCGGAAATCATCGACACCCCACCGCTCTTTGTCCCATCTTAGAGACGGGGAGAAGCCACTCAAACCCTGATACCCGCCCCCGGCGGACGCGCCTCTCGCAGACGACCGATCGCCGCGCGCACCGGCTCATCGAGCCCGGCACCGCCTGCCGCCAGGTGCGCGGCGATCTCGGCGCGCATGCGCGGTTCCCAGAACTTGTCCAGATGATTGGCGATCGCGGCCACAGGGTCGGCGCCGCGCTGGGCGGCGAAGAACTTGCCGATCTGGTTGGCCATCATCACCAGCTTGGCCGCCTCCATGCGCCTACTCCACCGGGGGGCCGGCGATACGCAGGTTCCTGCGCGCGTGCTCGCCATGTGCGCGCTGCCAGTCGCTCGGACCGTTCGAGGGCGCCACCTGGACTGCCGTCACCTTGTACTCGGGGCAGTTGGTCGCCCAGTCGGAATAGTCGGTGGTCACCACATTCGCCTGGGTCACGGGATGATGGAAGGTCGTATAGACCACCCCCGGCGCGACGCGGTCGGTGACGCGCGCCCGCAGCGTCGTGGCGCCGGTGCGGCTGTCGAGCCTCACCCAATAGCCGTTGCGCACGCCGCGCTCCTCGGCGTCGTGCGGATGGATCTCGAGCACATCCTCCTCGTGCCACACGATGTTGGCGGTGCGCCGTGTCTGGGCGCCGACATTGTACTGCGTCAGGATGCGCCCGGTCGTGAGCAGCAGCGGAAAGCGCGGCCCGACCTTCTCGTCGGTAGGCACATATTCCGTGATCATGAAATTGCCCTTACCGCGCTGGAAGGCTTCGGCATGCATCACCGGCGTACCGACCGGCGCTGCGGCGTCGCACGGCCATTGCACCGACCCGACCCTGTCGAGGAGATCGTAGGAAACACCGGCGAAGCTCGGTGTCAGCCGGGCGATCTCGTCCATCACCTCGGCGGGATGGTCGTAGGACATCTCGAAGCCCATGGCCTTGCCGATGGCGAGCGTGACCTCCCAGTCGGCCATGCCGTTGCGCGGCGCCATCACGCGGCGCACACGGTTGATCCGCCGCTCGGCGTTGGTGAAGGTGCCGTCCTTCTCGAGGAATGTCGAACCCGGCAGGAAGACGTGGGCGTAACTGGACGTCTCGTTGAGAAACAGGTCCTGGACGACAACGCATTCCATTGCCGCCAGCGCCGCCGCCACGTGATGCGTGTTCGGGTCGGACTGCAGGATATCCTCACCCTGCACGTAGAGTCCCTTGAAGCTGCCGTCGAGAGCGGCGTCGAACATGTTGACGATGCGCAAGCCCGGCTCGGCGTCGAGCGGACGGCCCCACAGTTTCTCGAAGGTCGCGCGCACGCCGTCGTCGGAGACATGGCGGTAGCCAGAGAACTCATGCGGGAACGAGCCCATGTCGCAGGAGCCCTGGACGTTGTTCTGGCCGCGCAGCGGATTCACGCCGACACCCGGTCGGCCGATGTTGCCCGTCACCATCGCAAGATTGGCGATCGCCATGACGGCGGTCGAACCCTGGCTGTGCTCGGTGACGCCGAGGCCGTAGTAGATCGCCCCATTGCCGCCGGTGGCGAAAAGCCGGGCGGCGGCGCGGATCTCGTCCGGAGAAACGCCCGTCACCGGACCGACCGCCTCGGGACTGTTCTGCGGTTCCGACACGAAGGCGGCCCAATGGGCGAAGGCCGAGAGATCGCAGCGCTCGCGAATGAACGCCTCGTTCGCCAGCCCCTCGGTCACGATCGTGTGGGCGAGCGCGTTCAGGATCGCGGCATTGGTTCCAGGACGCAGTGCGAGATGGTGCGCCGCCTCGACATGCGGCGTGCGCACGAGGTCGATACGGCGGGGATCGATGACGATCAGCCGGGCGCCCTGGCGCAGGCGCTTCTTCAGCCGCGAGGCGAAGACCGGATGGGCGTCGGTCGGGTTGGCGCCGATCACGATCACCACGTCGGCCTGCTCGACCGAATCGAAATCCTGCGTTCCCGCCGAGGCGCCGAAGGTCGCCTTGAGGCCGTAGCCGGTCGGCGAATGGCAGACACGGGCGCAGGTGTCGATGTTGTTGTTGCCGAAACCACCGCGGACCAGCTTCTGGACCAGGTAGGTCTCTTCATTGGTGCAGCGCGACGAGGTGATGCCGCCGATCGAACGCACGCCATGGGTCTGCTGGAGGCGCCTGAACTCCGATGCGACACGACCGATCGCCTCGTCCCAGCTCACTTCGCGCCATGGCTGGTCGATGCGCTCGCGCATCATCGGCTTCAGGATACGCTCGCGGTGATTTGCATAACCCCAGGCGAAGCGGCCCTTTACGCAGGAGTGGCCGTGATTGGCCTTGCCGTCCTTGGCGGGAACCATGCGGACCACTTCCTCGCCCCGCATCTCGGCCTTGAAGTTGCAGCCGACGCCGCAGTAGGCGCAGGTCGTCACCACCGAATGCTCGGGCAGTCCGGTCTCGATGACCGTCTTCTCCATCAGCGTCGCTGTCGGACAGGCCTGGACGCAGGCGCCGCACGACACGCACTCGGATTCGATGAAACTCTCCGCCATGCCGGCAGATACCTTGGAGTCGAAGCCGCGACCCTGGATGGTGAGTGCGAAGGTGCCCTGCACTTCCTCGCAGGCGCGCACGCAGCGCGAACAGACGATGCACTTTGAAGGATCGAAGGTGAAATACGGATTGGACTCGTCCTTCTCCGCCGTGAGGTGGTTCTCGCCGGCATAGCCGTAGCGCACCTCGCGCAGGCCGACGGCCCCCGCCATATCCTGAAGCTCGCAATCGCCATTCGCCGCACAGGTCAGGCAATCCAGCGGATGATCCGAGATATAGAGCTCCATCACACCCTTGCGGACCTGCTTCAGCCGTTCCGTCTGGGTCGATACGACCATGCCGGCGAGCACCGGCGTCGTGCATGAGGCGGGCGTGCCCGCCCGGCCGGCGATCTCGACCAGACACAGGCGGCACGAACCAAAGGCATCGACCGAATCGGTGGCGCAGAGTTTCGGCACCTGGATGCCGGCCGCCATGGCGGCGCGCATGATCGACGTGCCGGCGGGAACCGTGACTCGGGCGCCGTCGATCGTCAGACAGACGGCTTCCGTCGACGCGCTGGCAGGCGTTCCATGGTCGGTCTCGAGTACGAGGGGCATGTCGTTCCTCGCTAGGCCGCCCGGCGGCGCGGTCGGCCGAAATCCTCGGGAAAATGCCTGATCGCGCTCATCACCGGATAGGGGGCAAAGCCACCGAGCGCGCAGAGCGACCCGAATTTCAGAGTCTGACAGAGATCCTCGATCAAGGCGAGGTTGGCATCGCGACGATCGCCTGCGATGACCCGGTCGATCGTCTCGACGCCGCGGACCGAACCGATGCGGCAGGGTGTGCATTTCCCGCACGATTCGATGCTGCAGAACTCAAGCGCGAAACGCGCCTGGCGGGCCATGTCGACGCTGTCGTCGAACACCACCACCCCGCCGTGGCCGATCAGCCCGTCCCGCGCCGTGTAGGCTTCGTAGTCGAATGGGGTGTCGAACAGGGCGCGCGGGAAATAGGCGCCCAACGGTCCCCCCACCTGCACGGCGCGAACCGGACGGCCGCTCCTGGTGCCGCCGCCGACCTCCTCGACGATCTCGCCCAGCTTCAACCCGAACGGCGCCTCGAACAGGCCTCCATGCCGGACATTGCCCGCGATCTGGATCGGCATGGTGCCGCGTGACCGGCCAACGCCGAGCGCGGCATAGGCGCTCGCGCCGTCGGCCAGGATCGCCGGCACCGTCGCCAGGGTGACCAGGTTGTTGATCACGGTCGGACGCCCGAACAGTCCCTTGTGCGCCGGCAGCGGCGGCTTGGCCCGCACCTGCCCCCGCCGCCCCTCGATGCTCTCGAGCAGCGCCGTTTCTTCGCCGCAGACATAGGCGCCGGCGCCGACCCGGATTTCCAGCTCGAAGGCCTTTAGGCAACCGGCGTCGCGCGCAATGACGATGGCCTGCTCCATGGTCCGGATCGCATCGGGATATTCGGAGCGGATGTAGATGTAGCCCTTGCCGGCGCCGACCGCGTAGCCCGCGATCGTCATGCCTTCGATCACCGAGAACGGATCGCCTTCCATCAGCATCCGGTCGGCGTAGGTGCCCGAGTCGCCCTCGTCGGCGTTGCAGACGATGTACTTGCGGTCTGCCGCGGCGTCGGCTGCCGTCTTCCACTTTATGCCTGTCGGAAATCCTGCGCCGCCGCGGCCACGCAGCCCGGAGGCCGCCACTTCCTCGATTGTGCCGGCCGGCCCCAGGTCGCGCGCACGCGCCAGACCGCGATAGCCGCCGTGGGCGCGGTAGTCGTCGAGCGAGAGTGGATCGACGATGCCGCAACGGGCGAAGGTGACCCGCGTCTGGCGCTGCAGGAAGGGGATCTCCTCGGGCCGGCCGACGCGCAAGGTGTGAGCGGAGCCTTGCATCAATCCGGCTTCGAACAGGGCCGGCACATCGGAGGCCTTCACCGGGCCATAGGCGATGCGCCCTGCCGCCGTCTCAACCTCGATCATCGGCTCCAGCCAGAAGAGACCGCGCGAGCCGGGGCGGACCAGCATCACGTCCAGCTTGCGCCGGCCCGCTTCCGCCAGCAGCGCGTCGGCCACGCGGTCGGCGCCGACCGCACGGGCAGCCGCATCGCATGGCACGAAGATTCGCGTCGTCACCGCTCCACCTCGCCGGCAATGTCGTCGAGCGCTGCGTGATCGAGGCGGCCGATCGGCTGGCCATCGAGCATCGCCGCCGGCGCGCACGAGCACAGGCCCAGACAATAGGTCGGCTCGACCGTGACGGCGCCGTCGGCGGTCGTGCCGCCCCAGGCGATCTTGAAGCGATCGAGCACCGTCCGCGCCACCGCCTCGCCGCCCATCGACTGGCAGGCCTCGGCGCGACACAATTTCAGGACATGGCGTCCTGCAGGTGCGGCGCGGAAGTCGTGATAGAAGCTCACGACCCCATGAACCTCCGCCCGCGTCAGGTTGAGCGCGTCGGCGACTACACGCACGGCCTCGGGCGGAACCCAGCCGAAGACGGCCTGAACATCATGCAGGATGGGCAGCAACGGCCCTTCCCGCCCGCTGTGCCGGCGGACGATCTCCCTGGCTTCGGCCTCGCTCCACGTCGCCACGACAAACTCCGCTTCCGACAGCAGCCACGATATCACATCACCAGCGCGAACCGAGGAAATCGACATCGGCCCGTTCAACAGGGGTTGCCCCGTGTTGCTGGCTTGGCCTAACGTGTGGATGGGAGTGGGAATGACGAGGGTCCGTTAGAGACCCCGCGCCGCTCTGGGAAGGAAACGGAACATGGGATCGCGCACCTGCGGCGCCGGTCACGGTGTGCGCTGAATGCCCGCCGATGACCGCGCTCAATCGCCTTCGATACTGCTGCGTCGGGTTGACCAGGTTGTGTCGCACGTCGAGGACAGTCTCAACCTGATCGCCGCCCTCGCGATCTTCTTCCTGATGTTCGTGGGCGTGGTGCAGATCGTCGGTCGCACCTTCTTCGACTTCGCCATCTTTGGCTACATCGACTGGATGGAGCAGGCTTCGGTACTGTTCGCCTTCCTGGGGATCGCCTACGCCCAACGCCTGGGCAGCCACATAGGGATGGACCTGACGATGGCCTGGCGGCCGTCGATCCGCTGGAAAATCGAACTATTCGGCGTCTCGATGGCCTTGGCCATCATCACTGTGCTGGTCTACGCCAGCTTCACCAATTTCCTGCGGGCCTATTCGATCGGCGATTCGACCATGGATATCCGCTTGCCTACCTGGCCTGCCAAGCTGGTGGTACCGCTGGCGCTTTCCCTGCTGTGGCTGCGTCTGTCGCTGCAGATCTGGGGTTACGTGCGCATGATTGCCTATCCAGATGCAGTGCCTATCGCCGTGCCCAGGCTCGTGACCATCGAGACCCAGGTGCAGGACGAAATCGCCGAGGTCCTCGGCAAGCAGGACACCAAATGATCGAACTCAGCCCCCTTGCCATCGGCTGCATCGGCGTGGTCGTCCTGCTGGCCTTGTGTTTCGCCGGCGTCCGCTTCGCCTTCGCTGGCGCCCTGACCGGCACGGCAGGCCTGGTCTGGATGATCGGCTGGGATGCCGGCATCCGCACCGCCGGCATCGCGCCCTATACGTCGGGCGCCAACTACACGCTGTCGGTCCTGCCGATGTTCATCCTGATCGGCTACCTCGCCTACTACGCCGGCATCACCCAGAGCGCCTTCGAAGCGGCACGGCGATGGTTCGGCTGGCTGCCGGGTGGCCTCGCCACCGGCACCGTGTTTGCGGTCGCGGGCTTCTCGGCTGTCTCCGGCGCCAGCAGCGCAGCCGCTGCCGTTTTCGCCAAAGTGGCGATCCCGGAGATGCTGCGGGCGAAATACGACAAGCGCCTGGCCGCGGGCGTCTGCGCGGCGGGCGCCACGCTCGATTCGCTGATCCCGCCCAGCACCCTGCTGGTGGTCTATGGCATCATCACGGAGCAGTCGATTGGCAAGCTCCTGATCGCCGGCTTCGTGCCTGGCATCGTGTCGGCGTTCGTCTATGCCTTGATCATCACCTATCGCTGCTGGCGTCAGCCCGAACTCGGCCCGCGCATCACGGGCTACAGCTGGCCGCAGCGCTTCCAGTCGCTGCCCGCCACCTCGCCGATCTTCCTGGTCATCCTGATCATCTTCCTCAGCATGTACTTCGGCTGGGCGACACCCACCGAGGCCGGCGCGCTCGGCGCCTTTTCAGTGCTGATCTTCGCCTTCAAGAACGGAATCAAGCGCGGCGAGCTCCGCCAGTGCCTGCTCGATTCCGCCAAGCTCACCGTGATGATCTTCACGGTGATCTGGGGAGTGCTGATCTTCGTGCGCTTCCTCGGCTTCTCGGGCATGCCGGAGGAGGTCGCGCGCTGGGTGACCGACCTCAACATGCCACCGCTCGCAGTCCTGCTCGCGATCTACATCCTGTATTTCATCCTCGGCACGGTGCTCGAGGGCATCGGCATGTTCTTGCTCACGCTGCCTGTGGTGTTTCCGGTGGTCATGTCGCTGGGTTACGACCCGATCTGGTTCGGCATCGTACTGGTCAAGCTCAGTGGCATCGCCTCGCTGTCACCGCCAGTCGGGCTCGTCGTGTTCGTGGTCAACGGCGTGCGGCCCGACATTTCCGTGCGCGACATCTTCAAGGGCGTCTGGCCGTTCATCTTCGCCGACATCGTCACTCTCGCCGTGCTGACAGCGTTCCCCGAGATCGTCACCTTCATCGTCGAAACCGCAGACTAACCTGGGAGGAAATCATCATGAATCCTGTAACGAAACGTGCGTTGCTGCTGTCGATCGGCCTCGGCTTCGGCCTCTCGGCCGCGGTCCCGGCCATTGCCGCCGACAAGGTCACCTGGACCTGGTCGCTTTACGGGCCGCCTCGCGCGGCGACCGTTACCTTCGAGCACCTCGCGAAGGTCGCCAAGGAGAAGAGCGGCGGCAATTTCATCATCAACCTCAGGTACAACGAGCAGCTCGGCGAGGCGAAGGACTTCCTCGACGGCATCAAGGTCGACTCCTTCCAGGGCGCATTCGTCGCCTATTCCTACGCGCCGGCGAAAACACCGCTGCAGGGCGTTCTCGACATGCCGTTCCTTCCGATCCCCGATCTGGTGGCGCAGGCAAAGGTGTTGGATGCCTACCAGGCCTGGAAGCCGGTGTCCGACGAACTGTCGAAATGGAATGCCATGCACTTCATGACCCTGCTGCTGCCGCAGTACGAGTTCATGGGCACGGGCAAGCCGCCCCGCAATCTAGAGGACTGGAAAGGCATGCGGGTGCGCGCCCTGGGCGGCCTCGGCGAAGCCATGAAGCTGCTCGGCGCCGTGCCGACCTCGGTGTCGGCACCGGAAGTCTACACCGCATTGGAGCGCGGCACGTTCCAGGCGGCGTCGTTCCCCTTCACCTACAGCTTTACGGCCTACAAGCTGCACGAGGTATCGAAGTGGTACACGCTCGGCATGCAGCTGGGTATCGTGCACAATTCGGTGGTGCTGAGCCAGACGGCGTGGAAGGCGTTGCCCGACGAGTACAAGAAGATCCTGGAAGACGCGAGGCCCGAAACCTACCGCCTCCAGCGCGAGGCCTATGCGGAAGCCGACAAGAAGTCCTTCCCGCTGTTCGAGAAGCGCAAGCTCGAGGTCATCAAGGTGACGCCCGAGATGCGCGACAAGCTGATCGCCACCGCCGGACGGCCGGTGTGGGAGCAGTGGGCGGCGGAGACGGAAAAGAAGGGCTTGCCCGGCAAGGAAGCACTGGAGAAAGTAATCTCCCTTACGAAGTAAACCATGAATTGAGATTGGAAGCCCGGCCATGACCCCGTCACGACAGACCTCGACTAGACGGCGTGCCCTGGCGGGCTTCCTCCTGCTTGCGTCGCCGCTGCTCACCTCCACGGCGGGGTCGGCAGCCGACTGGCCGGAACGCACGATCCGCATGATCGTGCCGTTCGCGGCAGGCTCCGGCGCCGACACCGTGGGCCGCACCTACGCCGAGGAACTCGCCAAGGCGCTCGGCCAGTCCGTCATCGTCGACAACAAGGGCGGTGCGGGCGGTCTCCTCGGCACGGCGGAGGGCGCCCGCGCGCCCGCCGACGGCTACACTCTGCTGCTTACTTCACAGGGTGCCACGGTCTTCAATATGGGTCTCTACAAGACGCCGGGCTACGATCCCCTGAAAGACCTCTCGCCGGTCATCACCACCGGTATCCTCACCAACGTGATGGTCGTCGCCGCCTCCAATCCGGCCAACACCGTGGCTGACGTGATCGCGCAGGCGCGCGCCAAGCCGGACCAGCTTACCTACGGATCGAGCGGAGTCGGCAGCAGCCTGCACATGTCGGGCGTCATCCTCGAGCAGCGCACGGGCATCAAGCTGCAGCACGTGCCCTACCGTGGCGCGCCGGCCGCAGTCCTCGCCGTGATCAACGGCGAAGTCACGATGGGCTTTTTCAACGCGCCGACAGTCGTGGGTCAGATCAAGGCCGGCAAGCTCAAGGCGCTCGCCGTGACCACCAAGGACCGCTCGGTCATCATGCCCGAGGTGCCGACGATGATGGAGACCGGCATCGCCGACTATGTCGTCGCCACATGGCTGGGCTTCGCGGTGCCTGTGAACACGCCGGCGCCGATCGTCACGCGTCTCAACACCGAACTCGGCCGCATCGGACAGATGCCGCAGGTGAAGGAGAAGCTCCTGGTCCAAGGCTTCGAGGTCCTGCCGCCGAACTCACCCGAAGCCGCCCGCAAGCTGATCGAGGACGACCAGGCCGTGTGGCTTCCCATCATCAAGCAATCCGGGGCCAAGGCTGAATAGTCGATCCAGCCGCGTCCCCACCTGGGGGCTGCCTTACTTCTCGGCCGCGAGCTGCTGGTACGGCAAGCCCGCGACCTCCTGGATCAGCTTCTTTGTCATTGCCCGGCCGAACGACCCATGTCCTTCGGCGACAACAGTGAAAGCCCCGGGACCGCCGATCACGTTGTCCTGAAAATACTTCTCGAGGCCGCCCGGTGGATTCGTGTGATCCGGGCGGAACGATTCGGCGAGCGGCGTCAGGATCACCAGCGCATTGATGACGATACCCTTCGCGATGGCCTCGTCGCGGGCATCGATGACCGAACGGCCCGAAACATTGTTGCCGTCGCCGGAAACATCGATGACCCGCCGCATCGAGGCGAAAGGCGCGCGCTCGAGCTGGGCCACCGAGAAGTCAATGGCACTGCTGATCGAGGTGCTGCCGGCGAAGGACCTCGGTGTCTCGATCAACTTGTCGCCGAAGTTGCGCGCGTGGGCGGCACTGCCGATGATCGTCCAGTCGATGACGACGTTGTGTTGGCCGGCCGTAGCCCATTCGAGGAAGCACACGGCAATGCGCCGATTCGGGCCTGATGTGATCGCCCTCACCACATCCGGATGCGTGATGGCGGCGGCTGCGCCCTCGCGCTGAAGCTTGAACTTGGGCTCGGTCACGCTCCGCGAGACATCGGCGGCCAACACCAGCAGCATATCGACGGGTTCCGCCGCACGCGCCGCCTGCGAGGCCAGTGCCAATGCCAGGCTCAACAGCGCAACCATCGATCTCACGCGCGTGAGGGCCATGGAGTCCTCCGAAATCTCTGCAATGCGTTGGCCCACAGAGTGCGCCAGCCGGCCCTCGCAGCGCAACGGCGATGTCGTCGAGCCGCAGACGAAGGTCCGCGCGATGCGGCTATTTCCGAGTGTCCAGCCATTGCCGGGCCGCCACGGCATCCCGGAAAACACGTGACCGATCACCGTCTGCTTCCGCGATAAGCAAAAACAGTCGGGCGAGACCGTCTACCGGGCCTGTCGCCGGTACGACCACCGCAATCGGGCTACGGCTTTGATTGCGTGCCATACGGCCTGCCACAATCGCCAGGATCTTTTCGTCGATCTTCGCAAGCGTATTCGTCGCATCCACGAATTTCCGGTACGGAATGGCACCGGCTGCCTCGATTGCGTCGAAGAATAGCGTGGCATCCTCTTGGCTGACTTCGCCGTCCAAGGCTAAATCGACGAGCCGTTCCGCGTGATTGACGGTCCAGCGGATCGGCATGGCCTCCCCCTCTGAAGTATGGCGCGCTCAGCATTAATGAACATCGCGTCGCTGTCGAGCAATACGCGGCCTCACTTACGGGCAGAGGCCTGCGCAACGAGGATCACGGCGCTCGGCAGAGGGATTCTCACGCCGAGCTTACTTGATCCCCAGTAGCTCGACGTCAAAAATCAGCGTCGCGTTGGGCGGAATAACTCCGCCGGCGCCGCGCGCGCCGTAGCCCAGTTCCGGCGGAATGATCAGGGTTCGCTTGCCGCCGACCTTCATGGTGGCGACACCCTCGTCCCAGCCGCCGATGACGCGCTTCATGCCGATGGGAAACTCGAAGGGCTGGCCGCGGTCTACGGACGAATCGAACTTCTTGCCTTTCGCCCCGCTGTCGTAGAGCCAGCCGGTGTAGTGCATCACACATGTCTGGCCACTCTTGGGGCTGGCGCCCGTGCCGACGGTCGTATCGATGATTTGCAGGCCGGATGGGGTCGTCATGGCTTTTCCCTGGGTTTGAGCGGCAGCCGGATGAGCGGCGGCGAGAGTTGCGGTTGCGGTCGCGATCAGGACGCGGCGGGTCAGTGGCATGTGGTATTTCCTTGGAGAAGTCGCGTGCGCATCAAGCGTTACATCGCTGTCATGCCGCCGTCCACGAACAGCAGGGCGCCGGTCACGTAGGAAGCATCGTCGGATGCCAGGAACAGGATTGCGGCCGCAACCTCCTCGGCCCTGCCCGGACGCTTCATCATGGTGCCTTTCGCGGCGCTGGCATTGTACTGCTCGATGGTCTCGCCGGCCGCCGCAATGCGGCGTGCATGGAACGGTGTGAAGATCGGGCCAGGGCCGACGGCATTTACGCGAATGCCCTCCGGCGAATGGTCGGCGGCGAGCGCCCGCGTCAGGCCCGCGATCGCAGCCTTGGTCGTGTCGTACTGCATGTTGCCGCCGCCTGCGACGACGGAACGGACGGAGGCGACGTTGACGATGGCGCCAGCCTTGTTACGGCGCATCAGCGGAATCGCCGCCTTGGCGCAGAAGGCATAGCTCATCAAGTTGACGTTGAGGATCTCGTTCCAGCTAGCGGCACTCGCCTCGTCGATCTTCTCGTATTTGCGGATACCGGCATTATTGACGAGGATGTCGAGCCGCCCAAACTTTTCCGCGGCCCCGTTGACGAAGCCAAGGCATGCCGCCTCGGTACCGACGTCGGCTTGCGTGAACGCGACCTTGGCACCGGCGGCCGCAAGCTCGGCCGCCACGCGCTGGCCGCGCTCGCCGTCCCGATCGCAGAAAGCCACCGTGGCGCCCTCGGCGACGAAACGCCGGACCGTCGCCTCACCGATCCCGGATGCACCACCCGTCACCGCCGCGATCTTGCCGTCGAGCCTTCCCATGTCCGCCCTCTTCATTACATTGTGAAAACGCACGGTCACGATACATGGCTTTAAGCGACAGTGCAGGTCGCGGCATGCCCGCGCCTGCCGGGCTTTTCATCGGCCCCGACTGGGCCCGGAGACTGTTGTCTCGGGAGGTAATGGCGGAGGGAAAGGACCTGCCAGCAAACTCTCTCCGCTTAGCGGTGCGGGGCGCTGCGGGGTGCTGCGAGCCCAGCGCGCCTCGCTCGGCGTCCGACAGCTTCATCCGACCGCTCAGCTGGGCCTTCATAATGCGGTTCTCGGCCGCCAGATATTCGTTCCGAGCCAGCAGCTTCTGGTCCACCGTCCCCGTCACGTAGGCCAGGATACGCGCCCAATCCATAAACGCCCCCTGCCCCGACTCTCGACGACGGCATCACGGGCCGTCCGAAAAATTGTACCGGGCCGCCTCCGGCACAGCTATCCGACCCCACCCAACGCATTGGTTTCTCGGCCGCTTCTGCTTTTTGCCCTCACGGGGTCGGCGATGCGATAAATGATGCGCCCTTCAGGGCCGGACACAAGGGCCATACGCGACAGGCTGATGCAGAACTGTGCGTTCCTCACGAAGCTGTCGGCCTCACTGATCAGCAATTCCAGGCCCGCGCGCGCCGTATCGTTGATGCCGGGAGCGCGCTCGAGCATGACGTGAAGCAACAAGCCCTTGTCGCGGTCAGTGCCCGTGGCGAAGCGTGCGGTCTCGTCCGGCATGGCGATCCGATCCGGATCTTCAAAAATTGAGTCACTTCCGGCGATGGCTGCCACGGCTCCGATGGCGTCGGCTAGCGTCCGCACGCCCGGCAGAAGATCGTCGATCTGGCCGCTGCGGCGCGCGGACTGCAGGTAGATGGACGGATCGGGAAGCAGGAGGGCGCAGAAGCGTCAGCGGTCAGCTACCGGACCGGATCGGTGCGAAGCGTGATCGGTGCAACCAAGAGTAGCCCTAGCCCCCTTGGGCGGGTCGAGCGCCTCGTCGCTCAGCTCGTCTGTGAAGTCTTCCACTTCGGCTTCGGTCGTCATTTCCAGTTCCGTCATGTCGTTCTCCTGTGATTGCACAGTTGCAGAAAGCAGAGCCGCTGCTCCCGGCCCTCCCGCCGCATGCAACCGCATGAAGCAGGAGGGCGCAGAAGCGTCAGCGGTCAGCTACGAAGCAGCGAGCGCCGCCTCGTCAACGGTAAGAGAGACCGCAGACGCAGGAAGCTCCCTCGACCCGGTCGAGCGCCTCGTCGCTGAGGTCGTCGTTGAACTCTTCGGCTTCGATCTTCGTTTCGAGCTCAGTCATCGCATCGCTCCATGTCGTTTGAACAAGAGCGGTCAATACATCGCCCGATCTCGTCCGAAGCAAGGCAGAACGAGGCACCCCTTTGCTCTGCGAAGACGTCACGCTTCCGTCAGACCGCCTTGGCGGCGTTGAACTGCTGCTCGTAGTGGGCCCGCACCTTGGCCGCGTCGAAGTCGAGGAACGTGCCGCCGCTCTCGAAATGCTGGATGAACACGCGGCCCGTCGCGTAGCAC
>CAMAYC010000046.1 GCA_945862125.1 Reyranella massiliensis 521
GTGTGGCCGCCGATGCTCGGCACGACTTCCGCGCTGAAAACCGCGCCCTTGGCCTGAACCGGCATGTAGGTGCTGTCGCAATGCCAGCCCATATTGCCTTTGAGGATCTTCATGACGTCGTCGTTGTCGGCCTCGATGCGCAGAGAGCCATCCGACTTGACGTTGCTGATCGCCGCCATCTCGAACTCGAGCGGCCCGAAGCGCTTGGCAAAGGCTATCTGTTCGGCGCGCTTCAGGTGCTGGTCGGGGAAAATGAGCAACGCGTATTCCAGCCAGGCGGCGTAGAGCTCGCGCCAGGTGGCGTCGTCGAGTTCGGTCACCTTCACGCCCATCACCACGGCGCCGAACGATGTGTCGGCCAACGGTTGGATGCTGAGCGTGCGTGCCATATCGGGTTCCTCCATCGATCCCGGACGCTTGTGCGCCTCTGCCGGCAGTCTACCCCTTGCCGCCTGGGAGGCCCAGCCCGTACCATTCACGCAGCAAGGGGAACCCTTTCATGACCGTCTCCGACAAGCGAAACCGTGCCGCCGCGAAGCTGATGGCCGACGTCCACGCCATCACGGCGAAGGAAGGCATCACGCCCTCGGCGCTGCATGCGCTCAAGCTGAAGCTGGTGGCGTTGGCGGCCAAGGCAGAGCTGTTTCCGCTCGCCGACTTCGCCATGCCGGTGGCCGAGGGCCGCAACCATCCGATTCTCGTCGAGGACAATGACGGCCACGGCCTCTATCTCACGATCAGCCTGCCGGGAAAGGAAGCCGCCCCGCACGATCACGGCATCTGGTGCATCAATGCCGCCATCTCCGGCCGCGAACGCCACACGTTCTTCCGCCGCACCGACAATCTCGCCACGCCGGGCCGCGCCACGGTGGAGCAGGTAGGCGAGGTGATGGTCGAGCCCGGCCGTGGCATGGCGATGGCTGATCACGACATCCACGCCACCGAAGTCGTGGGCGACAAGCCGGCGATCGGCCTCGCCCTCTACGGCTATGCCCTGGTGCGTTTTCCGTCGGTGTCCTGGTACGTTCCGCAATTCAATTCCGTCCGGACGACGCCATCGCGTCGCCACGCGGCGATGGCGTGAGCGCCGGCATGGCCCGTACTCCAAAGTCGCATCGTCTGACGATCGCCAACACCCGGCAAACCATCGACTGTGCCGCCAACCAGACCGTGCTGGAGGCCGCTCTCGCCGCCGGAATAGACTTTCCCTTTGCCTGCGCCACGGGCAATTGCGGCACCTGCACCTGCCACCTGGATGCAGGCAAGGTGACCCTGTTGCCGCGCGGCGACGCCTCGCTCAGCCCGCAGCAGATGAAGGCAGGGCAGACGCTCGCCTGCCGTGCCCGACCGCGCAGTGACCTCACTGTTACCTGGTTGAGCCGGGCCGGCAGGTAGAGGGCCTATCGATGCGTATTTGTGTGTTTGGCGCAGGCGCCATCGGCGGCAACTTCGCCGCGCGCCTGTCGGCGGCGGGCAACGAGGTCTCGGTGGTGGCGCGCGGCGCGCATCTCGATTCCATCCGCGCCCGCGGTCTCACGCTCTTGTCCGGCGACAAGCGCATCGTGGCGCCAGTCCGCGCCAGCGACCGGCCGGCCGATCTCGGGCCTCAGGACGCGGTGCTGGTGACCATGAAGTCGTCGGGCCTCGCGGTGTTGGCGGAAAATGTCGGCCCCTTGCTGCGTCCCGATACGCCGGTGGCGTTCGTGCAGAACGGCGTTCCCTGGTGGTACGGCCACGGCCTCGCCGCGTCCCGCCCGCCGGCGCCCGATCTGTCACGGCTCGACCCCGGCGGGGCGCTGGCCAAGGCCGTGGGCTTCGATCGCGCCGTCGGCGCCGTCGTCACCTCGTCCAACCACGTCATGGAGCCCGGCGTCGTGCGCAACGTCTCGCCCGATCGCAACACGCTCTGGGTGGCCGAGACCGACGATCGCGCGAGCCCGCGCATCGATGCCCTGCGGGCGGCGCTGGTGGCGGCCGGCATTGCCTCGCCCGCCACGCGCGATATCCGCTACGACATCTGGCACAAGCTGATGGCCAATCTCACCGGATCGACGGTCTGCCTTATCCTGGGCCAGCCCACCACGATCCAGAAGACGGCCGAGATCAATCGGCTCTGTCGCCGGGCGCACGCCGAGGCCCTGGCCGTGGCGGCCGCCCACGGCGTCGTGCTCGACGACAGTCCGGAGCAGCGCTACGGCCCGAGCCGCGTCTATCCCGATCATCGCCCGTCGATCCTGCAGGATTATGAACTGGGCCGTCCGATGGAGATCGAATCCATTGTCCGGGCGCCACTGGCT
The DNA here is from genome assembly GCA_945862125.1 of Reyranella massiliensis 521. Lineage (GTDB taxonomy): Bacteria > Pseudomonadota > Alphaproteobacteria > Reyranellales > Reyranellaceae > Reyranella > Reyranella massiliensis_A. Next base: position 2,298 of record CAMAYC010000046.1, read on the forward strand.
TTTGCGCGTAGCGCCGGCATCGAGACGCCGACGCTCGACGCCATCGAAGCGCTCAGTGTCAGCATGGCAATCTCGAAAGGACTCTACGCGCCATGACCCTCGGCTACGATCTATACTGGTCGTTCCGCTCTCCCTATTCGTATCTGGTCACGCCACGTCTGGTCGCCCTGGAGAAAGACTACGACGTCAAGGCCAACGTCCGCGTGGTCTATCCGATCGCGGTGCGCCAGCCGGACTTCTTCTCCAACAGCGACCCTCTCTGGTTCACCTACTTCCTGCGCGACGTGTTCCGCAGCGCCGAGTATCTCGGCCTGCCGTTCTCCTGGGCCTCGCCCGATCCGGTGCTGATGGACCCCGCGACGCGCACCTATCCCAAGGAGCAGCCTTACATCCATCGTCTGACACGTCTCGGCCAGGTGGCGACCGAGCGTGGCAAGGGGTTGGCCTTTCTGAACGAAGTCAGCGGCACGATCTGGAGCGGCAAGGTCAAGAACTGGCATGAGGGCGACCACCTCGCGCGCGCCGCCGAACGCGCCGGGCTCGACCTCGCCGAGATGGACGCCATGGTCGCGGCGGAACCCGAGCGGCTCGACGCCATCATTGCCGCCAGCCAGGAAGCCCAGCGCGTGGGCGGGCACTATGGCGTGCCGTTGATGGTTTTCGATAGCGAGCCGTTCTTTGGGCAGGATCGTTTCGATCAGCTCAAATGGCGGATGCTGCAGAAGGGCCTGGTTAAGCGTTAGGGCTTCGGCGCCTGTGAATCGTTGGCTTGCGCCGGCTTGCCGCTGAAGAACTGCGCTACGTCGCCGAGGCTGCGCTGGCGGCCGGTGTCGATGCTCACTGTCGCGGTCATGCCGGCGCGCAGCGGCGGTTCGCCCTGATGCGGCAACACGCGCAGCTTGACCGGAAGGCGCTGCACGACCTTGACCCAGTTGCCGCTGGCATTCTGTGGCGGCAGGATCGAGAACTCGGCGCCGGTTGCCGGGCTCACGCTTTCGACCACCGCCTCCCAGGCCGAGTCGGGATAGGTGTCGAGCACGATGCGCGCCCGCTGGCCGACGCGCACATGTGTGAGTTCGGTTTCCTTGAAATTCGCCTCGATCCACGGCCGGCTGAGCGCCACCACGGCGAACAGTGGCGTCGACGCCTTGACCTGTTCGCCGCGCTGGACGCGGAGGTTCACGACCACGCCATCGACCGGGGCACGCACCGTCGTTCGTGCGACGTCGAGCGCGGCGCGCTCGCGGGCGGCGGTCTTTTCGCGCACCATCGGATGCTCGTCGGCCGGCAGCTCGGGATTGCCGTTCAGCGCCGTCAGCACGCGCCGCAGTTTTTCCTTCACCGACGTCACGCGGTCGGCCGCGGTGCGCATGTCGTTCTGTGCCTCGTCGCGCTTGCTGGCGGAGAGGATGCCCTTGGTCGCCAGCTCCTCCTGGCGTTGCCACTGGCGCTGGGCATAGGCTGCCCGCGATTCGGCGTCGGCCAGTTCGCTCATGACCTCGCGCCAGGCACCGCGCAGGCTTTCGACATGCGCGCGTGCGGTGTCGAGTTCGGCTTCGGCACTGTCGAGCGCCAGCCGGAACGGCCGGGTCTCGAGGGTCAGCAGCGTATCGCCGGTCGAGACGGTGGCATGATCGAGCACCGGCACGCGGCGGACAGTGCCGGCCACCTCCGGCGCGATCTGCACGATGTGCGCCTTCACATAGGCGTTCTCGGTGACGACGAAGCGACCGCCCGACAGCCACCAGTAACCCGCACCGACGGTGGCAATCACCGGCAGAACCACCAGCAGGACGAGGCGCCGCAGCGCCAGGGGACGGCGGCTCATGACGCGGCGGCGCGGGAGGGGCGCGGGGGAGGGGCCTCGGCCGCGCCGGCATCGTCGGCGCCGACCATCGTTTGCAGCTGCTCCTTCACGCGCGCCGCCAGTCCGGTGAAGCGGGCGCGCTCCAGCGGCGACAGCGGTGTCAGCGCATCATCCACGGTCGACTCGGCGATCGCCCACATGCGGGCGTGGACTCGCCGCGCTTCCTGCGTGAGGTAGAGGCGCTTGACCCGGCGATCGCCGGCGTCGCCGCGGCGTTCTACCCAGTGGCCCTTTTCCATGCGGTCGATCATGCGGCCGGCGCTGGCACGATCGACCTCGAGCATGTCGGCGAGTTCGGTCTGGCTGGCGCCAGGGCGGCGGTAGAGCCGTGACAGTACCAGCCATTGGGCGCGGGTGAGGCCCAGGCTGCGCACACGGCGGTCGAACACCGTGCGGATCAGGCGCGCCACGTCCGACAGCACGTAGCCGATATAGCCGTCGTCGTCCGGGCTCATCGGTGTGCCATTGCGGGGTGCGCCATCCCGGGGCGCGCCTGCTCAGGTCGCAGGGAGGGTTGGTTCGACATTGTTGCCTAGGCTACAATAGCCTTGGCCATGAGTTCAAGCGCCCCCTCTACCGTCGCGTCCGGCGCCGCTCCCGGCGTCGACGCCCACCCCAGCGAATCCTATTCGCTGGGCCGCCGGGTGATGATCCTGGTGGCGGTCGTGCTGGGCTCGACCCTCTACGCCACCACGCTGCTGATCGCCTCGACGCTGTTGCCGCAGATGCAGGGCACCATGTCGGCGACCCAGGACGAGATCGCCTGGGCGATGACCTTCAACATCCTGGCGACCGCCGTGTGCACGCCGATGACCGGCTGGCTGGCGGCCCGCTTCGGCCGGCGCGAGACGATCAGCTGGTCCGTGTTCCTGTTCACCGTCACCACGTTCTTCTGCGGCGCCGCCGATTCGCTCGAGTCGCTGGTGTTCTGGCGGGTCCTGCAGGGCGGGCTGGGCGCGCCCGTGATCCCGCTGTCGCAGACCATCCTGCTCGACAGCTTCCCCAAGCGGCAGCAAGGGTTCGTCACGTCGATCTTCGGCATGGCGGTGGTGATCGGCCCGGTGATCGGTCCCACCCTGGGCGGCATGCTGTCGGAACTCTACAGCTGGCGCTGGGCCTTCTACATGATCGTGCCGGTCGGCTTCCTGTCGTTCGCCGGCCTGCGGCTCACTTTGCCCAACGACAAGCCGGCCGGCCGCACGGCCCTCGACTGGACCGGCTTTCTCTCACTGTCGGTCACCATCGCCTGCATCCAGCTCGTGCTGTCGCGCGGCCAGCGGCTCGACTGGTACGACTCGACGGAGATCGTGCTGGAGAACTTCATCGCCGTGCTGGCGTTCTGGGTCTTCATCGCCCACAGCCTCACGGCACGGCAACCGTTCCTCAACCTGCGCCTGTTGCTCGACCGCAACTATGCGCTCGGCCTCGTGCTGGTGCTGATCTACGGCATGCTGAACTTCACGCCGATGGTCCTGCTGCCGCCGCTTCTGCAGCAGCACGCCGGCTTCCCCGACCTGCTGATCGGCGAGATCGTGGCCGCCCGCGGCGCCGGTGCCGCGCTGGGCTTCTTCCTGGCCATCTTCGTCGGCCGCATGGACCCGCGCATCGGCCTGATCGGCGGCTTCTCGCTGCAGGTAATCTCGGGCCTGTGGCTGATGAGTTTCGATCTCAATGTCGGCACCAATGCGCTGATGGCCAACAGCTTCGTCCAGGGCATCGCCATCGGCGTGATCTGGGTGCCGCTCACGCTCGTGACCTTTTCGACCGTCGGCGCCGCCAACCTGGCCGAGGGCACGGCGGTCTATCACCTGCTGCGCAACATCGGCTCCAGCTTCTTCATCTCGATCTGCGTCGCCGAGATCGTGCGCGCCACGGGCGCCAACTACGGCCGCATGGTCGAGCTGGTGAATCCCTACAACAAGACGCTGGCCTTGCCCTGGGTGACCGGCGGCTGGGATTTCGACACGGTCCAGGGACTTGCCCGCCTGTCGAAGGAGATCAACCGCCAGGCGGCCATGCTGGGCTATATCAACGCCTTCGGCTTCTACACTTTGTGTTCGGCGCTCGCGATTCCGTTGATCCTGCTGATCGGCCGCCGCGCCAGGGCGGCCTAGACCCCTTTCGGTGTCCCAGCGCCATGCAGGGCGCGCGTTGCAGCCTGACGGGGAACGCGGGGGTGATCGTTGGCATGCTAATGATTTCAGTCCTATTATTTTTTGATGACATCCAATGACGACCCGTCCTACCGGCTGGGGCTCGCCCTGGCCGAGGTTTCCCGGATGTGGCGGCATGTGCTCGACGCCCGCCTGAAGCCGCTGGGCCTGTCCACGGCGCGCTGGGTGGCGCTGGTCAACCTGTCGGCGCATCCCGAGGGGCTGACGCAGAACGCCCTCGCGCTACGGGTCGGCATAAAAGGCTCAACCCTGGTGCGCCAGCTCGACCAGCTCGAGGCCGACGGCTGGGTCGTGCGCCGCGCGCAGCCTGGCGACCGCCGCGTCAAGCGCGTGTTCCTGACTCCGAAGGCGCGGCCGGCGCTGGCATCCATCTCCGCTGTTGGCCGCGGCCTCCGGCGCGAACTCCTGCGCGACAGCAGCGAGGCTGAAATCCGCGCCTGCGTCCGCCTGCTCGGGCGGCTGAAGACGCGTCTGCAGCCGCTGGCGGATCCTCTCGCAGCCGAGAGCCGCGTTCCACCGCGGCTTGTCGCGGCCGAGTAGCTCCATGGACCAATCCATTTCGCCGTCCACGTCGTCGACGGCCCCCGAGACCAAGCCCGACGCTCGCGTTGGGGCCCTGCCGCGCCGGCGCCAGTGGGCGACCGGCCGCGGCCGTGCGCTGCTCCGTCCGCGCACCTTTGTCGTTGCCGCGGTCCTGTTGATCGCGCTCGCCTATGGCGGTCGCGAGCTCTACATGCGCTTCACCCACGTCTACGAGTACGACGCGCGGGTGAGCGCCGACATCGTGACGATCTCCAGCCGAGGCGATGGCTGGGTGGTCGACATGTCGGTGCGCGAGGGCATGCACGTCGAGGCCGGTCAGGTGCTCGTGCGCGTCGACGACCGCATCGCCAGGCTGAAGGCCGACGGGCTGCGTGCGCAGATCGAGGGCATCAGGGTCGAGCGGTCGCGGCTGCGCGCCGAGCGCAAGCTCGACCAGAACCAGGCGGATGCGCAGATGCGCACGCGCATGTCGAACGTGACGGTGCGCGAGAAGGCCCTGGGCGCCCTGCGCGCCGATCTCGATTTCGCCAAGTTGGAGCTCGACCGCAGCCGTGCGTTGTTTGCCACGCGGGTCATCAACGAACGCCAGCTCCAGATGGCCCAGGCGGCGGTGACCAAGCTCGAGATCCAGATCCTGCAGCTCCAGGCCGAGCATCAGCAGGCCGAGGGCAGTCTCGACGAGGCCCGCGTCGGCCACGACCGGCTGGGCGTGATCGATGCCCAGATCGAGGCCCTCACGCATCAGGTCGCCAATCTCGCGGCCCAGCTCCACCAGCAACTCGTCGATGTCGAGGACCGCACCATCAAGAGCCCGATCCCGGCCGTGATCGACCGCACCTTCGTGCTGCCGGGCGAATACGTTGCCGCCGGCCAGCGCATCCTGCTGCTGCACAATCCCAAGGAAGTCTGGGTCGAGGCCAACATCAAGGAAACGCAGGTGAGCCGGCTGAAGCTCGGCCAGTTCGTGCATGTTTCCGTCGATGCTTTCCCCAACGATAAGTTCACCGGCAAGGTGGCGCGCATCGGCAGCGCCACCATGGCCCGCTTCGCGCTGATCCCGACGCCCAATCCCTCGGGCAACTTCACCAAGATAACCCAGCGCGTGGCGGTGAAGATCGACATGGTCGAGATGCCGAAGCAACTCGCGCCCGGCATGATGGTCGAAGTCGACATTGACGTCCGTTAACGAACCCCTGCGCGGGGGGGCACTTCCGGGCGTCCCCTACCAGAACGCCGCCTACCTCGCCGAGCGCTATGGACCGGCCTACCGCTGGCTGGTCACGATCACCGGCATGGTGGGCGTCGTGTCGATGGTGCTGGCGATGACCACGGTCAACGTGGCGGTGCCCGACGTCATGGGCGCCTTCGGCATCGGTCAGGACAAGGCGCAGTGGATGTCGTCGGCCTATATGGCCACGATGACCGCCGGCATGCTGCTGAACGCCTGGATGTCGGGCGTTCTGGGCGAGCGCCGCACCTTCATCGGCGCGCTGTTCTTCTTTTCGGCCGGCGCACTGCTGGGCGGCATGGCGCCGAACGAGGATGTGCTGATCTTCGCCCGCATCCTCCAGGGTTTCAGCGCCGGCATCGCCCAGCCGCTGGTGATGGCCACCATCTTCACCGTCTTCCCGGCCGAGCGGCGCGGCTCCGCGATGGGCATCTTTGGCCTCGGCGTCGTGTTCGCGCCGGCGATCGGCCCGACCCTGGGCGGCCTGATGATCGAGTACTTTTCCTGGCGCTATGTCTTCTACATCTCGCTGCCATTCTGCGGCATCGCGGCCCTGATGGGCGCCTTTTTCATGCCGACCCGGCCGCTGGCGCGCGAGATCCCGCCGTTCGACTGGTTGGGCTTTGCGCTGCTCTGCGTCGGCCTGTGGGGCTTGATGACCGGCATTGCCGACGGCCAGCGCGAAGGCTGGTCCTCCGACGTCATCGTGGTCCACCTGGTGCTGGGCACCGCCGCCGCCGTGGGCTTCGTGCTGTGGGAGCTCTACACGCCGCGCGCACTGCTCGACATGCGCATCTTCGCCAATCTCGAGTTCGCCTCGGCGGCGGTGATCGCCTTCATCTTCGGCGCCGGCATGATGGGCTCGACCTACGTCATCCCGGTGTTCGTCCAGACCATGATCGGGTTCACGCCGCTGTTGGCCGGCCTGATGATGATGCCGGCCGGGCTGATGCTGGCCGTCATCTTTCCGCTGGCCGGGCGTCTCTCGGACGCGATGCCGGCTTCGTTCATGATCATCGGCGGTCTGATACTGTTTGCGGCTGGGTTCGCCCTGATGGTCACGGCCGATGCCGATACGACGTTCTGGACACTGGTCGGCATGGTGATGGTCTCGCGGCTGGGCCTCGGCTTCATCAACCCCAGCCTCAACGCCACCGCGCTGAAGGCGCTGCCGGCCGACAAGGTCCGCCAGGGCGCCGGCGTGGCCAACTTCATGCGCCAGCTCGGCGGCGCCTTCGGCATCAACCTGATCGTGGCCTTCTTCGAGGTCCGAACGCGCTTCCATGCCGATGCGCTGACCGCTACCCAGGACTGGGGCAACCGCACCACCGAGCGCCTGCTGTTCCAGATGGAGCAGCTCATGCAGCGCTCGGGCCTGCCGTTCCAGCAGCAGAAGGCGGCGGCGCTGGAGTTCCTCGGCCAGATGGTGAACGCCCAGGCCCAGATGCTGGCTTTCTCCGACACGTTCATCGTGATTGCCATCGTGGCGCTGCTTGCGCTGATCCCGGCCGCGTTGCTGTCGCGTTCGCAGCAGAAGAGTCCGATGACCCGCCTGGCGCTGGGGCGGCGCTAGGCTTCATTTCCCCGTCTGGAGATGCCGCGGAGGATGAAGGCCGCGGCCACCGCCAGGATCGGCACCATGAACAGTGCGATGGTGGCGCCCATCGGGAGATTGCCGCCCAGGATGCCGGTGTAAAACGCCGCTGTGCCCAGCACCTGGGTTGCGCCGAGGGGGCCGCCGCCGGTCAGCATGGACACGATCGTAAAGCCGGCGAAGGTGGTGATCAGGGAGTAGAGCGCGGTGATGCCGATGACGTTGCGCATCATCGGCAGGGTCACGTACCGCAGGCGCTGCCACCAGGTGGCGCCGTCGACCCGCGCCGCCTCGTAGAGTTCCTCGGGCACCGACTTCAGCGACGCCAGGTACATGACCATGAAGAACGGCGCGCCGAACCATACGGTCACCAGGACGACGCAAAAGCGAGCCCAGCCGGCCTCGCCGAGCCAGAAGACTCGGCTGAAGCCAAAATGCTCGAGGCCCCAGTTGAGGGCGCCGAAGGACGGCTCGAACAGCAGCCGCCAGCCGAGCATGCTGAGCGCCGCCGGGATCACCCAGGGCACCAGGAGCATGCCGCGCCACTTGCGCTGACCTTTCGTCGGGATGTTGTGCACGAAATGGGCGACCGCCATGCCGATGATCGCGCTGAGGGCGACGGCGATGATGGCATAGAGGCAGGTCTGGATGACCACCATCCAGAACCGCTCGCGGTTGAGCAGGAAGGCGAAGTTGGCGAACCCGACGAACTTGGTCGCTTTCCTGTCGAGCATCGAGAGATAGATCGCAAAGCCCGCCGGATAGGCCACGAGCGCGGCGATCAGCGTCAGGAGCGGCAGGGTCATCAGGAAGGCGAGGGTCGATTTGCGCCGCATCAGCTTGCGCAGGCTGCCGCGGCTCATGGGTTCTCTTGCGCCTTCCATTACGGGATGGGGAGCATATCATGGAAACTCAGGGCGGCCTGCCTCCGTGCATCCGCCGCCAGGAAGGGAGCGCCTCATGACCGTCACCATCACGCCGCTCACCCCCGGCTTCGCCGGCGAAGTCGGTGCGATCGATCTGCGGCAGGTCCATGATCGCCAGTCGCTGGAGGCGATCCGCGCCGGCATGGACAAGTACGCCGTGCTGGTGTTCCGCGACCAGGATTTTTCCAACGAAGAGCAGCTCGACTTCGCCCAGCGCTTTGATGGCACGCTGCATGCCAGGACGTCCTCCTCGGCCATCGGCAGCAACCGGTTCGGCAACGAGGCGATCGCCGACGTTTCCAACGTCGACAAGGAGGGCAGGATCCGGGACGCGAACAACCGCATGCGCGCCTCGTCGGTCGCCAACCGCCTGTGGCACACCGATGCCTCGTTCGTCGATCCGCCGGGCCGCTACTCCATGCTGTCGGCGCGGGTGGTGCCGCCGGTGCGGGCCGATACCGAGTTCGCCGACATGCGCGCCGCCTACGATGCGCTCGACGCGGAGACCCGCGCCACGATCGAAGGGCTGCGCGTCTATCACTCCATCGTCTATTCGCGCCACGTGCTGGGCTTCGACTTCAGCCCGGAAGAGGCGGAGAAACTGAAGGGTGCCGTCCATCCGCTGGTGCGCACCATCCCGACCTCGGGCCGTCGCGCCCTCTACCTTGCCTCGCATGCCGAGCATGTCGTCGACTGGCCGGTGCCGGAGGGAAGGCTGCTGTTGCGCGACCTCACCGACCACGCCACGCAGCCGCAATTCCTCTATCGCCACATCTGGCGGCCGCATGATTTCGTGATCTGGGACAATCGCTGCACGATGCACCGCGCCCGGCCGTTCGACGACAAGATCCATCGCCGCGAACTGCGACGCACCACGTCGCTCGACCTGCCGCTGCCGGTCCAGGCCTAGGCGGCGTCGATCAGCAGCGCGGGGCGGTGCGGGTCCTGTAGCCGTCGTAGTACTGGCTGCCACAGGCGACCTGCTGTTGGACCACGTCGTCGCGATAGCCGTTCTGGCCGCGGTTCATGACCGTCACCGTCGTGTAGCGCTGCTGATTGGCGTAGCCGTAGCCGTAGTTCGGCGCCGGCTGCACATAGCCGTAGGCCGGCGCATAGCCATAGGCTGGAGCAGGCGCGGGACTATAGTAGCCGCTGTTGTACTGGTTGCCGTAGGCCGCCGCCGTCGGCTGATAGTAGCCGCGCGGTGCGGCATTGCCGTCGTCGACGCACGCCGCCCCGGTGAGGCCGATACCCACGACGAGCAGCAGTTTCGGAAACAGCTTCAACATCTCGGTTCCTCCACGCCAGGAAGGTTTGAACGCTCCCAACGCACGCCATCATTCTGTCCTTCTCAAGACGGACAACGGCCGGAGGATCGAATTGGTTCCCGTCTGGCGCTCCGGCGCGCTTTGACTCCGGAGGGACCGCCAACTAGCCTTTTGGCCAGAACCAGGGGAGAGCGATGACTCGGATGCCCTCGGAACAACTCACGAAAGCTCTCGGCCGCGCGGTTGCCGCGGTTTGGGGAGATCTACCGGCCAGCGTGCAGCATGAGCTGTTCGAATCGGCGGTACGATTGTCGGGCGCTGGCGCCCGCGAGCAGCTGGCCGTCTTCCTGCATCATCGGCACCCCCGCACGATCGACGGTGGAACGCCGGCGCGTGCGGTGCCCGAGCCGGATAGTCTGGGCGGGTAACGCCTCGTCCGGCGGAGCCGGGAAGTGACCGCTTTCCGCCGACGACGTACAACAGTCCCGACACGAAACGGCAAAGGGGCTGCGGTCACGGGTATGAAGAACGACAGCGTAGCGATCGGCATCATCGGCGCCGGCATCATGGGCGAGCGGCTGCTCAACGCGATCCTCCAGCAGGACCCCGCGCTGGTCCACGCCTGCGGCATCTGGGATCCCGCGCCTCAGGCGATACAGCGCATGGCAAAGACATTTCCCCAGGTGCCGCGCCTGGCCGATGCGGCTGCCGTGATTGCTGCGAGCGACTGCACCTACATCGCCTCGCCCCCGGCCTCGCATCTGTCGCACGCCCGCGCGGCGCGGGCGGCCGGCAAGAGCGTTTTCTGCGAGAAGCCGCTGTCGGTCGATGTCGCCGATGCGCGGGCGTTCGTGGCCGAGGCCGGCAATCGCGGCGCGGTGAACTTTCCCTTCGCCTCGTCGCCGGCCGTGGCGACGATCCGGCGCTGGATCGAGAGCGGCGAGATCGGCACGCCGCGGCGCATCGCGATCGAGGTGGGCTTCGCCAGATGGCCGCGCTCCTGGCAGATGGACGCGGCGGGCTGGCTGGACCGGCCAATGCAGGGCGGATTCACCCGCGAGGTCGTCTCGCATTTCCTGTTTCTATCGCGGCGGCTCGTCGGGCCCTTGCAGGGCCTGAGCGGCGGCAAGGCGTCGTTCCCAGAAAAAGGTAAATCCGAACGCCGCATCGAAGCAACATTGAAGGCCGGCGACCTGCCGGTCGCGCTTGCAGGCGCGGTCGGCGAGACGGCGAAGGATGATCACAACATCTGGAGGCTTGAAGGCGACAAGGGCGCGGTGCGGCTCTGCGACTGGTCGATCGCCGAGCGGCGCGGGGCGGACGGGACCTGGCAGCCGGCGCCGGATGCCTTGCCTCAGGAGCAGGCGCGGCCGCTGGCGCTCAGGCGCCAGCTCGAAGGCGTGGCCAAGCTCGCCCGTGGCGAGCCGCATCACCTGGCGACGCTGGCCGATGCCCTCAACGTCCAGGAAATCGTCGAAGCCATTCTCGCCGGCTGAGCCCTAACGAAGCTGCCCGAGTTTCGTCCGCTCGAAGCTCCGGCGCAGTTCCGCCGTCGACAGCAGCGCGTATCCCGACGGTACCGTGGCCAGGTCCTGGGGCGAACGATGCTCAGCCGGCGTCTCGGCCAAGCTGAGCCGTGCCTCTCCGGTGGCATAGTCCCCGGCCTTCAGGCTGGCGAGCGCGCGCACCAGATACTCGCCGGCAAAGTAGTCCGGCTGTTCTCCGCTCGCCTCACAACCGGCGATGAAGGCTTCGATGCGCTCTTCCAGGTGGCGGCGCGCCGCGTCGGGCGCGTGGGGCGGCAGGGTCATGACGGAATAAAAAGCCTCACAGGATGTCACCACTCTAGCTCATGTAGCCGTCGGCGTGGTGATGGTCTGCGACCGGTCTTCTTCGAAGTCCTCGCGCGCGTCCATGTTGCTGCTGGCGGCGGTTCCAACCCGCAAGCAAATCCGTTTGCTGAACTGTGCGTATGAAGGACAGGCAAGTTTCCGACAGGACCCGGGATGATCATCGTCGTTGTCTGTTCCGCCGCTGTGGCGTTGGCGCTGCTCATGACGGTCGCGTGGGCCGTGCAGCTTCGGACCGGGCAGTCTGGCTGGATCGACGCTATCTGGTCGTTCGCCGTTGGCGTGGTAGGCGCCGCTGCGGCTCTTGTCCCGATCGCAGGGCAGGAGGGCCTGACGGCGCGGCAGGCGCTGGTCGCCGCCTGCGTGTTTGCCTGGTCGGTGCGGCTCGGCCTTCACATCGTGCGACGAACGCTGAGAGGTGGCGACGACGCCCGCTACCAGGCCTTGCGCGAGGAGTGGGGTGCGAATTTCGTCCTCCGCCTGTTCCTTTTCCTGCAGGTCCAGGCGGCGGCAGCGCTCGTGCTGGTGATCTGCGTTCTCGCCGCCGCCCGCAACACCGCGCCGCTCGGCTGGGGCGATGCCCTCGGTCTCGCCATCCTGGCCGTTGCGGTTCTCGGCGAAGCCGCCGCCGACGCACAGCTGGCCCGGTTTGCAGGCTCGTCCAGCGCGAAAGGCGCGGTTTGCGAAATCGGTCTGTGGCGCTACTCGCGCCATCCCAACTACTTCTTCGAGTGGCTGGCGTGGCTTTCCTATCCCGTGATCGCGGTCGGCCTGCCTGCCGCCAACTTCTACGGACTGATCGCGCTCATCGGCCCCGCGATGATCTACTGGCTGCTCGTCCATGTGTCGGGCATTCCGCCGCTCGAGGCGCATATGTTGAAGTCACGCGGGGCGGCGTTTGCGGACTACCAAAGGCGGGTCAGCGCGTTCTTCCCCGGTCCGCGAAATGCGTAAGATCACCCAACGTCTTGCGGCCTATATCCACTCCGACGACCCCCTTGCAGCCGCCAGCAACCTGATCGCCCTTGTCGTCGCGATCAATCAGCCGTTCTTTCCGCTCTCGATCCACTGGCTGGTCGGCAACGACCATGGCGCGTCTTATGTCACCCTTCTCTCGACGCCCTTCTTCCTGGCCGTGCCCGCCATCACGCGCCTGTCGTCGCTGGCCGGGCGCGCGATGCTGCCGCTGGTTGGCATCGTCAACACACTGGCAAGCGCCCAGGCCCTGGGCGCTGCTTCGGGAGTCGAGCTGTTCCTCTTCCCCTGTGCGATGATCGCCGGCATGTCGCTGCGCCAATCCGAACGCGTCGTCATGCTGGGGATCATCGGGCTGGCTCTTGCCGGGTTCGTGCTGCTGCACGACAGAGCGGTCGCCGCGAGCACGCTGTTCTCACAGGTTGAGTATGCGAACTTCGTCTCGCTCAGCGTCTGGTCGGTGGCAGCCCTGATCGCGTTTGCGGCATTGCGCTATTCCAGCGCGCTGGCGCAATCAGCCCCGCCGCCCCAGCGTTGATGCTGCGAGGTAGCCCGCCGTCGCGACACAGGCTGTCAGGAATGTGCCCCAGCCCATATCGACGATCGTCACTGCTACCGGCCAGGTTTTCAACGTCGCCTGATTGGTGAGATCATAGGTGGCGTAGCAAAAGAAGCCGAACAGCGCGCCCTTGCCTGCCGCTGAGGACCAGCGCCCGGTCACGAGCGCGGGCTTGATGGCAAAGATCACGATGCCCGCGACATAGAGCACATAGAACAGGATCGCCGGACCAGGTCGGAAATCCGGCAACAGGATGTCGCCCAGCAGCGGCCGATAAAGCAGGTCCGCGGAAACGCTCAGCCAGACCGCGTCCAAGGCCAGCATTGCCGCGGCCGCCGCAGCGTAGGCCGCCAATATCGTCTTCATCGAATGCATACCTCGTTTCTCAGCTTGGACTGTCGGCGCGAAGCATCACCGGGTCCCTCGTCCGCGCTGGCACCAGGGGCGGGATCGTCACCACGGCACCGCTTCGCCGCGATGGTCGAAAAAGCCACCGCTGCTGCCGGCGCTCAGGCGGTCGATCGTATCGAGCAGACGGTCGGCCGCCTGCTCGGTGGTCTGGACCTCCAGACCCGACTTTACGAAGGGCGCCGAGAGGGGCGTGGCTACCGTGCCGGGATGCAGCGCGACGCAGAGCGCCCCTGGCCTGGTTCTGCCTAGTTCTATGGCTGCCGTGCGCATGAGCTGATTGAGCGCTGCCTTCGAGGCCCGATAGCTGTACCAGCCACCCAACCTGTTGTCGCCAATGCTGCCGACCCGCGCTGACAGCGTGGCGAACACCGACTTCCCCTGGCGCGGCAGCAACGGCAGAAAATGCTTCATTAGCAGGGCCGGGCCGATGGCGTTCACGGCAAAGGCCCTTGCCATGTGAACAGGATCGAGGTCGCGCCAGCTTTTCTCTGGGGCAAATCCGTCCATGTGAAGGAAGCCGGTGGCATCGATCACCAGCCGCACTTCGGCTCCGAGGTTCTGAACATGACGCACCGCCTGGGCGATACTCTCCTCGTCGGTGAGGTCGAGGGGCGGGGAGCTGCGGCGTCCCAGCCCCAGCGCCGCACAGAAGCGGGGTTGAGTCTCGAGACGGCCGAGCAGTGCCTGTCCAATGCCGCCAGACGATCCGACGACGACGGCCAAGCCGCCCGAGGGGAAGGCATCGGACCCCTTGTAAATGTCTTTGTTCTGCACGTTGCTGTTACGCGGGCACGCGCCGAACGGTTCAATGCAATGTCCCGTTTGCACCTTTCGTCGCACGACGACAGAAAGAGGGCCTCACATCATCCAAGCGCATCGCGCCACCGTAGGGCTAGAGCTTGAATGGAATAGCCCAAGGACCAGCCATGAACATGATCGTCAAGAAAAGCGACCTGGCCGCCGGCAACGATGGCGAGCGTCCGTCGCGCGACGCGGCGGAACAGGCCGTGCGCACCTTGATCCGCTGGGCGGGCGACGATCCCGATCGCGAAGGCCTCGTCGGCACGCCCGATCGCGTGGTGCGGTCCTACGAGGAATTCTTCGCCGGCTACGATCAGGACCCACGGGAAATCCTGCAGCGGACCTTCGAGGAAGCCGAAGGTTACGACGAGATGGTCGTCCTGCGCGACATCCGGCTCGAGTCCCATTGCGAGCATCACATGGTGCCGATCATTGGCCGTGCGCACGTCGCCTATCTGCCCGACAGGCGCGTCGTCGGCATCAGCAAGCTGGCGCGGGTGGTCGAGATCTATGCCCGACGGCTGCAGATCCAGGAGAAGATGACGGCGCAGATCGCCAACACGATCGAAGAGGTCCTGCGGCCGCGGGGCGTGGCCGTGGTGGTCGAAGCCGCGCATCAATGCATGACAACGCGCGGAATCCACAAGGCCGGGGTCACCATGGTGACCAGCCGGATGCTCGGTGCTTTCCGTGACAGCGGCGAAACGCGGCGCGAGTTCCTCGGCATGATCGGCCGACCCCAGGCCTGAGGCGTTACGTCCGCCGGGCGACGTCCCTTATGTCGCCTTCCGGTATGGCCTGCCGGGCTCGGCTGTAGGAGCCGACGGCATGCCGGCCGAGCGGACTTATCGGAGGCCTGAAGCGCAGCGTGGTCCCCAGCTGCGTCTCGACGATGTTCAGAATTTTCGTTGCATATCCCCGACGCCGAAATGCCGGACTGACGAACAGGTACTCGATCTCGCCCGAAAGATCGTAAAGGCAATAGGCGATCGTGGAGTTCAAGTCCGTGATCGTGACGATGCCGTCGGCATGGCTGACTCGGGGCTTCACCCTCTTGGCCCCCGCACTTCCCTGGACAAGGCCATCGCCTGCAGACGAGGACGAAGCTTCAGGAAGATGCCGTAGGTCTGGTCGAGCGACCAGGCGAAGGGTTGGATCTCGAATATCTTGGCCAGCCATCGGAACCGCGGCAGCTGTTTCCAGATCAGGGTGAATGCTCTGCCGCCCGACACCAGACTTCCGTCGGCATCCCGCACGGTGAATCGTGCGAGTGCCTCTTCCCGGGCCAGACCCGGCGCGACCTCCAAGGTCTCGACGCCGCTGATATCGACCCAGCAAACCCGGGCGGCGCCATCCTGGCGCCGATAGAAGCCGATCTCGCGAGCACACAGAGGACAGGCGCCATCGTAGTACGCGCTGGGTCTATCGCCTTCCGGCATGTTCTTGAAGAGGCTTTACCGTTGCGGATTCGATGCTAGCCGCCCCAGACATCGTCATAGCGGGCGGTGCCATCCTTCAGGGGATAGTGGCGATAGGTGCGATAGCCGGTCGCCTTGGACGCCCGCCTGAAGACCAGGCCCGTGACGACAATGCCGGCCACGACCAGCACATGGAAGACGATGAGCTCGCCGTACCAGATCCACGCGCCGGCGCTCAGGCAGAAAATGTTGGTCCACATGATGCTGAGAAACAGCATGAGCTGGAATCGCTGAGCCGGGGGGAGGTTGCGCAGGGGATTGACGTTCGAATCCATGATGGACCGGTAGAGGGAAATCATTTTCTGCTCCTGGGGCACACTGGATTGAATACGCCTCGCGTGCGGCGGCGGATCATGACGCCTGAGTGCGACACAGCATCACCCTGCGCGCCGGAGGACTTGTTGGAGAAGAGCCGCGACACCAGTTCGAAGGTGTCGACCGACACGTCGACATGGAGTGGTCCATGACCCTTGCAAATATTCTTTTCGTTCTCGTTCTTGTCTCCGGACTGGCGACGCTGGTGATCCTGTTCGTGGGCGTCCTTTCGATGGGCCGCGATCAGGCGGAAGAGACGGTCGGGGCGAGCCGCAGCAATCGTCTGATGGTGTGGCGCGTGCGCCTTCAGTTGATCACCGTCCTGCTGATGCCTCTGTGGTATCTCGCCAGCCGCGCCTGATGCGGGTCCATGGGACGTAGACAACGAAAAAGACGCCCCGCAGGGCGTCTTCCTCGTTGGACTCTGTCGTGTCAGCTACCGAAAGTTGTATCGGAGGCCCGCGACGGCACGGACAAGTGTACGCCGCGCCGCGCGGGACCGGTCTACGGATTGGCTTACTTCGGGATCAGCACGGTATCGATCACGTGGATGACGCCGTTGTCGGCCGCAACGTCGGCAGTCACGACCTTGGCGCCGTTGACGGTCACGCCGCCCATCGTCGCATCGACCATGACCATCTCGCCCTGGACCGTCTTCGCATCGGTCTTCTTGCCGGCGAGGGCCGAACTCATGACTTTTCCGGGCACCACGTGGTAGGTCAGGATTTTGACCAGCTGGGCCTTGTTCTCGGGCTTCAGGAGGTTTTCGACCGTTCCGGGGGGAAGCTTCTTGAAGGCTTCGTCGGTCGGCGCAAAGACCGTGAAAGGACCGGTGCCTTTCAGGACGACGACGAGATCGCCCGCCTTCAGGGCGGCAGCCAGCGTGTTGAACTGACCGGCCTTCACCGCCGTATCGACGATGTCCGCCGCATTGGCGTTGACGGATGCGAGCGAGATCAGCGCGCCGGCGGCAAGGCCGACAAAAGTCTTACGTAACATTGCAGGGACCTCCAGTTGGTTGATGTGCAGCTGATACACGTGTCGTCGTCGTCTGGATCACTGCGAGGCCGAAGATTCGACACAACCGCTGGATGTCATGTTGCGATGCAGGTCGGGGCCCGCGTCGATGCCTCTTGTTTGCTCCTGGCTCATGCGCATCTTCAATCCGAAGTCCGCCGGCGTGACGTCGAACCTTCCTTCAGGGAGAACGATTGCCCGACCGGGAGTTCTTACGAACGGCCGGCGAACCGGGCGCTACAGGATCCTGGGCGAGCCTTCGGAGTGGCGTAACGGGATCATATCCCGCGCGGACGTCGCCGATTTCCTGGTTCGGCAGATCGAGGACCGGACATGGCTGCGCAAGGCGCCCGTGCTGGTCAACTGACGGCCAAAGCGTCGGGACGCTTCTGCGCGGCCCGTCAACGACGCCGGGATGAATGGTCCGGTGAGGAATTCAGACCACGACGAATGCCGTCCCAGGCAAGGTATCGGGAAGTCTACCGGATTATTGTCTGCAGCATGCACAGCCTGCCGGGGTAGACTTCCCCGATGCTGTCCGCCGACGATGCTGCCGATCTGATCGAAGCCGTCGCGTCGCGGCAGGACCGTGCTGCTTTCGCCAACCTGTTCCGGCATTTCGCGCCCCGGGTGAAGGCTTTCATCATGCGTGGCGGCACGGATGCAGAGGCCGCTCAGGAAGTCTCCCAGGAAGCCCTGATCATGGTGTGGCGGAAGGCTGCCAGCTTCGACCGGAGCCGGGCGTCGGCCGCCACCTGGATCTACACCATTGCCCGCAACAAGCGGATCGATCTGCTGCGCCGCCGCGCCCGGCCGATCGACACCGAGGACTGGCTGGTCGTCTATTCGCCCGAAGAAGAGGACGCCGGCAAATCCGTCCTGGCGGGACAGACGTATACCCGCGTGAAGGAGCTCTTGGGCGGCCTGCCGACAGATCAATCGGTGGTGATCCAGAAGGCGTTTTTCGAGGATAAGACGCACACGGTCATCGCCGACGAAATGAAGCTGCCCCTGGGTACGGTAAAGTCGCGCATTCGCCTGGCTCTGAGGCGCTTGCGGCAGGAATTGGAGAAAGACGAGTCATGAGCCGCCATATCGCCCCCGACGAGCTGTTGCTGGACTATGCCGCGGGCGCGCTACCCGACGGGCCTGCACTGGCGGTGGCGCTGCATGTGGCGCTCGACCCGGAGGCCCGGCGCGCGGCCGACCGGCTGAACGCCGTCGGCGGCGCCCTGATGGAGGGCGAGGCCGGGGTCGCGCTCGACGATACCGCCCTGGAGCGGGCACTGGCCCGGCTCGACCAGGCAGCGGTCGAGCCGCGGGCTTTGCCGGCGCCGCGGCGTCCCGGCTTCGACTGGGCGCCGCCCCCTCTGGCGCCCCATATCCATCCCGGCATGGGCTGGCGACGCATCCTGGGCCAATTCGACGAGATCCGGCTCGACGTGCCGGGCGATGCCTATCGGGTGTCGCTGCTGCGGCTCGAGCCAGGGCGCGGCCTGCCCGAGCACAAGCATGCCGGGTACGAGTACACGGTCTGTCTGCAGGGCGGCTATACCGACGCGACCGGCAGCTACGGCGTGGGTGACTTCGCTGTCGGCCCGGGCGGCCAGCGGCACGAACCGATCGCCGATCCGGGCGAGCCCTGCATCGCGCTGATCGTGGTCGAGAAGCCGATCGTGCTGACCGGGCCGTGGGGCCGGTTGTTAAATCCGCTGGTGAGCCGCGGCGTTATCTGACGCGGCGATCGGCGGGCAGCTGGTCGAACCTCTGGATTGCCGCCGTTCCGGACGTTCTTACGTCTGAAATTTGGCCCAGATCGACTCTTGGCAATGATCCGCGTGGTCACGTGCGCCGTAACTTGGGCAGGGAGTTCGCTCATGCATCGTCTCATTCTCGCCATGCTGCTGCTGGCAACAGGTTCAACCGTGGCTTCCGCTGCGGAGGATTTTCCCTATGGCTCCTCGCTGTCCTTTACCGCCGTTCGTAATGGCCAGACGATCGGCCATCACAGCCTGACATTTCAGAAGAACGGCGCGCAGCTCACAGTTTCGACGGCAATCGACCTTGCCGTGAAATTCATGGGCGTCACCGCCTATCGCTATACGCACCGCGCGCAGGAGGTCTGGACCGGCGATACTTTCCAGGGGCTCACGGCACAGACCGACGATGACGGAAAGAAACATGCCATCCAGATTCGGCGGGATGGAGCGGCCCTGATCATCGAACGCAACGCCGATGCCGTCCGCACGACCCTGCCGCCGCAGCTCCTGCCTTCGACCCATTGGAACATCCGGCAGGTCCGGCAATCGGCGCTGGTCAACACCCAGACTGGCACGGAAGCCCGTGTACAGGTTGCCGTGCTCGGCCGGGAGACGATCAGGACCGCGAGTTCCTCGATCGATGCAACGCGTTACCGCTACACCGGTGACTTGGTGATGGACCAGTGGTTCGACGATGCGGGCCGCTGGGTAAAGACCTCCTTCACCGCGTCCGACGGGTCGACTGTCGAATATGTGCTGAAGTAGCCGCGACGACCGGCTGGTTGAGCAGCATCGTCCACCGTGGAATCGGATTCTCTTAAATGTGGCAAGCGATCTCCTACTACGGCGCATTGGCGATTCAATCGCTGGTCGGAGTGGTTGGTATCCGCCTCTATGAGGAACCGCGCTTCGATATTGTCGGCAGCTTGAAAAACGGCATCGAGATCCGCCGCTACGATCCTCGTCTCGCGGTGGAGGTCGAAATTGCTCAGGTCGGCGATGCGGGACGCGACGAGGCTTTCCGTCTCCTCTTCGCTTACATCGCAGGTGCCAACAGAACATCAGCCTTGGCGAACGAACGGGTCGCCATGACCGTTCCCGTCGAAGTTCGTGTCGGGGAACGCATCGCGATGACCGTTCCGGTCCAGGTCATTGACCCCGGCGCAGCCGGCGCCATGCGGTTCTATTTGCCCGCGAAGTTCACCCGCGACACTGCCCCGGCGCCGACAGACGCTCGGGTGAGGCTGGTCGCAACTCCGATCGAAACGATCGCGGTCTTGCGGTATTCCGGTTCCGGCGCGGATGGCCCGCAGCGCTGTCGCGAACTGGTCGCAGGTCTGCCGGGATCGCCGTGGCAACCCGTTGGGGAGCCATACACTCTGAGCTACGACGCTCCATTCACTTTGCCTTTTGCGCGCAGGAACGAGGCCGCGGTCCGCGTCTTCTCCCCCTGATCGCTTCGGGCGACCGGCTTGCGACGCCGCCCCGGACAGGTTTCCGGACAGAACGCGCTAAATTCAGGCGTCTCTAAATATCGAGGGAAGGCTGTGAAAACACGGCATCGAACCGCCGTCCGGGCCGTGAAAGACCATCAAGGATATTGCCCGCGCTAACGGCTCCCGCCGCCCAAAGGAAACTGCACATTGAAGCCGGCATAGACCTGAAATGTCGGGACCCCCTCGCCATTGCGGATTGCCGCATATTGCGGTTCGACGAAGAGATTGAGGATCCGGCCGTGGGGCAGTGCGAGGGTCCGTCCGAGGCCGATGCCGACGGGCACCACCGTGGTGCGGTGCGCGAGGTCGAACGACACGATGCCGCTCGAGCGCAGGTAATAGCCGTTGGCGAGATTGTAGAAGAGCAGGGGTTGCAGCTGGATCGTCTGCGCCTGGCGGTCGAACGACTGCTGGTAGGAGATGAAGCCTGCGGTCAGGCCCCAATGGTGACGCGCGCTCACGATGCCCTGGCCACCCAGCTGCCACTTCGCGTCGCCCAGCGCCGGGCTCGACGCTGCAGGCGCCACCGCCAGCGGCCCGACGCCGACCCGGACATTGTCGATCGTATGGACGAAGAGATCGAAGATCGTGATATCGCCGATGCCGGTCGCCGACCCGTTCGGCCCCCAGGCGCTGGCCATCACCGGCAGCGTTATGCGGGCGAACTGCGGCAGGCCGAACGCTTCGTGCGGTAGAACCCCGCGGACATTCAGCTGGTCGGCGCCGGTTCCGGTCTGGCCGTTGAGGAAGGGCTGGACATAGTTCTGGACCTGCACCGCCCCCAGGGGCGTCAGCGGATCATTGCTGACGTTCTGGTCGCTATCCTGCGCGGCGGCGGCGGCCGGCAGCGCAAGAAACGCCGCGAGCAGCCACCGCATCAGTCGTCTATGTCCAAATCGTCGATGCACGCCCTACTGCATGAACCAGCCGTGGCTGACGACGGCCGACTGGCCACTGTGCACTGTGTTCCGGGCGGCGGCATAGAACAGCACGGCATCGGCCACGTCGTCGGTGGTGGTGAACTGGCCGTCGATCGTGTCCTTCAGCATGACGTTCTTGATCACGTCGGCTTCGGAGATCTTCAGTTCCGCGGCCTGCTCGGGAATCTGCTTTTCCACCAGCGGCGTACGCACGAAGCCCGGGCACACGACGTTGGACGAGACGTTGAACTCCGCGCCTTCCTTGGCCAGCACCTTGGAGAGGCCGATGAGGCCGTGCTTTGCGGTGACATAGGGTGCCTTGAGCTTGGAAGCTTCCTTGGAGTGCACCGAGCCCATGTAGACGACGCGGCCGTACTTGGCGGCGTACATGTGCTTCAGGCAGGCCTTGGTGGTGAGGAAGGCGCCGTCGAGATGGATCGACAGCAGCTTCTTCCAGTCGGCGAACGGGAAGTCGACGATCGGCTTGACGATCTGGATGCCGGCGTTGCTGACCAGGATGTCGATCTTGCCGTACTTGGCCATGGTGTCGGCCACGCCCTTCTCGACCTGGGCCTCGTCGGTCACGTTCATGGCGACGGCGAAGGCATCGCCTCCCTTGGCCTTGATCTCGGCCGCGGTCTTGCTGGCGGCATCGAGGTTGAGGTCGGCGATCACCGGGATGCCGCCTTCGGCTGCGAGGCGGAGGGCGATTTCCTTGCCGATGCCGCTGGCGGCGCCGGTGACGATGGCAACTCTTCCTGTGAAACGTGACATGACTCGATCCTTCTTTGTCTCTGTGGCGGATTATTTGGCGAGATAGTCGAACACAACTTCACCCAGACCCAGCGTCAGGTCGGTGACGTAGTGGGTGGCCGAAAGGACCTCGCGGACGGGCAGGCGGTTCACGTCGCACATGGCGTGGTCGAAGAACTGCAGCGCGGCCGGGCCTGCCCATGCGCCCTTCAGCGTCACGTCCTTGCAGTAGTAACGGACCAGCTCGCAGATGCGCGGTGTGCCATCGACGTGCGGGATGATCTTGATCATGAAGGCGGGCTTGGCGAGGCCCGCCAGGATCGGCGCTGGATCGATCTCGCGATGCTTGTAGCCCATGGTCGCCGTGACGCAGAGCACCGAGCCGTAATGCAGGGTGCCGAGCAGTGTCTCGCTCTCGTGGCTCACCTTGGGCGTGGCGAGCTTCTTGGGGAAACCCCAGATCTCGCGGCCGCCGGCGATCGGTGAATTGTCGTCGAGGTACATGGCGTGGACGTAGCCGCCTTCCTGCACCACGCCGTCCTTGCCCGTGAAACGGACGGGGATCACCTGGCCGGTCTCGGTGTAGTCGCCGAAGCCGGTCGAATCGGGCATGCGGATGAATTCGTAGTTCACCGTGTCGCCGAGCGGCTCCAGCGGCTCGGGCACGACCGACCTCAGGCGTTCGGGGTCGGTGCGGTAGCTGATGACGATGAATTCGCGGTTGTAGAATTTGTAGGGCGGTCGCGGATACGCCGGATCGTTGAGCGGCATCGCGAAGGCGTTCTTGCGGACATCGGCTATTTTCATCGTTTGGCCTCCTCGCGGCCCTGCCGGGCGAGATCGAAGGTGAATACGCCATCGGCGCTTTGCGGGCGCTGAAGAACCTCGGGATGGCGGAGCGTGTTGATCATGTCGTCGTAGCCGGACTTCCAGTGTTCTTCCATCGTCCGGCGCGAGAATTCGTAGTCCTTGGACGCGCCCTCGTACTTCTTGGCGTGATAGATCAGATGGATGATGTTGTAGACCTTGGTGTCGGCCTCCTGTGCGAGGATCTCGGCCTCGGGTGACTGGCGTACCTCACCCGGCATTTGTGCCAAAAGCTTGGCCGCGGCGCGCCGCACCGCCTGCATCCTGCGGAACTGGTCGGTGCCGGCGCGGGTGCGGCTCGAATAGCGGATGTCCTTCTGTCGCACGTCGACTTCGATCATATCGCGCGGCAGCTCGCCGCTGGCGCTCCACAGGTCGACCTGGAAGGCGAGCGTGTCCTGGCGCGGCCGGGCATCGAGCACCCATTGCAGCGGCGTGTTGGAGACGATGCCGCCGTCCCAGTAGAACTCGCCGTCGATCTCGGTAGCGGGAAAGCCCGGCGGTAGCGAGCCGCTGGCCACGACATGGGCGGTGGCGATCTTGTGCGTCTTGTTGTCGAAATAGGCGAAGTTGCCGGTCCTGACGTTGGTGGCGCCGACGCTGAAGCGGGTCTCGCCCGCATTGATCCGGTCGAAATCCACCAGGCTCTCGAGCAGCGTCTTGAGCGGCGAGATGTCGTAGAAGCTGAGGTTCCCGGGATTGCCGGCCGGCGTGAAGATCGGCGGCGGAAAGCGCGGCTTGAAGAAGCTGGGTGCGCCCATCAGCATGATGCCCAGGGCGCGCCACTGGTTCACGATCTGGTGCTGCATGTCGTTCTGGATCGTGAGTCCCGGCATGTAGGGGATGCCGAGGGGCGGGGCCGTCACCGCCTCCCAGAAGGCACGCAGCTTCTCGACCCGCTGCTCCGGCGGATTGCCGGCGATCAGCGCCGAATTGATGGCGCCGATCGAGATACCGGCGACCCAGTCCGGGTGGAGATTGGCCTCGGCCAGCGCCTGGTAGGCACCGGCCTGATAGGAGCCCAGCGCGCCGCCGCCCTGGAGGAGGAGCGCGATGCGCTCGAATTCGGGGCGCGTTGCGGGCTTGGAATTCATGGTGTGTCTCCTTCGCAGCGGAACCGCCGCGGCGATGACTTCTGACCTGCCGTCTACGCGACGGCAATGACGATTCCGCAATTTCCGGACCGATCCGGGCGCGTCACTTCCTCGCCATCAATATATTTGCACGATATTGTGTACATTAGGGTGGTGGGATCTATCCGAGAGGGCGCATGGAGGAAGAGTTCGACGGGTACGTCACCGCAACTCCCTATACTCACGTCTACTACCCCGAGAGTTCTCCGGCGTTTCTACAACTCGCGACGTTCAATCGATCCGTCCCGTTTCCGTCTTCCCGTCCGTTGCGCTACCTCGAACTCGGGTACGGCAACGGCATCTCGCTCAATATTCATGCCGCTGCCAGCCCCGGCAACTATTGGGGCGCCGACATAAATGTGGCGCACGCGGCCACGGCGAACTCGCTCGCGGCGGCCTCCGGATCGGGGTTGAGGGCGCTGACCTCGTCCTTCGAGGAGCTGCTGGAACGCCCCGACCTGCCCCAGTTCGATGTCATCACCGCTCTTGGTGTCTGGTCGTGGGTTTCCGACGCGAACCGCAAGACGATCGTCGAGCTGTTGCGCCGCAACCTCGTCGAGGGCGGCCTGTTTTGCATGAGCTCGATCGCCTTGCCGGGATTCGGAGAACTCGTGCCGCTTCAGCGCCTGCTTCGGCTCAACCTGAAAAGCGACGCCATCCCGGGAACGATTTTCGAAAAGCTCGACACCGGTATCGATCTGGCAATGGCACTCCAGAAGGCAGGCAGCCGATTTCTTGCTGAAGATTCGTTCGCCGGGCGCAAACTCATGACAATGAAGACCGCCGACCGAGCCTATCTCGTTCATGAGTATCTTCACGAGCATTGGAAGCCGACACTATTCGCCGATACGGCATCCCAGTTGCAGACAGCAGGACTGCAGTTCGTCGGCTGCGCCAGACCTCTGGACCAGTTCGACGAGCTGAATTTCCGCCCCGAAGCGCTGGAGCTGCTGGCTTCCGTCGACGACCCCTGGCTTCGCGAGACGGCCAGGGACTTTCTGCGATCCGGACATGTCAGGCACGACGTCTACATCAAGCGGAACGAAGCCCTGCAGGGACAGGCCCTTTCCCGCCCCGCACTCGATCTCGAGTTCGTCCTGTGCGTTCCCACGTCGATGGCACGCGCGCGAAATATTACGACGCCCGTCGCCAAGCTTGGGTTTGGCATGCCGCCCTTCCGGGACATCCTCGATGCTCTCGGCGAAGGACCGCTCCGGTCTTGGCGTCTCGATGAGCTGATCGGCAGAGTGTCGGCGGGTGGAATCGGGGAGAAGGAGCTGCTGCGCGCATTGATGATCCTGATCGACGCCGAGATCGTTGCGCCCGCCCAACCGGCCGCGCGCGTCGTCGAAGCCGCGGCGGCCTGCTCGAGGCTGAATGCGGACATCCTGCGCCGATCCCTGACCGACGGCAGGATCCAGGCCCTCGCCTCCCCTGTCACGGGAGGCGGGGTGACTGTTTCCAGGATCCAGCAGCTCTGCCTTCTTGCCTTGCGGCAGGGAGCGGGCTCGCCGAAGCAGTTGGCGGAATTTGCCTGGAAGGCGATCGACGCGAGCAGCGACGACCGGCCGGAGGACCGTCCGACGGCGGCACATGTTCTCCGGGAAGTGTTGTACTTCTCCCAGCGCTTGCCGCATCTCACCGCGCTGAAGCTGGCGGATGACGTCTAGGCGTCGGCGCTGAATTTGAATGCTACCGACAGTCTGGATTCGAAGCAGGTCCGCGAGGGCACGCCGCCACGGTGCAGGACGTCGCCCGCGAATATCAGGATGCGTCCCGGCTTCGGCGCAACGGCATAGTAGGCTTCGCCGCCGCCATCATAGAAGATGGTCTCGCCATGCCAGTTCTCGTCCCAGTGGGTATTGGCAAAGTAAAGCGCCGTCACGCCGGGAACCCAGTCGACATGGGCGTGCTGAAGATCGCCGTAGGGGTGATTGTTGATGTGGACGCGCCGAAGCGCGAGTTTCCCTCCCGGGAAGAGTTCGTTCGTCTTCGCCACGACGTGATCGTGCCAGGTCCGGAGGAACGGATTCGACGTCAGATCGTCGAGCGAGAACTCGTGCTTCCAGTGACGCACGCCCTTCGTGGCGTCGGTATCGTAGTCGGAGCGCGTGAAGCCCTGCCGGTTGAGAACCTCGAAGAGCATTCGAACGAAATCCGGCCTGAACATGCCATCGACGACGAATAGCGGGCGGCCATCGAGATCGCGCTCCCGAACGTGGATGTCGTTGTCTGCGATCAAGAATCTTTCCTCGTCCATTGTCCGGCGGCGGGTGCATGCGGCGTCCCCGACCATTTTCATCCTGGTGCCGCAGTGTAGCAACAGTAGCCAGGGCACGAAGCCGTCAGGCGCCGGAAATCACCCTCATTTCTTCCTTGCCGGACGACGGGGCGCCGCCGGAGACTGGACGCCATGCGGGACCCATCTTTCCGTGCCGGGCGGTTTCTGCCTCATCGCGTCATTTCGTGCTGGCTGGGCGAGGAACGGGCGGAGAGCCTGCTGTCCTACGCCCTGGCGGAGGAAGCCCGGTTCAAGCCGACGAAGGTGAGCGACGACGGCAAGGGACTGTACGACCCCACGGTTCGCAAATCATCGGTACTGAAGGACTTGGGTCCTTTCGCCGAAATCCTGCGCGAGAAGGCGTTGGCGCTACAGACCGATCTCGAGGCCGCCTTCGGCATGGGCCACACGCCCACGAAGAGCACGCAGATCGAGCTGGTCGCGCATGGCGATGGCGGCTTCTATCAGCCGCACATCGACACTTTCACCGGCGGCGAATTCACCCCCGGCGACAGCCGGCGCCTCAGTCTGATCTATTACCTCCATCGTCGGCCTCGGCGATTCGCGGGGGGCCGACTGCGCCTCTTCGAACTGGGTGGCCAGCAGACGATCGACGTCGATCCGGCACATGACAGTCTGCTCGCTTTCCCGTCTTTCGCGAGCCACGAGGTCGAACTGGTCTCCTGTCCCGGCGGGAGCTTCGCGGACAGCCGCTTCGCGGTGAATATCTGGCTCAACGGCTGACGTCACCGAACCGGCGAAGCCGTTCGCGGTCCCGACGGCTAGATCCTGGTATTCCAGGGGTTCATGCTGACGGCCATCCTGACGCCCGTGAACGTCGATACGCCATGCGATATTCCCGGAGAGAACATGACCAATCTGTTCGTCTTCGGGAAAAGCCTTATGTCGTCGGTGTAGAGTTCGCCGCCGTTCATGTTGTCGACCAACGGATAGTAGACGGCGCTGCACTGCGGGAAGACCAGGATCTTCTTCTCGGCATACAGCCTCTCATCCTTGTCGAGGTGCCATCCGGGATTTTCCTTGTTGGACCACATTTCGTAGCCGACGATGCTTTCCAGATCGAAGTGAACCCGGCACACGTCGAGTATCTTTTCCTGGATCGGATTGGCGCCGAGATCGTACCATTTCTCGCCGACGCCATAGTCGAACGCGGCGAATGCCCGGACTGTCGCGCTGTCGAAGACATCATCGAGAATAATGAATTTATCCATCGGCCTACCAGGATTTGACGTTCGCGGCGGCGGCGCGACGGCGATCAGCGGACGTGGGCAAAGAGACTCTGCCGGTCTTCGGGAACCCGTGCGAGGAAATCACCGTCGAACACAAGGCGTGGCTGCGTCGCCTTCACGAAGTTGATGGTATCTTGGTACCAGCGCCGCGCATAGGTCGCGTAGAGTATCGGTCGATGGACCTCGGAGCGGTTGGCCGTGCCGCCATGAAAAAGTCTGAAGTCCCAAAGGGCGCACGATCCCACGGGTATCTGCGGCGCTTCCGGCGCCGCCTGCTCGTCACGCTCCCTCCAGCGATGGCTGCCGGGCCAGATGGCGGTAGTTCCATGGACGTCGTTCATGTCTATCAACGGCATCACAAGCGTCAGCGCATGTGCCGGAAGTATCGGCGAAATCGCCGCATCGAACAGCAAGCGGCCGTCGCGGTGGATGTGCTGTGCCCTGGCGCCCGGCAGCGATATGACCGCGCCGAAGCTTTCGAGGATGGCGTCCAGGTCGAGCGCCTTGCGCACCACGGCGACGACGAAGGGATGCGCGTAAACGAGAGGGTCGCCGAAGGCGCCTGAAAGGTCGATCGGCACCATGAAGCGCCGGTTGCCGACTTTCCTTGTGTCCTCAAGTTCCTGATTCTGCAGATATTTCGTGTAACGCCGGTTGAATTCGAGATTCATGTCTCGAACTTTGTCTTCCGGGAGCACATGATCGAGGATTGCATAGCCATTCTTGACGAGGCAATTATAGGCTTGCTGAACTTGCTCCGACTTGGCGAGGTCCTCCGTCGACAAGCCACGGCAGTCGAACCTCATCATGGCTGCCGAGTGGCTTTTTGCACGATCATGGTGGTGGCTTCCGGATGAAGAGACATAGTCCGTCCCCTGAGTGGCGGCGGAAAGTTCAGTGCCCCAATTTGAAGCGGATTTGAAGGTGTTTGCCAAGTTTTCTGAGAAGCACGGCGACCGGGATGTTCCGGCGGCAGGCCGCTATCGGCACGTCGTCTATGGCATCGTGGTGGAAAGCGAGTTCCGGTTGAATTCGGTCGACGAGGTTTCGGTTGGCGCGTCGGAAGGGAACTCGGATGTGTCGATCAGGGTACGTTTCGGATCGGCCGACTATTTCCGCGGCAAAACGGACGGGCTGCCGGAGGATTTAGACGACTGGATTCGGCATGTCGTGCTGGCGGATGGCAGCGTCTATGTGAAGGTCGATGGTGTTTTCGAAACCGTCATCTCTCCGGACGGTCGATCCGTCGTCTGCGCGCGGCTGGGCAATGCTGACCAAAGATCGTTCGAGGCGAATTTGATGAACTTCGTCTTCAGCACTGCACTCACGTTGCGGGGCGAGGAGCCGCTCCATGCGACGGTCCTCGACCTCGACGGACGCGCCATCGGCTTGCTGGGCTGTAGTGGCGCCGGAAAGTCGACCCTTGCCGCGTTTCTGATCGCGCAGGGGGCGGAGTTGGTCACCGACGACATGCTGCGGCTGACCTTTGCCGACACTCTGGCCTTTGCCCATTATGGGCCCCATCGACTCAAACTCTTCGACGAACCTGCCCAGCGGTTCTTGCCGGGAAGAGTGAGCGACGGCCACTTCAATCCGCTCAGCGGCAAGATCATGATCCCCCCGCATGACATGGTGCGCCCCCGTCGCGAGCCACTCCGGCTTGCGGCGCTGTTCTGCCTCGACGAGCTGCACGAGCAGCCAGCGTCCGACGCGGTATTCATGCGTCGGCTTGCCGGCAACGACCTGCTGCAGACGCTGACGTCATCGGCCATGAACAAGCGGTATTGTGCTCCCGAGCGATTGATGCGGCAGTTTCGGTTCGCCGAGCGCTTGGCGCACACTTTGCCGGTTTACGCGCTGAACTACGCGAGACGCTATACGCTGCTGGACCGGGTCGGCGAGGAAATCCGCCGACTGGTTCACCCATGAGACGCGTTGCGGCATTCCTTGCCCTGCCGGGCAGCGATCGGTTCCTGCTGCTCGAGGCTTTTGCGACCATCGCCGCGGTCCGCGTCGCTCTCCACCTGACCTCTGTCGATCGATTGCGTTCCTGGGCTGCGCGCGTGAAACCGGGAACAGGATCGGTCGACAGAATTTCCTGGGCCGTCCGCGTGGCATCCCGCCTGCTGTCTGGCACAACGTGCCTGGGCTCGGCGCTTGTTCTGCAGCGTCTTCTCTCGATGCAAGGCCACGCCTCCGAACTTCACATCGGCGTCGCCAAGCAGGACCAGCGCTTTGCCGCTCACGCCTGGGTCGTCTGCGAAGGCCGGATCCTCATGGGCGACGACGAGCACGACGGCTACACGCGGCTGCTAACCTGGAAATCGGCGGAATCGTCAGATTTGCCTGCCCCTGCCAAATCCGATCCGGGCTGAGATTGTTCGCCGCCGTTCTCAACTTCGACGGCACACCCGTTGACCCCCAAGAGCTCGCCGGCGCCGGCGATGTCGTCGAGATCGTTGGTCGATCGCGTCGAGTCGCTTTCATTTGCTCACGGCCGGAACCCGAAGCGGCCGGCGAGGAGTCATGCGGCATTCAGAGCCTTGGCGGCCGATACTGGATCGTGGGCCGCATCCGGCTCGACGCCGGCCGCGAGCTCCGGTCGCGGTTGGCAGCCCGACTCGGAAGCCGACCGGATGCAATCTCCGATCCGCTGCTCTGCCTGCACGCCTATGCGGCGTGGGGTGAAAACTTCGTCGACTTTCTCGCCGGCGATTTTTGCTTTGCCCTTTGGGACGACGAACGAAGCCGCCTGATCTGCGCGCGCGATCAGCTGGGCGTGCGCTCGCTGTTTCATGCCGAGGCTGGAAATTCCCGGTTCGTCGGCGATTCGCTCGACTGGATCGTTTCCCACGCCCCAGCCGACCGGGACCTCGACGACTACTGGATTGCCGATTTTCTCAGCGGCGGGCACAGCCTCGATTTCGATCGAACGGTCTACCGGCACATTCGTCGGATTCCGCCGGCCCATGTCCTGACATTTTCCGACGGTGGCGCGAGCGTCCGCAGATACTGGCGGCTGGAGATCGGCGAACCGCTCCAGTATCGCGACCGCCGACAGTATAGCGAGCGGTTCCTCGAGTTGATGTCCCGAGCGCTGGCCGACCGCCTGCCTGCCGGCAGGGTGGGCATTTCGATGAGCGGCGGTCTCGATTCAACGACGCTGGCGGCCTGCGCCGTGCGCAGCACGGGCGACGCGTCGCGCGTGCTGGCGGAGTGCATCCACTACGAGAGGTTGATGCCGGACGACGAAAAGCACTTCAGTTCGCTCGCCGCTCGACACCTGGGCATAGAGTTGCAGTTCAGGGCCGCTGACGACCTTACCTACGATCCGCAGTGGCGCTCGCGCGAGATCGGCAGTGCCGAGCCGTCCCTGTCCATCATCTGCGCACACCCCAATCGCATCGCGGGTCGCGAACAGGCGGGCAGGGCGCGTGTCTGGCTTCATGGTGAGGGGCCCGACAATGCCCTCGTCTTCGAGCGTGGGCCCTACTTTTCCTGGCTGCTGCAACGTCGGGACTGGCCGCGGATCGCCGAAGCGGCCTGGCTTTACGTCGCGGCAAAAGGCTTCAAAGGTTGGGCCGAGACTTTGCGGCGCTATGTCGGGCGACGCGCCGTCGTTCACGATCCGGGCGTATTGCCATCGTGGCTCGACCGGACCCTCGTGGACCGTCTGGACCTCGCGGAACGCATGCGCAGCGCCGACGCACCGAGGGAGCCTCGTCACCCTTGGCATCCGCGCGCCGTTGTCTGGTTCGGCGATCCCGTCTGGCAGAGTGTCTTCGCCGATTTCGATTTCGAGGAGTCGCTGGCGCCGATCTTCTGGCGTCATCCCTATCTCGACCTCCGGGTGCTGGAATTCATGTTGTCGGTGCCACCTGTGCCGTGGGCGAGGGAAAAGTTGCTGCTGCGCGAGGCCATGCGCGGCGTGCTTCCCGAGCCGATACTCGCCCGCCGGAAAACGCCGCTGGCGGAGTCACCGCGCGTGCAGCCTATTCGAACGCATGGTCTTCCCGGATTGTCGCGGAACGATCGGTTGAGCCGGTATGTCGACATCCGCGCCCTGCCGCTCGAACCGCCTCCCGATCCCGGCCTCGATCGGCTGATTGCCGTTCATGCGCTCGATCACTGGCTGACCCAGCGTGCATTGTAACGCGGTAGCGCCGGGGGTAACGTGCCGGTCATCGATGACACCAGGGACATTTCATATGCTAGAGCCCTCGACAGTCGTGAAAAAAACCTCAAGCCAGGTTTCCTGCGTCCTCAACGACGAGGTCGCCGTACTGAATGTCGATCGCGCCCTCTATTTCGGGCTGCAGGGTGTCGGAGCACATATTTGGGACGCCCTGGAGCAGGCCCGGTCGGTCTCCGACATTTGCGACGATGTCGTGGCCCATTTCGACGTTGCCCCGGAAACCTGTCGCGACGATGTGACCAAATTCCTCGCGAGCATGCATGAGGCGGG
>CAMAYC010000047.1 GCA_945862125.1 Reyranella massiliensis 521
CTTGGGAAGCGAAATGGCCGCCTCTTCCCGGAAGGGGCCGGCGGCCGTCCGACGCAGCGCGGACAGGTGTCCGACGGTGCCCAGGGCCACCGCCAGGTCACGTCCCAGGGACCGGATGTAGGTGCCCTTGCCACAGGTCACCACTAAATATGCATGGTCCCTGTCAGGCCGGGCCAGAAGCGCCAGACCGTCGATACGAACACGGCGTGGCTTCATCTCGACCGTCTCGCCCGCCCGCGCGAGATCGTAGGCCCGCTGGCCGTCGATTTTGAGCGCGGAATAGGCCGGCGGCACCTGCTCGATATCGCCCAGGAATCCGCCCAGGGCGCCGCGAATCGCATCATCCGTCGGCCGCGCATCGCTCGTGGCCGTTACGTCACCTTCCGCATCCTCCGTCGAACGGGCCTCACCGAACCGGAGGGTGAAACGATATTCCTTGCGGCCATCCATCACGAACGGGACCGTCTTGGTCGCTTCGCCCAGGGCGATCGGCAGCACGCCGCTGGCCAGCGGATCCAGAGTGCCGCCGTGCCCTGCCTTCTGGGCGCCGAACAGGCGGCGCACCCGGCTGACGGCCGGCGTCGAGCCCAGCCCCACCGGCTTGTCGAGCACGACCCAGCCGTCGATCTTGTCGCCCTTCTTCCTGCGCGCCATGGACGCGCTTGTAGGCAGACAAATCGTTGGGCGCCAGCCACCGCTTCAGGCAGGCTGCAGATATGACCTCGGCGCTTCAGTCGGACCGCATCCGGCAATACGTCCTTTTCGGACTGTTCTTCCTCTCGGGCGCCGCCGCCCTGATCTACCAGACAGCCTGGCATCGCCTGCTCGGCCTCTTCGCCGGCGCCGACACGATCGCCGCCGCCCTCGTGGTGGGCGCGTTCCTCCTCGGTCTCGGCATCGGCAGCCTGGCCGCCGGCCTCTATGCCGACCGGCTGTCGCGGCGGGCGTCGCTGATCGCTTTCGCCATTTGCGAAGTGGGCATCGCCGTCTTCGCGGTGCTGAGCCCCTGGCTCTACTACGACGTCATCTATCGCGAGTTCCTGCCGCTGGCCGCCTCGCGCGGCGTCATCTTCGCCGTGGTCTTCGCCGGCCTCCTGTGGCCGACCTTCCTCATGGGCTGCTCGCTGCCGTTCCTGTCGAAGGCGGTGGTGAGCCAGATCGCGGGCTCCGCCAAGCTGATCGGCTGGCTCTACGGCCTCAATACGCTGGGCGCCGGTATCGGCGCCTTCATCGGCGGCTGGTACCTGATCGGCACTTTCGGTTTCGACAAGGCGATCTATGTCGGTGCGACGCTCAACCTGGTCGTCGCGCTGGGCGGCCTGCTGCTGGCGCGCGGCCTCGACATGGCGGATGCCGCGCCAAAGACCAAAGCCGCGTCGCTGCCGGACCCGGTCGACGGCGTCGTGTGGCGCTGGTCGTTGCTGGTGTTCATCAGCGGCTTTCTCATCGTGGCGCTGCAGATCGTCTGGTACCGGCTGATCGGCGTCCTGCTGCAATCCAACGGTTACAGCTTCTCGCTGGTCCTTTCCGTCTTCCTTCTGGGCGACGCCGCGGGCCTCATGGTGGGCGCGCGGATGATCGACCGCATCGCCGATCCGCGGCGGTTCTTCTTCCTGATGCAGGGCGTGGCCACGACGCTGGCGCTGTGCGGCGCCTGGTTCGTCTATCTCGCCATCGGCGCCGGTATCCTGCCTTCCGACTTCGTCGACGATGACGTCATGGGCGGCGGCGAAAAGAATATCCTTCTGATCATTCTGTTGCTGTTGGTGGTGGTGCTGCCCGCCTCCTTCATCATGGGCTTCTCCTTCCCCGTGGTGCAGAAGGCGGTGCAGCGCGACCTCGACCGGCTGGGCAGCCGTGTCGGCCTGGTGCAGCTCGCCAATATCATCGGCAACAGCATGGGCAGCCTGGTCGCCGGTCTCGTGCTGCTCGATCTCGTGGGCACGGCCGGCACGCTGAAACTGCTGGTGGCGATCGGGCTCGCCTTTGCGGTGATGCAACTCTTCGGCGCGCGCTCGACGCGCTGGGCCTGGCTGCCGGCGGCGCTGCTGACGGCGGGCCTGGCGTTGTTTCCCGGCGGCGAAGCGTTCTGGCGGCGGCTTCATGGCCTGACCGTCGAGAAGGCCATCGTCGCCGAGGACAAGACCGGCCTCAGCCTGCTGAAACTGGAGACGCCGCAGGACGGCAAGCTCTACATCCAGGGCCACTCCCAGAGCCGCCTGCCCTTCTACACCGTTCACACTTTCCTCGGTGCCATCGGGCCGCTGGTGCACGAGGCGCCGAAGCGCGTCCTGGTCATCGGCTCCGGCACCGGCGGCACGCCCTATGCGGCCGGCCTCAATCCGGTCACGGAGCGCGTGCGGGTGATCGAGATCGTGGCGCCGGTGATCGCCACCTTGCGCGACTATGTCGGCCAGGGCGGCAAGTCAGGCGTCGAGAGCCTTCTTGCCAGCCGGAAGTTCGAGATCGTCGTCGCCGACGGCCGCCACGCGCTCGCCCTCGATCCGACGCGCTACGACGTGATCGAGGCCGACGCCATCCTACCCAAGACCGCGCTGTCCGGCCTGCTCAACTCGCAGGAATTCTTCCGGCAGGTAAAGGCGAAGCTGGCGCCCGGCGGTCTCTATGTTCAATGGGCGCCGACGGCGCGCTCGATCGAGACGTTCCGGTCGGTCTTCCCCTACGTGACGATGGTGCACCCGGCGATGATCGGCAGCGACCGGCCGATCCCCTATGCGCGGGACAAGATCCTGGAATTGCTGGCACGGCCCGAGATCGACCGGCATCTGGCGGCGGCGCGTGTCGACCGCGGCGACCTCAGGAAATGGTTCGAGGACAAGAAGGTCGAGGTGCTGAACGACGGCAAGGTGGTGCCGGCGGCTTCGCCCAACACCGACTTCTTCCCGCGCGACGAATACTACCTCAATCGTCCTTGATCTCCGGATCCTTGATGTCACGGGCGACGTCGGGACGGCGCAGCAAGGCGCCGATCCTGTCGGCCTCGTCGAAGGTCCGGTCGAGTTCGAAGCGGATGTCCGGCGCGCTGCGCAGGCCCGCACTCTCGCTGACCCGGGCGCGAAACCACGGTGCCGCCCGGCGGAGTGCGGCGAGAAAGCGCTCCTCGTCCTTGCCGCCCAGCGGCACGACGAAGGCGGTGGCGTTGCGCAAGTCGGGGCTGACATCGACCGACGTCACCGTGATCGAGGCGTCGCGCAGGTCGGGATCGCGCATGTTGCCGCGCTCGAGAAGCTGGGCGAGCAGATGCCGAAGCTCTTCTCCCACCCGGAGCTGGCGCTGCCCGGGGGCACGCTTCTTTTCACGTTCGGACGAGCGACGCCGCGGCATGGCGTGTTCCTTCTCTTCCTCTCCCTTTCGCGGACTCCGCGAAAGGGGAGGAGAATGGCCTTACAGCGAGGGCTTAACTTCCTCGATATCGAAGCATTCGATCACGTCGCCGACCTTCATGTCTTCGTAGTTCTCGAACGCCATACCGCACTCGAAGCCGTGCTGGACTTCGCGGACTTCGTCCTTGAAGCGGCGCAGCGTCTTCAGCGTGCCCTCGTGGATGACCACGTTGTCGCGCAACAGGCGGACCTTGGCGCCACGCTTGACCATGCCGTCCGTGACCATGCAGCCGGCGACGTTGCCGGCCTTGGTGATGCGGAAGACTTCGCGGATCTGCGCGTTGCCGATGAGGGTTTCCTTGTAGGTCGGGTCAACCAGGCCGAGCATCAGGGCCTGCATGTCTTCGGTGACCTTGTAGATGATGCTGTAGTAGCGGATGTCGATCTTGTCGCGCTTGGCGATCTCGCGCGCCTGAGGATTGGCGCGCACGTTGAAGCCGATGAGCAACGCACCCGACGCCTTGGCGAGCGTGATGTCGGCCTCGCTGATGCCGCCGACGCCGCTGTAGACCACCTTGGCCTCGACCTTCTCGGTCGAGAGCCGCTGGATCGCACCCGCCAGCGCCTCGGCCGAACCCTGGACGTCGGCCTTGATCAGGACCGGCAGCTCCTTGGCCGTGCCGTCGCGGATGCCCTTCATCATTTCTTCCAGCGTGCCGCGGCCGCCGGCGACCTTGGCGAGCTGGTTCTGGCGATCGCGACGCACGCGGAAGTCGGCGATCTCGCGCGCGCGAGCCTCGCTCTCCACCACATGGAACTCGTCGCCTGCCTGCGGCGTGCCGTCGAGACCCAGGATCTCGACCGGAACCGACGGCGCGGCGCTCTGCACGGCAACGCCGTGATCGTCGATCAGACGACGCACGCGACCCCACACGGCGCCGGCCACGAGAACGTCGCCGACCTTGAGCGTGCCGCGCTGGACGAGCACCGTCGCCACCGAGCCGCGGCCCGGGTCGAGCTTGGCTTCGATCACGACGCCATCGGCCATCCGGTTGGGATTGGCCTTGAACTCGAGCACTTCGGCCTGGAGGAGGATCGCCTCCTCGAGCTTGTCGAGGTTCATCTTCTTGGTCGCCGAGACCTCGATCGCCTGGACTTCGCCGCCCAGCGACTCGACCTGAATCTCCTCGCGCAGCAGTTCGTTCTGAACGCGGCTCGCGTCCGCGCCCTGCTTGTCCATCTTGTTGATGGCCACGATGATCGGCACGCCCGCGGCCTTGGCGTGGGCGATCGCTTCCTTGGTCTGCGGCATGACGCCGTCGTCGCCGGCCACCACCAGCACGACGATGTCCGTCACCTTGGCGCCGCGGGCGCGCATGGCGGTGAACGCCTCGTGGCCCGGCGTATCGAGGAAGGTGATCTTCTGGCCCGAGGCCAGGGTCACCTGATAGGCGCCGATGTGCTGGGTGATACCGCCGGCCTCGTGCGCCGCCACGTCGGTGGCGCGCAAGGCGTCGAGCAGCGAAGTCTTGCCGTGATCGACGTGGCCCATGATCGTGACCACGGGCGGACGCGGCAGCATCGTCTCGTCGGGATCGACGGTTTCGGTGAGGCCGGTCTCGACGTCGCCTTCGGCGACGCGCTTGAACTTGTGGCCCATCTCCGTCACCACCAGCTCGGCGGTGTCGGCGTCGATCGCCTGGTTGATGGTGGCCATCACGCCCATGCGCATCAGCGTCTTGATGACGTCGGCGCCGCGTTCGGTCATGCGCGCGGCGAGATCCTGGACCGTGATGGTCTCGGGAATCGTGACCTCGCGATAGACCTTCTGCTGGCCGTCGTCGGCATTCTGCTGGCGGCGCTCGCGCTCCAGCCGGCGGCGCATCTGGGCGGCCGAACGGCTGCGGAAGTCGTTCTCGCCCTCGACCGCGCGGCCGACGTCGATCTTGTCTGAACGGCGCTTCGGCGCTTCACGACGGGCACCTGGCGGCTGCGGCAGGCGCTTGTTGATGACGGGGCGCGGCGGCGGCCGGCGCAGCAGCGTCGACTCGGTGGCCTGGGGCGCTCCCGGCGCGCCGGGAGGACGGCGAACGAGAGGAGCCGCAGGTGCGGCCGCGCTCTGGGCGCCGGACTCGATCTCCTGTGCCTGGCGCGCGATCGTCGTCTGCGGCGAGGCCGTTGCCGCCTGGTCGAGACGCTTCTGTACCAGGGCATCGGCCTTGCGCTTGATCTCGTCCTCGGTCTTCTTGCGCACTTCTTCTTCGGCCAGGCGCTTGCGGTGCTCCTCGTCCGACTTCTTGCGCGCCTCGTCCTCGATGGCGCGACGGGCAGCGTCCACGGCCGCACGCTGGCGCGCGATCTCGGCGTCCTTGTTGGCGTCGACCAGGGCGCGGGTACGCGCTTCCTTTTCTTCCTCGGTGAGAGTGCGCAGCACGATGCCACGGCCGCCGGGGCCGCCCGAGCCACCGCTCGGTCGCGACGCCGGGGCTGTGCGGGCCGGCGCGGCGGGCGCTGCGCTGCTGCCCAGCTTCAGGGTCCGGGCCGTCGGCGCCGGAGCCGGAGCCGGCGTTTCGGGCGCGGGCGCAGGCGCCGGTGCAGCAGCGACCGGAGCCGGTGCCGCAGCGCCAGGGGTCCGCTTCACTGGCTTCTTGACCTCGACCGTCACCGCGCGCGTCCGCCCATGCGAGAATTTCTGTCGCACCTGGGTCGCATCCGCCTTCGCCGCGGCGCCGCTACGCGCCGTGGTCGAGAGGGTCAGTGGCTTGGTGGCCTTGGTCTCTTCTTTTTGTTCCGTCATATCGCGTGTTGTCCTTGGTCCGCTCCGGCCCGTCAACCGGCGCTATTCAGTCGATACCCGCGCCACCGCGCTGCACCGACCGCAATTCGTTGAATGAACTCGCCACCCGCGTCATCGCGGGCAACCGCCACATAGACCGCCTGCTCGCGGCCAAAGAGGCCGCCCAGCGACGTTGCATCGCCCAGCCGCGCAAGCGGCAGGCCGGTGGCGGTGAGCTTGCCCAGCCCGTCGCCGTCGGCCTCGTCGGCCACGACCAGCAACCCGACGCGGCGCTGGGCGATCATCTGCTCGACCTTCACGAAGCCCGCCACGGCCCGGCCGGCCCGGCGCGCCCGGCCGAGATCGGCCAGCGTCCGCTCCAGCAGGAGCCGTTCGACCCGTTCCGCCAGGTCCGCCGGCGCCTTCACGGCGGCCCGCGCGGCCTTGGAGAACAGGTTCTTTTCCACGGCGCGCTGGAGCGCCGCCCGTTCCGCCCGAACCCAAAGGCCACGACCCGGCAGCCGCCGCGCCAGATCCGGCACGACCTCTCCTTCCGGCCCGACGACGAAGCGGATCATCCGCTCCGGCGTTCCTTCCGTGCCGGTCGCGATGCAGGTGCGCATCGGTCCCGGTGCGGCAGGCACCGTGAGGTCAGATTGGGTCATGGCGATGGCAGGCATCAAGGTCGGCAGTCTCCGTTCAGGCCTTGGCCGCTTCGGCGGCCGGGGCGGCCTCGTCGGCGAACCAGTGCTCGCGCGCCTTCATGATGATGGCGTTGGCGGTGTCGTTGTCCATGGCGCTCTCGCCCACGATCTCGCGCAACTCGTCGGAGGCGAGGTCGGCGAGGTCGTCGAGTGTCTTCACGCCCTTGTCGCCCAGCGCCACGATCATCGCGAGGTTCAGGCCCTCGACCGCCTGCACTTCCTCGCTCACGCCCAGATCGGCGAGACGCGAAGCGAGTTCGGCATCGCGCTTTTCGATGAACTCACGGGCGCGGCGCTGCAGCTCGGTGGCGATCTCCTCGTCGAAACCCTCGACGGTGGCGAGATCCTCGACCGCGGTGTCGGACACGTCCTCGACCGAGCCGTAGCCTTCGGCAACCAGCAGATGGGCGATCACGTCATCGACGTCGAGCGCCAGCTTGAACAGCTCGGTGCGCTCGCGGGTTTCCTTCTGGCGCCGCTCGCTTTCCTCGGTCTCCGTCATGATGTCGATTTCCCAGCCGGTGAGCTGGGAGGCGAGCTTGACGTTCTGGCCGCGGCGGCCGATCGCGAGGCTGAGCTGATCGTCGGGCACGACGACCTCGGTCTTGTTCTTTTCCTCGTCCATCAGCACCTTGCTGACCTCGGCCGGCGCCAATGCGTTGACGATGAAGTTCGCCGTGTCCTGCGACCACGGAATGATGTCGACCTTCTCGCCCTGCAGCTCCTGCACCACGGCCTGGACACGGCTGCCGCGCATGCCGACGCAGGCGCCGATCGGGTCGATCGAGCTGTCGTGGCTCAGTACGGCGATCTTGGCGCGGCTGCCGGGATCGCGGGCCACGGCCTTGATCTCGATGATGTTGTCGTAGATTTCCGGCACTTCCTGCATGAACAGCTTGGCCATGAACTGCGGATGGCTGCGCGACAGGAAGATCTGCGGGCCACGCGGCTCCTCGCGCACATCGAAGATGTAGGCACGGACGCGGTCGTTTACGCGCAAGGACTCGCGCGGGATCGTCTCGTCGCGGCGGATCACGCCCTCGGCACGCTGCAGGTCGATGGTGATGTTGCCGTAGTCGACGCGCTTGACCACGCCCGACACGATCTCGCCGATGCGATCCTTGAACTCTTCGTACTGGCGCTTGCGCTCGCTCTCGCGCATCCGCTGCGTGATGACCTGCTTGGCGGTCTGGGCGGCGACGCGGCCGAAGTCGATCGGCGGCAGCTCGTCGGTCAGGAAATCGCCGACCTGGGCTTCCGGATTGCGGCGTTGCGCCTCGACCAGCGGGACCTGGGTGTTCTCGTTCTCGATCGGATCGGCAACCTGCATATAGCGCAGCAGCTTGATCTCGCCGGTCTTGCGGTCGATCTCGGCGCGGATGTCGTGCTCCAGCCCGTACTTCGCACGGCCGGACTTCTGGATGGCCTGCTCCATCGCCTCGAGCACTTCCTCGCGCTCGATGCCCTTTTCGCGCGCGACCATGTCGGCCACTTGCAGCATCTCCAGGCGCGGAATGTCGGCAGTCGTTGCCATGTCTCTGTTCCTCTTGCTTCTATCGTGTTCGTTCGTGTCGTTCAGTGAGCCTGCCCGGCGCCCTGGTGGGCCAGGCGATGTTCCTCGATCAGTGCATCGGTCATCTCGAGCTTGGCGCGGGAGACGGCCGACAGCGGCACGCCGGTTTCCTCGCCACTCTCGAGCCGAAGCTTCACGATGCCGTCCTCGAGCCCCAGCAAAGTGCCCTTGAAGCGACGACGGCCCTCGACCGGCTCGGTGGTCTCGAGGCGGGCCATGTGGCCCGTCCAGCGTACATAGTCCTTGGCCCGGGTGAGCGGCCGGTCGATGCCCGGCGAACTCACCTCCAGCGTGTAGGCGCTGGTGATCGGATCCTCGACGTCCAGCACCGCAGATAGGGCGCGTGAGACGTTGGCGCAATCCTCGACGTCCATCGGCCGTCCATCGGCCGGCTCGATCATGACCTGCAGGGTGCCGCCACGGCTCAAGTGGACGCGAACCAGCTCGAAGCCCATGCCGACGATGGTCGGGGCGACGATGTCTTCGATTCGACGCAGCAGATCGGTCACGAGGGCGGAGTTTCTCGACGTTAGGGGCCGCGGGCTTTCGGCAAATGAAAAGAGCGGGTTTTTGGCCCACTCTTTTTGTTTGGTTCGTCCCGCGAACCCGATGAGGATGGCGCGGATATAGGCGCAGTATCGCCAACTGGCAAGCTTTTCCCGCATCCGGACGGCTTTCTTATTGAGGCCCGAATACCGCCAGCAAGGGCCT
This sequence comes from Reyranella massiliensis 521, assembly GCA_945862125.1. Lineage (GTDB taxonomy): Bacteria > Pseudomonadota > Alphaproteobacteria > Reyranellales > Reyranellaceae > Reyranella > Reyranella massiliensis_A. The sequence continues at coordinate 9,109 of CAMAYC010000047.1, forward strand.
GCCAACCGTGAAAAGATCGACCTTTGGCAGGAGGGCTGGATTGGGGGCGGGTGAGTCGAAGCCGGGCAGATTCTACCACGGCTGGTGGGTGGTCTTTTGCGCCTTTGTCATGGCCCTCTATGGGTGGGGTCTCGGCTTCTATGGGTTGAGCCTATATCTGGTAGCGCTCAGCAAAATCCACGGCTGGTCGCCCGCCACCATCTCGGCCGGCATCAGTTTCTTCTATGTAGCTGGCGCCTTCCTGGTGATGCAGGTCGGCGACGCCATCCAGAACAGGGGGGCGCGGATCGTCGTCCTGACCGGCGTCAGCCTGATGGGGCTGGGCGTGGTGGGTCTCACGGTGATCGAGCAGCCCTGGCAGCTCTACGCTGCCTTCCTGGTGATGATCCCGGGCTGGGCCGCGCTGGGAGGGGCCGCGATCAACACCATCATCGCCCAGTGGTTCAACCGCCGCCGCGGTCTTGCCGCCAGCATGGCGCTGAACGGCGCCACCTGCGGCGGGCTGCTGTTCGCACCGGCCTTCGCCTGGGCGATCGATACGATGGGCTTCGCCAAGGCCTGCGCCGCCGCTGTCGTCATTGTGTTGGCCACCCTGTGGCCGCTGGCGACATTCGCGTTGCGCCCGCGCCGGCCGGAGGAGCATGACGCAGGCGACGAACCCTTCCTCGTTGTGGAGCCGGCCGGCACGCCAAGGAGCCGAGCCCAGTTCCTGCGCGAGCCGCGCTATCTCACGATGGTCGGTGCCTTTTCGCTGGGCCTGCTGGCGCAGATCAGCTTCATCGCCCATCAGGCGGCCTTCCTCGAGCCGACGCTCGGCCTCAAAGAGGCCGGCCTGGTCGTCAGCGTCACGGCCTTATCGGCCCTGATCGGGCGCTTCTCCGTCGGCCTGGTGATCGACCATGTCGATCGCCGTGGCGCCACCTGTGCCAACCTCGCCATACAGGTCGTGGGCATGATCGTGCTGCTCTCGACCTCGTCGGTGTTCGGCCTCTACCTCGGCTGCATCCTTTTCGGCTTCGGCGTCGGCAACCTGATCACGCTCCCTGGCCTGATCATGCAGCAGGAATTCCCGCGCCGCGATTTCGCCCGTGGCGTCAGCCTGAACGTCGCCATCACCCAACTCGTCGCGGCGACAGGACCGTCGATCCTGGGCGTGCTGTACGGCCTGTCGGGCGACTATCGCACTTCGCTGATCGCCTGCCTGGTGATGCAGGTCGCCGCTGCCATCCTGGTGCTGGTCCGGCCCGGTCCCCGGCCTATCGACGCCTGAAGCGCAGGAACGCCGGCTGATGGCCGGCCAGCATCTTCTGTTCATAGCGCGTCGGCGGCCAATCGGCCGGACGTCCGCGCCAGTCGGCCGGACGCTCGGCCAGCCATTCGAACGCGGCATGTGTGCAGGCGTGCTCGATCATCCACGGCAGATAGCTCGGATCGTCGGTCGCAAGCCGCAGCTCGGCACCAGGCTTCAGCAGTCGCGCCAGCACGTCGAGATTGGCCCGCTGCACGAAGCGCCGCTTGTGATGACGAGACTTCGGCCATGGATCGGGGAACAGCACGAAGGCACGTGACAGCGAAGCGTCGGGCAGCGCCTTCATCACCAGCATCGCGTCGTCGGTGAACAGGCGAATGTTCCCCACGCCCTCGCGCTCGATATGGGCGAGGCATTTGGCGACGCCGTTGATATAGGGCTCGCAGCCGATCAGCCCGACCTTCGGATGTTCCCTCGCCTGCCAGACGAGATGCTCGCCGGCGCCGAAGCCGATCTCGAGCCACACGCCATCGGCCGGCAGCGTGCCACCGAAAAGGCCCGCCAGATCGATCTTTTGCGGCTCCGACGGCACGACGACCATGAGCCGCGGCAACAGCGTCGCGAGCAGCGATTGCTGCCCGTCGCGCAGTTTCTTGCCGCGGCGCCGACCGTAGAGGGTGCGCTCGCGGACGTCGCTCACATGATCACGTCGATGAGATACGGACCCTTTTGCGACATGGCGTAGGTGAGCTGCTTGGTGAGCTCTTCCAGGTTGGTCGCCTTGCCGGCGGGGACGCCCATGCCCTTCGCCAGATCGGTGAACTGCAGCGTCGGACGGTCGAGCGTCAACATGTCGATGGCGCGCGGGCCGGGATTGGCCGCACCGACATCGGCGAGCTGGCTGTAGAGAATGTTGTAGGAGCGGTTCGAGAAGATCATCACGCAGACGTCGAGATTCTCGCGCGCCATCGTCCACAGCGACTGGATCGTGTACATCGCCGAGCCGTCGCCGATCATGCAGATGACCTTGCGGTCGGGACAGGCTACGGCCGCACCAACAGCGACGGGACCCCCGAAGCCGATCGAGCCGCCCATGTTGTTCAGCCAGTCGTGCGGCGGCGCGCCGGCCGAGAACGGGAAGAAGCCGCGGCCGGTGGTCACCGACTCGTCGACCACGATTGCGCCTTCCGGCATCGTGGCGCCGAGCGCCTGGCCGAGACCATCGAGCGTGAACTTGCCGGTCGGACGCTCGGGACGGCTCGGCTGGGCAACGCCCGCAGCCTTCTCGTTCATCGCGTCGAGTTCCATCGCCAGCGCCTCGAGCGAGCCCAGGATATCGCCTTCGACCGGGCAGAGGACAGTCGTCTCGCAGCCGTCCGGTGTGAGCACCGACGGCTTGCCGGGATAGGCAAAGAAGGCGAACGGCGCCTTGGCGCCGCACAGCACCATCTGCTGCGTGCCCTTGAGCTGGGCCTGGGCGTTCTCGATCACGAAGTGCAGGCGCAACACCGGAATTCGGCCCGCGCCACGCTCGATGCGTGCCGTACCGCCGGCGCCCTGCACCTTGCAGCCGGTCTTCGCCGCGATCTTACCGGCGAGTTCGAGGCCGCGCGCGCGCAAGGCGCGACCGCCGATAAACAGCATCGAGTTCGGCTTCTTCAACGCCTTGGCGGCGGCAACGACTTCTTCCTTCGAGGGTTTGGGCGCAGCAGGCGCCGCCGGCGTTTCGGCCACGCCATCGGCCTCACCCCACGCGGTGTCGGCCGGCAGGATCAAGGTCGCGATCTGGCCCGGCGCCACGTTGGCGGCCTGGGTCGCGAGCGCGCCATCGCCGGCGACAGTCTTCGACGTGGGCGAGGTCTTTACCCAATGCGAGAACGGCCGCGCGATGCCCTCGATGTCGGCGGTGAGCGGCGTATCGTACTTGATGTGATAGAGCGCATGCTCGCCCACGATGTTGACGACGCCCGAACCGGCCTTCTTGGCGTTGTGCAGGTTGGCCGCCGCATTGGCGAGGCCGGGCCCGAGATGGAGCAGCGTCGAGGCCGGCTTGTCGGTCATGCGGTAGTAGCCGTCGGCGGCTCCGCTGCACACGCCTTCGAACAGGCCGAGCACGCAGCGCATGCCTTCGACACGGTCCAGGGCGCCCACGAAATGCATCTCGGACGTGCCGGGATTGGCGAAGCAAACCTCGACGCCGCCCTTGACCAGGGTCCGTACCAGACTCTCCGCACCGTTCATCGACCGCCCCCGAATACTGAAACAAGGGGCGCACCGTAGGCCGTTGACCGGGGCCAAGCCATTGCGATTACTCGCAAATTCCAGGATGCGAGGCCGCCGCGCTCATGCTGGTCGATGTTCCCTCTTTATTCTCAACGATTTATTCAGTATACTTGAACTAATATTTCAGAACGAAAGACATTTCCCATGAGCGCTTCGGTCCCCTCCGATAGCTCGACCATCGATACGGCGTTTCTCGTCGGTCCCGAATTGGTCGAGTTCGATCGCCACGACCTTCCCATCTATGCCTCTCTTGAATCGCGCTGGGCAGATGCCGGCCTCGACTCTCCGTCCTATGGCGCGTCGCTCGACCGGCTATTCGGTGAGCCCGGCGCCATCTTCGTGAGCGGCCCGATCGGCGCCGAGGAACAGGCTGCCGCCCTCGCGGCGACGACGTTGCCGTCCGAGGATCCGATGGTCGTCCTGGCCGGTCTTTCCGATGGGCTGATCCTGCCCGCCGCCGAAGCCGGTGACGCGCTCGCCCTGCCGTCGGGCGCCCAGCAGGCCCCGGAGATCGTGACGATCTTCGATGTCGGCATCGACGCCTTCGCCGTGGTGCATCTGCATGGCGGCAGCCTCTGGGACTCCTCCAGCGACGCCTGGGCCTTCGACTACACGACCTGATCCCGTCTCGGCGGGCGCATATCGACGACCGATCAAAAGATGTAGGGTGAGGCCCGGTCCACAGTGGGTCGCACAAGCGAGGACTTCGCATGACCTACAGGCTCTGGTGGACCGTCGGCTACGTTTGCACCTCGGAAAAAGAATTCCTGGCTGCCAAGCACCGCCTGCTGCCCGCGACTTACGAGATGCTGGACGATGCGCTGCGCCGGGCCAACCAGGTCGGCCAGGCCGGCGGTGTCGCCTGGTTGATCGAAGGCGACGACAAGACCCGCCTCGGCCGCGCCGCCATCGAGCGGACGATCGAGAAGCGCGGCAGCGAACTGGTGGTCCAGCCTGCGACCGGCAACGCCGGGCGGTAGTGGCGGCCACTAGGCCGCGTCGCCCAGCTCGAGCTGGACGAGGTTCATCCAGTAGGCGGCGCCCGTCGTCAGGATCTTGTCGTTGAAGTCGTAGAGCGGCGAATGCACGTTGTGGCAGCCGCCTTCGATCGTGCCGCCGTTGCCGATCATGATGTAGGCGCCCGGCTTCTTCTCCAGCATGAAGGCGAAATCCTCGGCGCCGGCGATCGGCTGCGTGTTGGGCTCGACATTCTCGCGGCCAACCGTGGCCGCCGCGGCTTCGACCGCAATCGACGTCTGCTCCGCCGCATTGATCAACGCCGGATAGCGACGGTGATACTTGCTCACCGCCTCGCAGCCGCCGGCCTGCGCGATGCCCGCCGCGACCTCGGCCAGGCGGCGCTCCAGCAGCGACCGCACCGCAGGAGAGAAGCTGCGCGCAGTGCCCTTGATCAGCACTTCCGACGGGATGACGTTGGGCGAGCCCGGCGTGCCGCACGCGATATGGCCGACGCTCAGGACTGCTGCCTGGTTCGACGGCACGTTGCGGCCGACGATGCCTTGGATCGCCACGATGAATTGCGCCGCGACAAAGGTAGGATCGGTGCCGCGATCGGGCATGGCGCCGTGGCCGCCGGTACCCTTGAAAGTGACCTCCCAGCTATCGGACGAGGCGAGCATCGCGCCGGGACGGATGGCGAAGTGGCCGACCGGAAAGCCCGGCATGTTGTGCATGCCGTAGACGACGTCGCAGGGGAACTTGTCGAACAGGCCTTCCTCGATCATCACCCGCGCGCCACCCAGCCCCTCTTCGGCGGGCTGGAAGATGAAATGCACCGTACCGGCAAAGTCGGGCGCCGCCGCGAGCTGCTTGGCGGCACCCAGCAGCATCGTGGTGTGACCGTCATGGCCGCAGGCATGCATCTTGTTGGGGATCGCCGAGGCGTAGTCGAAGTCGTTCTTCTCCTGCAGGTGCAGCGCGTCCATGTCGGCGCGCAAGCCGATTGTCTTCTGGCCCGGCCGGCTGCCCTTCAGGGTGCCGACGACGCCGGTCGTGGCCAGCCCACGATGGACCTCGATGCCCCAGGAGGTAAGCTTGTCGGCCACGATCTGCGAAGTCCGCTCCTCCTCGAACGCTGTCTCGGGATGGCGATGGATGTCGCGACGGATGGCGGTGAGGTCCGCGAGGTCGGCGGCCAGGAGATCGGGTGTGTATTGGGTCATGGCCGAAGACTAGCGTCGGCTGGCGCAAAAAGAAAAGAAAACGGCGAAGCCGGTTGCCCGACTTCGCCGCTTCATACGTCCCGGAAAGTACGCTCGTCACGTTCCTCCGCGGGGCGCGGTCCACCGTGACCCCGGAGGGACCACGAAGGGCTAGTGAAATTGCGAGATCCCCGCTCGCCGCCACCATCCTCGGGTGCAGGCCGTCCATGCGCATGGACCTCCCACAACGAATCCCCGGCTGCTTTTTCCTGCCAGCGCTCTCCCTCGCGAAGGGCGCGCATCGTCCCGTCGGACGAGTTCGCAGGGCACTCCGAGAACCCTTCAGCGGCTTTCGCCACCGCGAGGAACCTTTCGGCCCCTCTCCGCGTGATGCGACCACCACGCTTCGTTGAGAGAAACCTTCCGCCTCGACGCGCAAGCCCGCAAGCGCGGCTTGATTGGCTTTTCGGTGGATTGGCTGGATAGCGAGGACTGAATCGCGCGGGCCTCAAGGGAATGTGGCGCAAGTGCGTCGACGCACTAAGGCTCGCTGCGCCCGTTGTGCGCACCGTTTGCATCCTGCACAGTCCGATGCTCCTTCCTCCGTGATGATCGGCCATGACAGAGTCCGCCAAGCTCTCCGGAGCAAAACCCCGCCTCTATCAAACGCCGTCGTCCTACTATTCGATGATCGCGCGCCTCGCGCTCGCCGAAGGCGGCATCGCCCACGAGCGCGTCTTCGTCGACATCCACTTCCGGCTGAGCCAGCAACAGCCGGACTATGTGCGGATCAATCCGGGCATGACCGTGCCGACACTGGTGCTGGCCGATCGCATCCTCGATCAGAGTCGTGACATCGCCGAGTATGCGCTCGGCGCGACGCCCGACGGTGAGACGAAAGCCTGGCTCGACCTTCACTACGGCTATCCGATCGAGGAATTGACCTTCGGCGGGATTCTCGCCCGCAACCCGCTGGCGCGGATCCTGATCCCGAAGCGGCTCGAGGCGACCCGCCGCCAACTCCTGGCACTTGCCGCCAGAAATCCCGATCTCGCTTCCGTCTATGAGGCGCGCGCCGCGGTCTTCGCCCGGCGCGTCAGCACCTTCGAGCCGGATGCCGTCGTAAAGCTTTCGGAGCGGCGTCGCACTGAGGCCATCGGCTTCATGGACCGGCTCGAGCAGACTTTGAGCGATGGCCGCGCAGTGTTGGTACCGCCGGCCTATGGCGTCGCCGATGTCGTCTGGACCGTGTTTCTCGGGCGCATGGAGTTCGCCGGTCTCGGCGCGGAGATCCCCAAGCGGCCGGCGCTCGCGCGCTACTGGGGCGTCCTGCAGGCGCGTCCCAGTTTTTCCGCGGCCGACATATGGACGAAGTTTCATGTCGGCCGCCTGATCGGCGGGATTTTGGGCATCGACAGAAGCTGACGGCGTGACGCCTTAAGCTGCTCGATCCGTGGCGGTGCAGAAAAGGGCCAGCTTGTTGCCCAACGGATCGCGCAGGTAACCCACGAAGAAATTCCTGCTGTACTGAGCGCGGAAGCCCGGTGCGCCGTCATCCGTGCCACCAGCCGCCATGCCGGCGCTGTGCAGGGCGTGAACCTGGGCATGCGTCGGTACACGAAAGGCGATCATCGAGCCGTTGCCAACCGTCGCGTCCCGCCCATCGTAAGGCTTCCTGACATACACGGCACAGTGACCGTCGAAGCGATCGGGAATGTCGGGGAGCGTGTAAGCCACTCCGTCTTTCTGCTGTGCCTTTTCATAGCCAAGCGGCCCGAGGACCGCCGTATAGAACCGCTCTGAGCGCGGGATATCGTTCGCGCCGATCGTCAAATAATTCAGCATCACCAACCCCTATCCCGTGCGTGCCGGTGCGCCCCACTCGAACGGGGTGGCGTGCCGCCGTCCGGCGCGCTAAACCCCCGCCGCCATGATCCTGTTTCCCGCCATCGATCTCAAGGACGGCAAGTGCGTTCGCCTGCTGCGGGGCGACATGGCACGGGCCACGGTGTTCAACGACAGCCCGGCGGCGCAGGCCAAGGCATTCGCCCAGGCCGGCTGCGAATGGCTGCATCTCGTCGACCTCAACGGCGCCGTCGAGGGCCATCCGGTGAACCGCGCCGCGGTCGTCGAGATCCTGAAGGAGATCGATGTGCCGGCGCAGCTCGGCGGCGGCATTCGCACCATCGAAAGCATTTCCCAGTGGTTCGATGCCGGCGTGAGCCGCGTCATCCTGGGCACGGTCGCGGTCAAGGAGCCGGGCCTGGTGAAGGCCGCCTGCAAGCAGTGGCCGGGCAAGGTGGCGGTCGGCATCGACGCCCGCGAGGGCATGGTTGCGGTCGATGGCTGGACCAAGCAGAGCACGGTGCGCGCGCTGGACCTTGCGCTGCGCTTCGAGGACGCCGGCGTCGCCGCCATCATCTATACCGACATCGATCGCGACGGCGCCATGGGCGGCGTCAATGTCGACGCCACAGTGACGCTGGCCCAGCATCTCACCACGCCGGTGATCGCCTCGGGCGGCGTTAGCTCGCTCGACGATCTGCGCGAGCTGCGGCCGGCCGAGGAGCATGGCATCATCGGCGCCATCGTCGGCCGCGCGCTTTATGACGGCCGCGTGACGGTGCCCGACGCCATCCGCGTCCTCAAAGGCGAATGAGGTAGGGCGAGTGATGCTGAAGGTCCGCATCATCCCCTGTCTCGACGTCAAGGATGGCCGCGTCGTGAAGGGCGTGCAGTTCGAGTCCCTGCGCGATGCCGGCGATCCCGTCGAGCAGGCCCGCATCTACGACGCCGCCGGCGCCGACGAGCTCACCTTCCTCGACATCACGGCCAGCCACGAGAACCGCGACACCATCCTCGATGTCGTCGCCCGCACGGCGGAACAGTGCTTCATGCCGCTTACCGTGGGCGGTGGTGTGCGGACCATCGAGGACATCCGCCGCCTGCTGCTGGCCGGCGCCGACAAGGTCGGGATCAACTCCGCCGCCGTGACGCGGCCGGAGTTCGTCAAGGAAGCCGCCGAGAAGTACGGCGACCAGTGCATCGTGGTGTCGATCGACTCCCGGCAGACCGCGCCCGGCAAATGGGAGGTCTTCACTCATGGCGGGCGCAAGGGCACGGGCCTCGACACGCTGGACTGGGCGCGTCGGATGGCACGGTCGGGCGCGGGCGAGCTGCTGATCACCTCGATGGACCGCGACGGCACCAAGTCGGGTTTCGACCTGGAACTCACCCGTGCGGTCTCCGATGCCGTGCCGGTGCCGGTGGTGGCCTCGGGCGGCGTGGGCACGCTCGACGACCTGCTCGACGGCGTCACCAAGGGCGGCGCCTCGGCGGTGCTGGCCGCCTCGATCTTCCATTTCGGCGAGTTCACCATCGCCCAGGCGAAAGAACATCTCGCCCGCGCCGGCGTTCCGGTACGACAAATCTCGCGCGCGGCGTGAAATTGGCGTAAAATGGCCGCAGCGCCCGAGCAAGAGGCGCCAGGATCGCGTAGGTCCGCCCTTCCCCCGGGCGGCGGAGTTCTCCCCCTCGATGGCCAAAGACAAGAAAGCCAAGAAGAAGGCGTCGAAGAAAAGACGCCAGGACGATGTCGCGAGCGCCGACGAGCATGTGCTCGACCGGCTCTACGTCGTGATCGACAGCCGCAAGGGCGCCGACCCCGAATCCTCCTATACGGCACGCCTGTTCAGCCGCGGCCGTGCCCAGATCGCCAAGAAGCTGGGCGAGGAAGCGGTCGAGGCACTGATCGAGGGCATCAAGGGCGACCGGCCGAAGCTCGTCGCCGAAAGCGCCGACATGCTTTACCACCTGCTGACCCTGTGGGCCGCGACCAACGTGAAGCCGAAAGCTGTGTGGACCGAACTGGCCCGCCGCGAAGGCCTGTCGGGCATCGCTGAGAAGGCGAGCCGCAAGAGGTAGCCGCGTTCGGTATAGTTGTCGGACGACAATGACTCCGGAGCCCGTCATGCCCGCCTACGACCGCAACAACGTCTTCGCGCGCATCCTGCGCGGCGAGTTGCCCTGCAAGAAAGTCCACGAGGACGCGTTCGCGCTGGCCTTCCACGACATCAACCCGCTGGCGCCAGTGCATGTGCTGGTGATCCCCAAGGGTGAATACGTGAGCCAGGCGGACTTCTGCGCCGCGGCGCCACAGGAGTTGCTCGTCGGCTTCTGGCGCGCGGTGGCGAAAGTCGCCAAGGATCTCGGCCTCGAGCCCGACGGCTACCGCATGGTCGCCAACCACGGGCCCAATGGCGGCCAACTCGTGTTCCATTTTCACGTCCACCTGTTCGGCGGCCGGACGATGAGCCACCGCATGGGCAACGCACCAGGCCCGGAAAGCCAGGAATGATTGGTCGCCGCGCGCTGGTCGCGGCGGGCCTGCTGACGCCGCTGGCCGCCCGCGCCCAGAGTCCATGGAAGGGCTACTACGCGAGCGGCGCGACAGAACGCATGGTGCGATTCGACGGCAGCAATGGTGCGACGCTGGCTGGCACGTTGCTCCTGCCGCGCTGGAGCGAATTGCAGAAGGTGCCGGGCGTGGTGCTGATCGCCGGCAGCGGTCCGACCGATCGCGACGGCAACAACCCGCTGGTACCCGAGCGTCTCGATCTCCTGAAGCAGATCGCCGAGCTTCTGGCAGCAGCCGGTATCGCCAGCCTGCGCTACGACAAGCGCGGCATCGGCGGTTCGACGCCGCGGCCCACCGGCTCGCTGGAAGAACAGGAGCGATTCTTCGCCTGGGAGAATTTCGTGGGCGACGTCGCCGCCGCGCATCGCGAGTTGCTCCGGCACGACGAGATCAAGCCCTACGCCACCGCCCTGCTGGGCCACAGCGAGGGCGGCCTGCTCGCCCTAGCGGCCGCCGGGGCGCTGTCGGCCAGGGAGATGGGATCGCGCAAGCTGCATGGGCTGGTCCTGGCTGCAACGCCGGGACGTCCGCTCGCCGACATCGTACACGCCCAGCTCGTCCGCAGCGCGCCGTCACTGGTCGAGCCGGCCGACCGGACGATGAGCACGATCATCGCCACCGGCCGCGTGCCCGCCGGCCTGCCGCGCGAGCAACAGGCACTGTTTCCGCCCTATGCCGGGCCGTTCCTGCAAAGCGTGCTGGCCTTCGATCCGGCCAAGGCGCTGGCCAGTCTGGACATCGCCTGCCTGATCCTGCAGGGCGGCGCCGACCGCCAGGTCGTGCCGATGGTAGACGTCCAGCCGCTGATCGACGCGCTCGGCCAACGCAGCGGCCCGGGCGAGGCCGTGATCGTGGCGTCCGTCAGCCACAATCTCAAGCTCGTCACGGGGCCCGCCGATCCGGGCTTCGCCGGACCCGTGGCACCCGCCGTTGCCGACAAGCTCGCGAGCTGGCTGCGTCCATTGCTGGGCGCTTGATCGCGCGCGATGAGAGGTCGATCATCCCCGGCAAAGACGGAGGAAGCGGCATGGGCGTGACGGTGAAGCCGGTGACATCTGCTGTCGGCGCGGAGATTTTCGGCGTCGACCTCAGGCGCTTGAACGATCAGGATTTCGCTGCGATCGAACGGGCCTGGTATGCTCATTCAATGATCCTGCTGCGCGGCCAGACGCTCAGCGACGACGACCTGCTGGCCTTCAGCCGCCGCTTCGGCGAACTCGATCCGCCGCCCAACCAGGAGCGTGGCCGCATCAGCCCACCGGGCTATCCCGACATCTACGTCGTCTCCAACGTGCTCGACGCCAAGGGCGATCCGATCGGCGCGCTGGGTGACGGCGAGGCCGTCTGGCACACCGACATGAGTTACCTCGACACGCCGCCCGATGCCTCGATGCTCTACTCGCTCGAAATCCCCTCGACCGGTGGAAACACCTGGTTCACCAGCATGCAGGCGGCATGCGATGCGCTGCCGGGCGACCTCAGACGCAAGATCGAGGGGCGCAGGGTCAAGCACGACGGCACCTACAATTCCGGCGGCTATCTGCGCAAAGGCGTGACGCCGACCGACGATCCGATGGCAGCGCCGGGCGCCTGGCATCCCGCGATCCTGCGTCACCCGGTCAACGGCCGCGCCACGCTCTACCTCGGCCGGCGTCGCAACTCCTACGTCGAAGGCTACTCGCGCGAGGAGTCCGATGCCGTACTCGAAGCGCTGTGGGCGCATGTCACTCAACCGCGCTTCGTCTACGAGCATGTCTGGAAGCTGGGCGACCTCGTGATGTGGGACAACCGCTCGACCATGCATCGCCGCGATCCGTTCGACAGCTCGCAGCGCCGCGTCATGCATCGCACCCAGATCAAGGGCTCGCACAAGCCCATGGCTTTCGCGGCCTGACCAACAACAAGAACAAATCGGAGGGAACCATGCGGCGCCAGAAGAAATTCTATGCCTGGGGCTATGCCGACGAGGACCTCTCGCCGGAGGAAATCAAGCCTTGGGAAGCCGAAATCGCCCAGCGCTACGGGCTTTCCGGCTTCGACGTGACGCCGCCTCCGAAAGCCGAAGAGATCACCCTGCGCAAGCCCAGGGTCGACGTGCCCGCGGCGCTGCAGTCGCTGGTGCGGACCGATCACCTGACGCGGCTGGAACACAGCTACGGCAAGGCGGGCTTCGATGCCACACGCATGTTCATGCGCTCCGTGCCCAACCCGCCCGACGCCGTGGCCTTCCCTGGGACCGAACAGGAGGTGATCGAAGTCCTCGACTGGTGCGATCGGATCGGCGCCAAGGCGATCCCCTATGGCGGCGGCTCGTCGGTCGTGAAGGGCATCGAGCCCGCCGCTTCCTTCGACAAGGTCGTGACGATCTCGATGCGCCACATGGACAAGGTGCTGGAGGTCGACGCCGTCAGCCACGCCGCGCGCATCCAGGGCGGCATCTACGGGCCCGCTATCGAGGATGCGCTGCGCGACACGCCGTTCACCATGCGCCACTACATGCAGGCCTATCGCTGCTCGACCCTGGGCGGCTGGATCGCCACGCGCTCGGGCGGCCACTACGCCACGCTCTACACCCATATCGACGACTTCGTGGAGAGCACGCGTGTCGTGACGCCCCAGGGCACGCTCGAATCGCGCCGCCTGCCCGGCTCCGGCGCCGGTCCCTCGCCCGACCGGATGTTCATCGGCTCCGAAGGCATTTTGGGCATCATTACCGAAGCCTGGGTGCGGCTGCGCAAGAAGCCGACCTTCCGGGCCTCGGCCAGCGTGCGGTTCAAGGATTTCTTTGCCGGCGCTGACGCGGTGCGCGAGATCACCCAGGCGGGACTCTATCCCGCCAACTGCCGCCTGCTCGAAGCGCGCGAGGCGCTACCCGGGATTCCGTGGAGCAACGAGGAGGCGGTGCTGGTGCTGGCCTTCGAATCGGCCGACCACCCGCTCGACGCCTGGATGGCCCGGGCGCTGGAAATCTGCCGCGACCACGGCGGCGTGGCCGACGCGTCGGGCGGCGACGACGAGAACGCCCATCGCAGCGGTGCCGCCGGCGCCTGGCGCAACAAGTTCATCCGCGCCCCACACTACAGCGAGCACGCCGTGGCGCGGGGGATTCTCAGCTCGACCTTCGAGACCTCGATGACCTGGGAGCGTGTGCGCGACTTCCACGGCAAGATCACGAAGATCGCCAAGGACACGATCAAGCGGGTGACCGGCCGCGAGGGCACTGTCACCTGCCGCTTTACCCACGTCTATCCCGACGGGCCGTGCCTCTACTTCACCTTCGGCGGCATCCTCGACAAGACCAAGGCATTGGACCAGTTCATGGAAGTGTTGAGCACCTGCACGGCCGCGACCGTCGAGCATGGCGGCACGACCACGCATCACCATGCCGTCGGCCGCTTCCACCGGCCGTTCTACGACAAGCAGCGGCCCGAGTTGTTTGCCCGGGCGCTGCGCGGCGCCAAGCGCGAACTCGACCCCAGGGGAATGATGAACCCTGGGGTGCTGATCGATCCCTGAAGCGCTACGTCCTGTCGCTCCGATAGACCGCAAGCTCGGCGCGGGTGTCGGCGATCGAGAACCAGCGGTGCTGCTCGGCGCGGAACTGGCGCCAGTTGGTCAGGATCTTCTTGAACTGCGGGCTTTGCGCCGCTTCCTCGTCGAGCACCGATTCGGTCGCAACGCGCAACGCCCTGATGACGTCCTCGGGCAGCACCGAGAGCTGCGTGCCGGAGGCGACCAGGCGGGCGATCGCCGGTGCGTTCTTGGCGTCGTATGATGCCAGCATGTCGGTCATGGCATAGTAGCCGGCGTACTTGAGGATCGCCTGGTAACGCGGCGGCAGGCTGGCCCACGCCGCCTTGTTGACCATCAACACATTGTTGGCTTCGACCTCCATGACGCCCGGCGTGTAGTAATATTTCGCCACCTTGTTGAAGCCGAGCTTCTCGTCGTCGTACGCGCTCACCCACTCGCAGGCGTCGAGCGTGCCGCGTTCCATCGCCGGATAGATCTCGCCGCCGGCGATTTGCTGCGGCACGGCGCCGAGCTTGGCGAAGACCTTGCCGCCGAAGCCGGCGGTGCGGATTTTGAGGCCGACGAAGTCGGCCGGCGTCTTCAGCTCCTTGCGGAACCAGCCGAACATCTGGCCGCCGGTGTTGCCGGCGGTCAGTCCCACGACGTTGAAGCTGTCATAGACCTCGTCCACCAGCTTCCGGCCATCGCCGTAGAGCATCCAGGCATAGTGCTGGCGCGGCGTCAGGCCGAACGGCAGCGAGCCGTCGAAGATGAAGGACGGGTTCTTGCCGATGTAATAGCCGGTGTAGGTGTGGCCGCATTCGACCGTGCTGTTCGATACCGCGTCCAGCACCTGCAGTCCGGGGACGATCTCGCCGGCGGCGAAGGGCTGCAGCACGAACTTGCCGTCGGTCATCTCGCCGACGACGCGCGCCATTGTCTGCGATGCGCCCCAGAGCGTGTCGAGGCTCTTGGGAAAGCTCGAGGTGAGGCGCCATTTGACGTTCTCGTTGGTCGCCTGGCCGAAGGCCGGCGTGGCGGCGGCCATGGCGGCCATCGAAGCGGCGACGGGGCCGAACTGTCGGCGTGTGACGGTCATGGGGCTTCCTCCGGTTTTGCTGTTGAAGAAATACTAGGCGGGCGCTTGTGGTATCGCTACCAGAAAATACATGAATTCCGTCAGCTGGCGCTCCAGCCACCGTCGATCGGAATTGCCGCGCCGGTGATGTCGCGGCCGGCCGGGCCGCACAGAACGGCGGCGAGCGACGCCACGCCCTCCATCGCCACGAAGCGGCCAGACGGCTGGCGCGACGCCATGAAGGAACGCACCGCGTCGTCGCGCGAGAGACCCTCGTTGCGGGCCACGAACTCCGCCAGCCGCTGCTCGATCGCCGGCGTCGGCGACGAGCCGGGACAGATGGCGTTGCAGGTGATGTTCTGGCCGGCCACTTCGAGCGCCACGGCGCGGGTGAAGCCGATCAGCGCCGTCTTGGTCGTAACGTAGTCGACGCGGTTCACCGCGCCGCGCTGGCCGTAGATCGAGGAGATGTTGACGATGCGGCCGAAATCGCGACGGCGCATCCCGGGGAGCGCAAGCCGCGTGACGTGAAACGCCGATGAGAGATTGACCGCCAGCGCCCGGTCCCAATCCTCGACCTTGAAATCTTCCAGCGGTGCGAAATGCCGGACGACGGCGTTGTTGATCACAATGTCGATTGCCCCGAAGGCGCGATCCGCCGTCTCGACGAGGTCGGTGATCTGAGCGGGGACGGCGAGGTCGGCGCCATGGTGAAGAACGCGCACGCCGTGACTGTCCTCGATATGCCGGCGCCTGGCCTCGATCTCCGCCGGATCGCCAAAGCCGTTCAGCATGATGTGGCAGCCTTCGGCCGCGAGCCTCTCCGCCATGGCGTAGCCCAGGCCTTGCGTCGAGCCGGTGATGAGGGCGCATTTGCTTTTCAGCATGAGGTCCTTTCAGGTGCTTTCGCGCTGGACGATCTCGAAGCCGACGTCGATGCGGATGCGCTCAGGCGACGCGCCCAGCAGGCGGTTCACAAGGAGTTCAGCGCTGCGCCGGCCGATCTCGTGTCGCGGGATTCGCAGGGTCGTGACCGTAGGAACGGCATGACGCAGCAGATCGAGATCGTCGAAACTTGCGATGGCAACACGGCCGGGCACCGCCCAGCCGCGGCGCTGGCACTCGAACAGCGCGCCCACGGCGAGTACATCACCCGCAAAGAAGGCGGCATCCAGGCCAGGATGCGTCTGGACCAGCCGCACCAGGGCATCGCCGCCTTCGCTGAAACCACCGGGTGCCTCTAGTACGAGGCTGGGATCGGCCGGCAGGCCGAGCTCCTTCAGCGCCGCGAAGTAGCCGCGACGGCGTTCCTCCGAGCGGTCGTTGTCGCGCAGCGGCAGGGTCACGAAACCGATCTTGCGATAGCCGAGGCGGCCCAGATGGGCGGTCATCGCCCGCGCGGCCTCGAAGTTGGAATAGCTCACGGCCATGTCGAGCGGCTCGGCCGGCAGATTGCCGGTCTCGATCACCGGCACGCCGGTCTTGGCGACGAGATCGCGGACGCCCTTGGTGTGCGTCGTGTTATGCAGGACGAGGCCGCAGACGCGCTGGGCGAGCAGCGCCGAAACGAGTGCCTCCTCGTCGTCGAGCCGATGGCCGCTGTTGGCGATCATCAGATGAAAGCCGTTGGCGCGCAGGACGTCGGAGATGGCCTGGATCATGTTGGCATAGAGCGAATTCTGGATGCTCGGCACGATCAGGCCGACCACATTCGAGCGCTTGGACGACAGGCTTCCGGCGATGCGGTTGGGCAGATAGCCGAACTCGCGCACCGCAGCATCGACCTTGCGCCGCATCTTCTCCGACACCGTCGACGGCGCGCGTAGCGCGCGCGACACGGTCATGGGTGACACGCCGGCGTGGCGGGCGATGTCGCTCATCTTGATGTCGTCGCCACCGTTTCGCTTTGCCTTTCGGCTCATCGTGGGTCGTGCTCCGGATTGACGCTTTCGAGGCCACGAGATTATAGGATGGTAGCGATACCAAGAGAACGAAAGAGTAAGCACGCCGTGGAGGAACGATATGGCTGATGACATTCTGGGATTCGTCGGCGTCGGACGCATGGGCGGGCCGATGGCCTCGCGCCTGCTCGATGCAGGCCATCGCCTCTGCGTCTATGACCTGTCCGAAGCGGCGACCGCGCCGCTGGTGGCGCGCGGTGCGCAGCTCGCGGCCTCGCCGGCCGAGGTCGCGTCGGTCGCCAGCATCGTGATCATCAGCCTGCCGACGCCCGACGTGGTGAAGCAGGTCGTGCTGGGCGGCAACGGCGGCATCATCAACGGCTCCAGCGTGAAGCTTGTGATCGACCTGTCGACCACGGGTCCCACGGTTGCCACCGAAGTGGCAGCCCAACTCGCCGAGCGGCGGATCGGCTGGGTCGATGCCCCGGTGAGCGGCGGCGTGACCGGCGCCAAGGCCGGAACGCTCGCCGTCATGGTGTCGTGTCCCAAGCCCGTTCTGCCGAAGATCGAGCCCGTCCTGAAGGTCTTCGGCAAGCTGTTCCATACCGGGGAAAAGCCGGGCCTTGCCCAATCGGCAAAGCTCGCGAACAACCTGCTCGCCGCCACCGCGATCGTCGCCACCTCGGAGGCGATGGCAATGGGCGTCAAGGCGGGGCTCGACGCCAAGGTCCTGATCGACATCATCAATGCCTCAAGTGGCCGCAACAGCGCGACGCAGGACAAGTTCCCGCGCGCCGTCCTGCCGCGAACGTTCGACTTCGGCTTCACCACGGGACTTTCCTACAAGGACGTTCGTCTCTGCATCGAGGAGGCCGAGGCGATGGGCATTCCCATGGTCGTGGGGGCGGCGGTCCGCCAGATGCTGGCCGTCACCAAGGCGCGGTTCGGTGCCGATTCGGACTTCACCTTCGTGGCCAAGGTGCTGGAGGAGTGGGCCGGCATCGAGATCCGAGGCTAGTTACGCCGCCATAGCCGCGCGCGGCTGGGGACGACGATAGCTCAGCGCCTCTGCGATGTGCAGACGGCGCACCGACTGGGAGCCGTCGAGATCGGCCAGCGTGCGTGCGACCCGAAGGGTGCGGTGCCACGCACGCGCCGAGAGGCCGAGACGTTCGGCAGCGCGCGTAAGCAGCGCCCGGCCCTCGGCGTCGGGCTCGGCAATGGCGGCCAGCAGGGCTCCGTCGGTATCGGCATTGCAGCGTGCCTTTGACCAGCCGCGCGCCCTGTCCGACAACAAGCCCGCCGCAGGATCGGCTTCGACCGCCAGAAGCTTGCCCTTGCGATCGAGCTCGGCCAGCCGCTCGCGCTGGACTGCGCGGGCCGCCGCCACCCGCGCCGCGACATCGGCAGAGCTCTCGGCCGGTGGTGGCAGCGCCAGATCGGCGGCGCCCACCGCCGGTACATCAATGCAAAGATCGATTCGATCGAGCAGCGGTCCCGAGAGCTTGCCCTGGTAATCGACACCGCAGCGCGGCGCGCGACCGCAGGATTGCGACGGCTCCATCAGGTGGCCGCAGCGGCAGGGGTTCATCGCTGCGACGAGCTGGAAGCGCGCCGGATAGGTGACGTGGGCATTGGCGCGCGCCACGGTCACGCGGCCCGATTCCAGCGGCTGGCGCAGCGCCTCCAGGGTGGCGCGGCTGAACTCCGGCAGTTCGTCGAGGAACAACACACCGTGATGCGCCAATGAAACCTCGCCCGGCCGCACGCGCTGGCCGCCTCCGATCAGCGCCTGCAGGGTCGCGGAATGGTGGGGGTCGCGGAAGTTGCGGCGGCGACTGAGCTTGCCCTCGGTGAGATCGCCCGCCAGTGACCGGACCATGGAGGCTTCCAGCGCCTCATCCGGTTCGTGCGGCGGCAGCAGGCCCGGCAGCCGCGCCGCCAGCATCGACTTGCCCGAGCCTGGCGGGCCGATCATCAGGAGGTTGTGACCGCCGGCCGCGGCCACCTCGAGCACGCGCTTGGCGCTTTCCTGGCCCTTGATCTCCGATAGGTCGGGATAGACGGATCGGTCATCGGCGATCAACGCCTCCGGCGCGGCCAGGGTCTGCTGGCCGCGCAGATGGTTGATCAGGGCGAGCAGCGAGGGAGCCGCGACGATGGCAGGACGATCGGAGTCGTCGGCCTCGAAGCCACCCCAGGCTGCCTCGCCGCCGCACACCGCCGGGCAGATCAGGCCGCGCCCCGACGAGGCCGCGGCGATGGCCGCGGGCAGCACGCCGGGTACGCGGCTCAGCGTTCCATCCAGCGCCAGTTCGCCCAACACAACGAAATCCTCCAGGCATTCACGGGTAAGCACGCCCATGGCAGCGAGCAGCGCCAGCGCGATCGGCAGGTCGTAGTGGCTGCCTTCCTTGGCGAGGTCGGCCGGCGACAGGTTGACCGAGATGCGCTGCGGCGGGAGCGCCAGACCCAGCGCCCGGAGCGCCGCCCGCACCCGCTCGCGGCTTTCGCCCACCGCCTTGTCGGCAAGGCCCACCATGGCAAAGGCGACGGTCCCGGGCGCGATCATCACCTGTACATCGACCGGCAGGACGTCGACGCCCTGGAAAGCCACGGTCCGCACCCTTGCCTGCATGTCGTTCTCCCGATCCTTCAGGAGAACAATTATAGAACGATTAACCTACAAGTAAATCCCGTATAGGTTGTATTCTAATGCCATCAAGGGGACCCTCGGCAGCGTGCTGCATTCAGGTCTAGTCTTCGAGGGTGCCCGCGAGACGCTCCGCGGCTTCGGCATAGTCCTTCATGAAGTCGTAGACGACCGAGCGCGCCGACTGTTCGGTGTTCATGAGGCCGACCGCCTGGCCGACATAATAGGTGGCGAGCCGCTGGGCGCCTTCGTGGCCGCCGGCGGCAAGCCTGTCGATCTTGGCCAGCGCCGGACGGCTGATGAGGCCCTGCAGCGGCATCGGCAGCGGATCTGGGGCGCTTTCGCCGTGCCAGCCGTCGGTCCAGGCCGACTTGAGCTGCCGCGTCGGCTTGCCCGTCCGGCTGCGCGACCGCACGGTGTCGCGCGAGGTCGCGGCCAGCATCTTCTTCTTCACCGTCGGGGTGGTCTCGGCCTCCGCCGTCGTCAGCCAGACCGAAGCGGTCCAGACGCCGGCGGCGCCCATTGCCATGCATGCCGCCATCTGCCGCCCGGTCGCGATGCCGCCGGCCGCCAGCACGTCGATGTCCTTGTAGCCCTCGACCGCCTGCAGAACCTCGGGCACCAGCACCATGGTCGAGATCTCGCCGCAGTGTCCGCCCGCTTCGGTGCCGGCAACCACGAGAATGTCGACACCTGCCTTCGCGTGCTTGATCGCGTGTTCCTTGGCGCCGGTGAGGGCGCCCACCAGGATGCCCTTGTCGCGCGCCCGCGCCATGATGGCCGGCGGCGGCACACCGAGCGCGTTCACGAACAGCTTGATCGGGTGGCTGAAGGCGACATCGAGAAGTCGCGCCGCGCCGCCTTCCCGCATGTTGTCGGTATAGTCGTGATCACCCTGGGGCGTGGTCCAGAGATCGCCCGTATCGATGCCGTGCTTGGCCAGCAGGCCCGCGACATGCCGGCGATGTTCGGGCGGCACGCGCGCCTCGAGATCGGCCGCCGTCAGCCCGCCCTCCTTGTCTTCCATCTTGTTGGGAATCAGCAGGTCGATGCCGTAGGGCTTGCCGTTCACATGCTCGTCGATCCATTTGAGATCGATCTCGAGACTCTCCGCCGTGTGGGCGACGGCACCGAGCACGCCGAAGCCGCCGGCGTTCGACACGGCGGCCACGACGTCGCGGCAATGGCTGAAGGCGAACAAAGGAAACTCGATCCCGAGCTTCCTGCACAAGGCCGACTTCATGGTTTTATTCCGCCGCCTTGCCCAGGCCCTTCGGCACCTGTGCGCCGGCCGCTGTCACGCGCGGGTTGGTCGTGACCTTGAGCGCCTCGGCAGCGTCCTTGTTTTCCATGATCTTGGCCATGATGGCCTGGCCGGCGCGATCGAACACGGCGCGATTCTCCTGGAGATACTTCTCCGACTCGCGAAGCTTGGTCACATAGCCGTTGATCTCGGGGATCACGTAGCGCGCGACCATGTCCCAGCTGCGGAAGGTGTTCTCGGGATTGGCCCAGTCGTGCACGAAGCCGACGCAGGTGCCGAAGCCGCCGCTCTGGCGAATGACGTCCTTGATCATCTTGATCAGGTCGTCCGGCGTGCCGATGACGGCGGCCGAGCCTGCGCCCGAGATCTGCTCGACGGCTTCGTCCGGCGACTTGTAGGCCACCGAGCCCGGCCGCTGCAGCGTCGCGTGGATGTACTGATTGTGCCAACGCATCAGCCCGTGCTTGGCCTCCTCGCGCGCCTTCTCAGCTGTCTCGGCGATGTGCCAGTTGAGCAGCACGCGCCAGTTCTTCCGGTCGACGGTCGTGCCGTGTTTCTTGGCCGCGCTCTCGGCGAAGCCCCACTGCGTCGGCAGCGCAGTCAGGCCCTCAGTCGACATCGAGCCCAGCGAGATGATGCCGATCCCGTACTTGCCGGCCAGCGTCATGCCCGACGGGCTGATCTGCGAGGCCACGGCGAAGGGCATTTCCTCCTGCAGCGGCAGGAGCTGGAGGCCCGCGTCGTGCAGGTCGTACCACTCGCCCTTCTGCGTCACGCGCTCGCCGCGGAACAGCCGGCGGATGATGTCGATGCCCTCGTCCTGGCGGTCGCGCTGGGTCATCGGATCGATGCCGAGGGCATAAGCGTCGGACGGCAGGGCGCCGGGGCCCGAACCGAAGATCGCGCGGCCGCCGGTCATGTGGTCGAGCTGCACCATGCGCTGCGCGACGTTGAAGGGGTTGTGGTAGGGTAGCGAGATCACGCCAGTGGCGAGCTTGATGCGCTTGGTGTGCTCGCCGGCCGCGGCCAGGAACATCTCGGGCGAGGCGATCATCTCCCAGCCCGAGGAATGATGCTCACCGCACCAGAACTCGTCGTAACCCAGCTCGTCGAGATGCTTTACGAAGGCGATGTCGCGCCGGAACTGCAGCATCGGATTTTCGCCGATGGGATGATGAGGGGCGAGAAATGCGCCAAATCCTAGCCGCGCCATGGGAGACTCCTCCGGTGAAGACATTGGTCGATCGCCAGACTTGAGCCTGCCCCACTGCCTGTCCAGAGCTATCGACCGCACCGCGAATTCAGGGCGCCTTCAGGCGGCGTGTCAGTTCGCCGGCGATCAGCTCATAGGTGTAGGCGGTCGGGTGCCCGTCGTGGGGAATGAGAAGCAGCGACACGTCGGTGGTGCTGGTCAGCCTGTCGACCGAGACCAGCGGAATTCCGAGCTTGCGCAGCCTGTTCAGCACGGTGACCAGGAAGTCCGACGAGGCGCCGTAGCTGGCCTGGGAGGTTTCATCCGGCCACGAATAGACGACGATCAGCGGCGCGCCGAACTTCTCGCGCACCAGCAGCTGCAGGCGTGCCATCAGGGCCACGAACAGGTCGGCCTGCTCTTCCTGGCGCTGGCGCATGCCGATCGCATCGACGAACAGGAACTGTTCGCCCAGCAGGTACTTCAGCCCGGCCAGCGGATGGGTCCAGCGATACTCGTTGAACGAACCCGTGTGGCGCAGCTTGCCGTCTTCGAGAACGTAGCGCGGCGAGGAGCCCAGCCATGAGCCGTCGCCGGTCACCCGCGCGAGGTGTGCCGGAATGATCCAGCTCACCACCGCCTTGACCGACTGGCCGACATAGCGATCGAGGAGACCCGCTTCGATCGCGCGCACGAGATGGTTGGGCCCGTAGCCCGGCACGCCCAGGTTGACGGTGCGCACCGCGTAGTCGTTCACCTTGGCGAACTGCGCGGCCAGGGTCTGGTCGTCGGGCAGGCCCTGGCCGAAGATGAAGGAGTCGCCCAGGAACAGATAGGTATCGGATCCGGCAGGCCCCGGCGGCGTGACGCGGGCGGCGCTGTCGTCGAAATGATAGGTGCGGCGGTAAACCGTCTCCGGCCCGAACGTCACCGTCGCGATGGCCTGGCTGTTGGGCAGCGGGCGGAATCCCAGGGTCGGATCGGGCGGCGGCCACCATTTCGGATCGGTCGTCCTGACGAGCCCCTGCCCGATCGGCGTCGGTGTCAGGAAGCCTGCAACGGCGTCGAGGAGCGCCAGGCTGACGGCAAGCGCCGTGGCCAGCAGGGCACCCGTCCGCCAGCGGTTGCCGCGCAGCAGCACGACGCCCGCGAGCCCAAGCACTGCCGCCAGGAGGCACGC
Source organism: Reyranella massiliensis 521 (assembly GCA_945862125.1). Classification (GTDB taxonomy): domain Bacteria; phylum Pseudomonadota; class Alphaproteobacteria; order Reyranellales; family Reyranellaceae; genus Reyranella; species Reyranella massiliensis_A. The sequence goes on from CAMAYC010000047.1 coordinate 32,001, forward strand.
CCAAAGTGCCGACGGCAGCACCGACGCACCGATCGCCAGCAGCACCAGCAGCCCTGCCGCAATCATGTAGTTTCGCCGACCGCCGGCCATTGACCTCAAGGCGTCTCCCCGGAGAAGGGTGCGATGTACGTGGTCGAACGGGAAACATCAATGTGGGCGGCGGTGTCACACCCAATGGTGTCACACCAAGTTGAGACAAATGTTGTGACACGGGCTGAGCGCCCCACCTGTGACATCGTGAGAATCTGCCTCTGCGGCCCCACCCCTGACAAGCTTGGGGGGGCGGCTGCAGATGACCGTCAAAACTTAGTCCTCGGACGCGCTTTTTGCGCCTCGGTCCACCCCACTGCCGGACGGTCGTCGGCGGGGGCAGCCTTTGCTTGCTACTCACGGTTCAGCGCTGGGGCACTTACCGAGGGACGGCCCCTCATCCTCCAGGGATCGTACCCGGCGAGCGCGCCGGGCGCGGCATGGTCAAATGTTCGGATCGGCGTCAGCTCGGGCTTTGCAGACAGGCCTAGCGACGATATCAGGAATATAGCCCAAAACCTGTTGAACTTGCAACTATCTCATTGCCTGCGCTTCGCGCTTGCCTCACCCCTCCGGAATCGAGCGGTCGATCTGCCAGGTCGCGGCCGAGACGTTGGGCTCGAGGCTGAGGCGGCCCACGATCTGTTCCAGCGCCGCGTCGTTACGCTTGGCGGCGACGGCCTGCGCCGTCACCGTCACCTTCGAGGTGTCGGCGATGTCCTCGCTGTCGAGACGGCGAAGCCCGAGCCCGGCCTGCGACAGGGCATTGAGCAGCACCGAGCGCATCTGTGCCTCATCGGCGCCCTTGCAGGCGATCTCCACGGTGTATTGGGTTTCCGCATCGCTCGACGTCAGCAGCCGGGTGTTCATGACGTGCACCAGCGGCCGCAGCAGGAGGTTGGTCCCGATCACGAAAGCCGCCGCCAGCAGGCTGGGGCCGGCGAAGCCCGCGCCGGCAATGGTGCCGACCATGGCCGAGCACCACAGCGTCGCCGCCGTGTTGAGGCCATGCACATTTACGCCCTCGCGCAGGATGACGCCGGCGCCCAGAAAACCGATACCGGTCACCACCTGGGCGGCGATGCGGGTGGGATCGCCCTCGCCCACCAGACCGGAGAATACGACAAAGCCCGAAGCGCCCAGCGCGACCAGGGCATTGGTGCGTAGCCCCGCCATCTTCTGCTGCCATTGCCGCTCGATGCCGATGGCCGAACCGAGGATCAGTGCGAGGCCGAGCCGTAGCGCCGGTTCGCCCAGAGAGGGGATGTCGAATTGCATCGCCCCTCCTAATCAGGGGAGCGTTGCGGCTTGATGACGAAAACCTAGTCGTCGACGCCCGCACGCAGCGCCTTCCGGCGCGCAGCGTCGCAATCGATCAGGGCGACCAGATTGTCAGGCAATGGCTCGCTCGCGATCGAATCGTAGAGTTCGTGCAATTGCTTGTGCAGCCACCGGTCGAAAGGCGCATCGCCCGAGGGCTGCTCGCCTGGCCGGTCGGCAACCGTCAGGACGCAGCCGC